>CAYMYR010000064.1:0-15208 GCA_964394715.1 uncultured Smithella sp.
CAGGGTGATGATGTTCCCTATGTGACGCCCGCTTCCGGTACGTCGCCCGCGACGGTAACTTTCAAGGAAGCTGTACTTCGTCTGGAAGTGACCCCCAAAATCACGGATGACGGCCGGATTTCCATGGAAATCAAGGCGACAAATGACACACCCGATTATGCGCAGGGCGAGAAGCTTCAGGGAAATCCGCCCATTCGCAAAAATGAAGTGGAATCAAAAGTTGTCGTATCGGATGGGGATACTGTTGTTATTGGCGGTGTGTCCAAGATTCAAGATGATAAAATAGACAGCGGTGTTCCCTGGTTTTTAAAGATACCGATTTTCGGCTGGCTTTTCAAAACAGAAAATGTCAAACAGCAAAAACGGCAGCTGATGATCTTTATCACGCCGAAGATCCTGGCGGGTTCCGGTCAAATTGAAGATGCGTGTGATACGAGCCTTGATAATGTAGACAAGTGCCGAAGCTGGCAATAAGAGGAAGTTAACATAACGGAATCCCTCTGCGCCGTTGTGCGTGGAGGGATTCTTTCGATACATTCACCGGCGTATAACAATTTTTATTGAGCTCATCTGGTCATGAAACGCTTTAATTTAATAGTCATATCCGCCCTGCTTTGCCAGTTATTGCTGGTATCCTCCTGCGCCACGATTGCCAGGCAAAAAGCACAGGCCGAAGCCAATCAAAAGACGGGGTTGGCCCTGCTGGAAGCGGGCCAGTACCTCGGCGCGCTCAAAGTGCTCCTGGAGGCCGATAGGAATGCCCCCGATGATCCCGTTACAAATTATTATCTGGGGATTGCCTATAACGGCCGGGGAATGAGAGACATGGCACTCGAGCGTTTCCAGAAGGCGGTCTCCCTGAAAGAAGATTATTCTGAAGCCCATAATTATATCGGTGTCATTTACATGGATATGGGCCAATGGGAGAAGGCAATAGCTGCTTTTGATCAAGCGCTAAAAAATTACCTTTACGAAACCCCTTCACTTGCTCTCTACAATTCCGGTTGGGCCTACTATAACCTGAAAAATTACAGCAAGGCATTGTCTCAGTATCAGCAGGCCTTGATTAAGGATCCGACCCGCCGCCTGCATCCGAGGATCGAAAAAAACATTGGTTTAATCTATCTGAAACAATCGAATTTTTCCGAGGCAAAGGTGCATCTCGAAAAATCGGTAAATTTAAATCCATCTCTTTATGATGCGCATTTTTACCTCGGCGAAACCTATACAAAGCTCCATGACTATGAAAAAGCCAAAAGTTCATTCAGACAAGTCATGAAGCTTGCTCCGGAGACGCCTTTTGGACAAAAGGCAAAAGAGTATCTGCAGTCCTTGAGGTGACCGGTAACAGGAAGCAATCCGTTGAAAAAATGCTTTTCATCGACATTTCCTTTTCTGTCAACACGTCCTGTATAATGCTTGATTCATATGGAAAATCAAAACTTCGAAAAAGAGCGTCTTGTTTTTCTCGAGCAGTATCATCAGTTGTTGCGCAATAAAAAGTACCCTGACGCGCTTGCCCTCGCTGAAGAAAGACTAAAGAAAATCCCCGCCGATGCCGATGCCTATGCGGTGATCGGTGAAACGCTGATTGCGCTGGATCTCATGGATGAAGCCCGTGAACTCGTCCTCACGGTGGAAAAGAAAATATCTGACATGACCCTGGTGCTTACACGGCTGGGGAATTTATATGCGGAAAAAGGTTATGAAAAGGATTCCCAGTTTTGCTTTCAGAAATTCATGGCTTTGAGTCCTTCCCTCCATCGCGCTCAGAAAGCAATCCGGGACGCGAAAATCCAGCAGGACATTCAAGAGACGGAAGAAAAAACAGTGGTTCGTGACAAAGACCCTTCATCTGAATATGTGATCCGCACACTGTCAGGATGGCTGAAAAATATTCAAAGGATCAAGGCCCATGCCACAGATTACAGATGATACGACCCGTGCCAGGGTCCATTCCGTGCGGGATAAATTTCCAGATTTTCAGGTTGATGGTATTTTGTTTTCCTGCATGAGCAATATTCGCTATCTGTCAGGATTTACCGGCAGTGACGGTGCTCTGGTTGTGGGGGCTGACGGTGCCATATTACTTGTTGACGGTCGCTATACTGCACAGGCCGTTCGGGAAGTGCGACAGATTCCTGTTGTTCAATATTCCAATAAAATACAGGGCATCGAACAAGAGGTTCGTAATTCAGGTCTTAAAAGAATTGGTTTTGAGGCTTCTTACGTTTGCGTGGACATGTATCAGGCATTGACGAGAAGATTGAAAAAATCAAAACTGGTTCCGCTCGGTGATGAATTAAGAATGCTGAGGGCATACAAAGATCGTCACGAGATCCTCATAATGAAAAAGGCCGCGGCAATTGCATCAAGGGCGCTGGCCATCCTCTCAAAAGAAATTCGGCCGGGCTGGACGGAACAGGAGGCCGCCCTGCACCTGGAAACGACGGCACGCCGGTTAGGAGGCGAACAGGTTGCATTTGAAACGATCGTCGCTTCCGGAGAGAACGCCGCTCTTCCTCACGCAAGACCTTCAAAACGAAAGATCAAAGCGGGGGATTTTGTGGTGGTTGACTTTGGCGTCAAGTATCGCGGTTACTGTTCCGATGAAACGTGTACCTTCGCAATTGGGGAATTGACAGGCGATCAAAAAAATGCTTATCGTGCCGTGCTGCAGGCCCATGATGAAGCCATCGCCTGTATCCGGGAGGGGACCGTTGCCGCAGAAGTTGACGCTGCAGTCCGAAGGGTTCTGGGGGACCGGTACAGCCGTTTTTTTGTTCATGGAACAGGCCATGGTGTCGGGCTGGAGGTTCACGAGGCACCTCGTTTGGCTCCAGGGTCACAGGATATTTTGAAAGCCGGTATGGTTGTCACGGTTGAGCCCGGCCTTTATTATCCGGGTCGCTGGGGTATTCGTATCGAGGATACTGTTTTCGTGAAAAAAAACAGTTGCGAAAAAATCACAAAGATGAATAAAAAACTGATCGTCATCAAATAAATTCTGAGGTTATTCTGTTATGAAGGTATTTCCAGAAGACCTACTATACAGTCGAGAACATATCTGGGTGCGGGTTGATGGAGACATGGCTACGCTGGGGATTACAGATTACGCCCAGGAATGTCTGGGAGAAATCCTCTCGATAGAATTTCCTGAAATTGATACCTACGTGGAACGGGATGAAGCTTTTGGTTCCATAGAATCCACCAAGGCCGTTGTGGACCTCATTGCGTCGGTCAGCGGGACCATTGTCAGTGTAAACGAGGATATCAACGACGACATCGGCATCATCAACAGCGATCCTCATGACACCGGTTGGCTGGTTGTGATTGAGATGGACGACATGGAACAGCTGGATGATCTTCTGGATGCTTCGGGTTATCACGATTTTGTTATGCAGCAGGAAACTGATTGAATTTCTTTTATGATCTGGCGTCTTCTTAATTACCGGTCATACAGCGCCAGTGAAAATATGGCCATTGACGAAGCTGTTCTTCTGGAGACGATCCATCACAACAAACCACCAACATTGCGGTTTTACGGCTGGAGCCGACCGGCGGTTTCTATCGGCTATTTTCAGGAATTACCAAAAGAGATTAATTATGAGCGTTGCCGGTTATCGGATGTGAAGGTCGTCCGAAGGATCACCGGCGGTAAGGCCGTATATCACCACGATGAAATCACTTATTCTGTCGCAGCAGCCGGTTCAACAGCTCTTTTCCCCGATGATGTTGCCGGAACCTATAAAACCATCAGCCTTTGCCTGTTGCGGGGGCTTGCCTGTCTGGGCATCGATGCGAATCTGGCTGAATCTGCGTCTTTCGTGGCAAGCGGGGGGCCAGGCTTCGACACATGTTGCTTTTCGGTCCCCGCCGGCAATGAACTTATGGCAGCCGGCAGGAAAATCTGCGGGAGCGCGCAGACAAGAATACGAGGAGGATTTCTGCAGCACGGATCCATGCTGATGAACTTTGACCCGGTCCAAACAGCCGCCATGATTCTGTCGTCCGATGAACCGGAGTGTCATGCAAAACTAAAGAAGTCTGTTACAGCCGTGAATGAGCTGCTTCCATCGCCTGTTTCTGCAGAGCAACTTTGTTTTGCTTTGAAAAAAGGATTCGTTGATGAACTGAATATCGAAATCACGGAAGGACAATTAACACCGGCCGAAGCGGATTTGACCCGCAGACTCGTTAAGAAATATGAAAGTGATGCCTGGAATCTGGAGAGAAAAATGAAACGCATTACACAGGTTCATTCATAATATCAAAGTTCTATGCCGGAAGCGTGTTCATTTCCCACAGATGTGCTTGATGATTTTGCTGTTGGTTCAGGAAAATTGTTAATATGAAAAAGAATTTGATACCAGCCGAAAAAGGACTGCTGTGAATACGGAAAGACCGCTGACAGATAAAAATATTTATTTTTGTTGCAATTTTGATTCAGATCGCATATAGGAATGCATCATTGTTCGGGGCATTGCTTTCAAAATGAAGCATTGGTCACGCACAACAGTTTGATAACGGGTAACCGTCGGGAATCATTTGGAAAGTTAAAATTCCGTAAAAATTGGTTTCCAGGCAGGGAGAGTGATTTAAACTTATTGGAAATTTCAGGGTAGTTGACGATGCAGGGCATCTTTGCTTGCGTCGTACTACCCTTTTTTTGCGTCTAAAAGTCGAAGAGATATAAAAATAAAGTCTGTAACAATGCACGAGGAGGAAAAAAATTGGAAGTAAAGGTTATTGATAATGATGTCGAAAAAGCACTCAAGATTTTGAAAAACAAACTTTCGAAAAGCGGATTATTCAAAGAATTGAAGGTCAGACGGGCCTATGAGAAGCCTTCGGTCAAAAAGAAAAGGAAAACAATCGAAGCGCGCCGAAGACTGGCCAAGGTTCAACGCCGCCGCAGCAACTAATTTTCTTCTGGAATAACAGATCGGTAATATTTAATTTTTTTGTGTGCCCGGCGCAGGAGAATAAGCAGTATGGAAAAACAATACCTGATCGACGATTTGTCCAAAGGAGAATCCTGGCGTATTTTCCGGATTATGGCGGAATTTGTTGAATCCATCGAGATTCTTTCGAACATCAATCACGCCGTGACGATTTTCGGATCGGCCCGCCTCAAACCGGACGATCCTTACTATCAAATGGCTGAAAGGCTGGGGATGCTCTTGGCGCAGGAAGGATTTGCCGTCATTACCGGTGGCGGGCCCGGCGTTATGGAAGCGGCCAATAAAGGCGCGGCGGAAGCGGGGGGTAAATCCGTCGGGATGAATATCAAATTGCCTTTTGAACAGAAGCCTAACCCCTATGCCAATCTTCAGCTTGATTATAAATATTTTTTCATCCGTAAAGTCATGTTTATCAAGTATGCCATGGCCTATGTGATTATGCCGGGCGGTTATGGGACGATGGACGAATTTTTTGAAGCCCTGACACTGATCCAGACCAAGAGAGTAAGAAGTTTCCCGGTCATTCTGATGGGCACAGAATACTGGAAGGGCTTATTGGACTGGCTGAAGGACAGTATGGTACAAAGGAGCATGATCCTTCCTTTTGATCTTGAGATGATTCAGCTGATTGACGAACCGGAAGAAGTTGTCAAGCACATCAAAAAATACGTCATTATTTAAACTCAAAATTCATCTTCTCCAAGAGAGTCATCGATGACCCTGGAAAAAGTAATTACCGGCTTACAGAAGGGGAAATTTGCGCCCTGTTATCTTTTATACGGGGAAGAAGAATATCTGCTTGGTGAAGCGCTCCGGCAAATCCTCGACGTGATTATCCCTGTGGCCGACCGTGATTTCGGCCTTTTTTTTATTGATGGTGGAAATGAAGACGTTGATCTTCTGAAAAGCCATCTTCTCGCGCCGTCGCTTTTAGGCGGTCCGAAAGTTGTTGTTGTCAAAAATACAACGATTTTTCAATCCCGTGAAAACCTGAGTGTTCTGATCCAAAAAATCCGTGACAACATCGATGCAAATCCCGATAAAGCTGCAAAATATTTCCTGGCTTTTTTGAAACTGTCCGGTTTTGCCTGGGAAGATATTCAGGGTGCCGGGTGGCAGAAAATCACCGATGAGCAATGGCGCAAGACGGTCGAGGATGATCCGGGCGAAGACAGAAATAAATGGCTGCCTCGGATGATCGAAATATGCAACAATAGAGGATGGACAACCGGTGACTTTACCGATCCTTCAGAGCAGTTTGAGCAGCTTCTTCAGCAGGGGTTTCCGGCAGGGAATTGCCTGATTCTGACCGCTGAGGCAGTTGACAAGAGAAAAAAAATATTCAAGGTGATCGACAAGGCAGGCATTGTCCTTCATTTTGGCTCAATAAAAGGAGAATCGGCGACGAAAGAAACCTTTAGACTTGAAGCCCAGAAAATCCTTGGCCACAACGGGAAGAGCCTGGCTCCCTCGGCCTGGATAGCACTCGGGAAAAAGACCGGATTTCAGCTACGTCCTTCGTTGAACGAGTTGCAGAAACTCCTTTCTTTCGTCGGTGACCGTTCCGTTATAGAAGAAAAAGATGTGGAGGATGTCGTAGGAAAAACAAAGGAGGATTCGATTTTCGATTTAACAACGGCCCTCGCGGAAAAAAATGCTCAGACCGCGCTTCTGGCCCTGAAGGCAATGCTTGACCAGGGAATGCACCATTTGATGATTCTGACCATGATCAGCCGCGAAATTCGTATGCTTCTGCAGGCATCCCTGCTGATCCGTTCCGGCAAACTTCCCAAATTCAGTGCAAATATGGAATACGGCACATTTCAGAAAAACTTTTATCCCGTTGTGGCCGGCCTCGCTTCCGATGTGTCACGCAAAGAAGATCTGCTGTTGAGCAAGCATCCCTTTGTAATTTACAATGCCCTTCGCCATTGCAGCCGGTTTTCCTATCCTGTTTTAGTGAATTATCTGGATGACTTAGTCAATATAGACAGGGCCATGAAGTCTTCGTCAACAGATCCGCAGCTGCTTATAGAAAACTTTTTGATCAAAGCCTGTACTAATAAAGTTTCCTGATCTTCGTTTGGGCCTGTCTTTTGGCCTTGGACAGCCTGCGGGCGGGGCCTTTCTTGCCAACCGGGTGTCCCGATTCTTCCTCGTCTGTGTCTTTTTCTCCCTGAAAGTCGACATGAGAAGCGGTCAGCTGCCGGTTCACAATCGATTCAAATTCAATGGATGATAATGTGGCCTTGCCCTTGCGTGTGGCGTAAGAGGTAATTTCCCGATCGGAAGAGACCAAAAGGATTTCCTCATCAGTGGAGGCCGTAATTCTTTTCAGAACATCGTCAGCCTTGACGCCCCGGCTCGAATAAATGATTTGAATACCTGAGTGATAGTCCCGTTCCTCCTGCGGTGAGCCGCTGACCCAGCCGTCAAAAACAACGGTAATCCGGTGACCTTTCCTTTGATGGTAGCGGGAAAGCCAGTCAATCAGGGCCTTGCGTCCCGCCTCAAGGCTCTGCCGTTCAAAACGCTTAAGGTCAACGGACTGCCGGATCAGATTGTAGCCGTCAATGAGAATATGCATAATGAATTTTTACACATTGCCGCTTTTGGATCAATAAAAAAATATGGCATTTTTCTTGACTTGAGTGTTGTCTGTCTGCTACCGTCCAACATCTTCGACTCGCTGTCGAAAAGGCTGATCTACTGCGCTGCTGTGGGATTTGGGCATGATGACGTACAATTTCCATACGTTTTGCCACACTATCTGCGCATTTTCTTCAAGGGTCCTTTTTGTTCGGCCTGTTTGCGGTTTCTAGGCGGGAATAGTCCGCTTGACAATAAATAACATGGAGGTTTTTATGGAAATTAAAAAAATATGTGTGTTGGGTGCGGGCCTGATGGGAAATGGAATCGCACAGGTTTGCGCCGCTGCAGGTTTCGACGTTACCCTCAGAGACATTGAACAAAGGTTCATCGACGGCGGCATGAACACGATCAAAAAGAACCTGAACCGCGATATGGAAAAGGGCAAAATCACCAAAGAGCAGATGGACGGAATTCTGAGCCGCATCAAACCCACTCTTGATCTGAAGGAAGCAGCCGCGGACGCCGATGTGGTTGTAGAGGTTGTCATCGAACTGATGGACTTGAAGAAGAAAGTCTATGCCGAACTCGAAGCAGTCGTTCCCTCGCATTGCCTGTTTTTCACCAACACCTCGGGTTTGAGCATTACGGAAATGGCCTCGATCACCAAGCGGCCGGATCGTTTTATCGGTACGCATTTTTTCAATCCCGTTCCGGTGATGCGCCTGCTGGAAGTGATTCGCGGACAGCAGACATCAGACGAAACGGTGGAGATCGCCAAGGCGTGGGGAAAGAAAATCGGCAAAGAGGTCGTCATGGTGAATGAAGCGCCGGCGTTTGTCGTCAACCGGATTTTATGCTCCATGATTAATGAGGCTTTCTTTGTACTGGATGAAGGCCTTGCCACGGCAGAGGATATTGACAAAGCGATGCAGCTTGGCTGCAATCATCCCATCGGGCCACTTGCGCTGGGTGACCTGATTGGTCTGGATACGCAGCTTCGGATTTGTGAAGGGATGCACCGGGAACTGGGGGATAAATATCGGCCGTCGCCTCTTTTGAGGAAACTGGTTCGTGCCGGCAACCTCGGGCGAAAATCCGGCCGTGGTGTTTATGACTACAGCAAAAAATAACGAAAGCTGAATGAATCGTGCGGCGGCCATCTTTCAAACGGGGGCCGCCGTCTTTTTTACAGGAAAAAAGTATCAACTTTCATTGGCCGCAGCCTTCAGGGCGGTGATGGTTTGTGCGTAGTCGGCAGTGCCGAATACCGCTGCTCCCGCGACAAGAACATCCGCACCGGCCTTTGCTATTGCTGCGATATTCGTAAGGTTGACACCGCCATCCACTTCCAGCAGGGGCTTTTGAGGAAGCTTTGCCATCATCGAACCTGCCCGCCTGATTTTATCCAGAGAACTTTTGATGAACTTTTGTCCTCCGAATCCGGGATTGACCGACATGATCAACAGAAGGTCAATATCCGGAAGAATTTCTTCAATTTGCGAAAGCGGCGTTGCCGGATTTAAAGAAACACCCGCCTTTTTCCCCGTTTTTTTGATGAGTTCCACGGTTCGATGAAGGTGATTGGCCGCCTCTGTGTGGACGGTAATGAAATCTGCTCCCGCTTCGGCAAAGGATTCTACATACATGTCCGGATTTTTGATCATCAGGTGGACATCAAACGGCAACCCGGTGGATTTGCGCAGGGCGCCGATAATGGCCGGTCCCATGGTAATATTCGGGACGAAATGGCCGTCCATGACATCAACGTGAATCCAGTCCGCGCCGGCTTTTTCCACCGCGGCAATCTCCTCGCCCAGTTTTGCTCCGTTGGCGGAAAGGATCGAAGGGGCAATCAGTTTCATGAAATTTTCTCCTCTATTGTTAAATAAATATACCAAAGCACTGCAACTGTCAACAGATAGAGGCAATTAGGCGATTAGGCTGTAGGCTATTTGCCTATTAGGTGAAAAGGGATGGGCGCAAAGCGCCTTACAAATTATCCTAACAGCCTACAGCCTACAGCCTACAGCCTAACAGTCTAGCAGTCTAATAGTCTCCAGCCTACCAGCCTCTTTATCCTTTCTGCTTGACACGGCTTGAGAAAAATTTGAATATGCGCACATGAGATTTTTATACAATATTCTTTTGCTGATTGCCGCTGTTCCCGGACTTATCTTTTTCCCTTTGAAAATGCTGATTACAGGCAAATACCGCAACAGCTTTGTCCAGAGGTTTGGGGGGAGGCAGGGGGCCATCCTGGCCGGGCTGAAGGAAGGCAGGCGGGTCTGGATTCACGCCGTTTCCGTAGGCGAAGTGACGGCCGCCGCCCCGATTGTTGCTTCCATGAAAAAAAGAAGGCCGGACGTGCAGGTTGTTTTTTCAACATCCACGGAAACCGGTCAGGATATGGCCAAAAGACTGGTCAAGGAGGCGGATGCCTTTATCTATTTTCCGCTGGATTTTCCGTTTGTTGTTCGTAAAACACTGGATCTTGTTCATCCGGATGTCTTTGCCCTGGTGGAAACAGAGCTGTGGCCGAATTTTCTGGCTGCCTGCAGCAGGCGCGGCATCTCATCTTTGATGGTGAACGGAAGGATTTCCCCACGTTCCTTTGGCAAATATCAAACGACAGGATTTTTCTGGCGAAGAATTCTTGAAAATGTTGCAGAAGCCGGAATGATATCCGATATTGACGCATCAAGAATTGCCGGCATTGGAATGGCTACTGAAAAAATCAAGGTTCTGGGCAATGCCAAGTATGACGCCCTGGCAGCGATGGCGTCACCCGCTCTCCATGAAGAAATTGCAGGCCGTTTAAGAGTCCAGGATCATGAAAAATTTTTTGTTGCGGGAAGTACGCACCCCGGAGAAGAAGACGCTGTCATTGAGGCTTATAAAAAACTGCTTGCGCGTTATCCCGAATTCAGATTAATTCTTGTTCCGAGACACATCGATCGCACCAGCGACGTGATCAGTGTTTTGTGCCAGGCGGGACTGGATGATATCATCACCTTTACGGAGATTCTTGACGGGCGAGTGCGCGGGGATGAAAAGGTAATGGTTGTCGATGTAATTGGCGAACTCTTCAAAATATACTCGCTGGGAACGATCGTTTATTGCGGCGGTTCTCTGGTTCCGAAAGGCGGCCAGAATATCCTGGAAGCTGCTGCCTGGGGCAAGGTGATTTTTTACGGGCCGTCCATGGAAGATTTCAGTCAGGAGGCGGCGCTTCTGGAAGATGCCGGGGCCGGCATTCGCATTCGCAATGCCCGGGAGTTGTCCGAAGGTATGCTACAGATACTTGCAGATCCGCAGGACGCCCGGCAACGGGGTGAACGGGGCAGGGCAGTTGTTCTTGCCAATATGGGGGCCGCCCAACGCTATGCGGAAATGATGATCAGGCACCTGGCATGACCATCTCCCTGAGGGGAGAAAAAAGTCCTTCAGATGGCGGTGGAAAAGCAGGTGTAAAAAAGATAAGCTGGCAAAGTTCAAGGAGGATACACGTATGTTGAAAAAATACGAGGCGCTGAGTGAGCAGGTCAATCTGGCAAATACGTTAATGGCGAAAGCGGTTATTTCCAAATATCTCAACCGGACGAATCTGATCTGCTATTCGGAACTTTCCCGGCTTCTTGGCTGCGAAGCATTTGTCAAGCATGAAAACCACAATCCGACCGGATCGTTCAAGATTCGGGGGGCACTGAATTTTTTTCATCATATGTCCGGGGAAGAACTGGAAACCGGAATCCTTGTGGCGACGAGAGGCAATCACGGGCTGGCAATGGCCTGGGCCGGACAATGGTTTCATGTTCCCTGTACGGTGGTAGTGCCTGAGAACAACAATCCGGAGACTAACAGAATCATTGAAAGCTATGGCGCGGAGGTCATCGTTCACGGTGAAGATTTCTACGACGCCCAGTCCTACTGCGAAGAATTGGTGGACAGTGCGGGTTATTATTATGTCCAACAGGGAAACGAACCGGAGATCTTAAATGGCCTTGCTACCATGGGGCTGGAGATCCTGGAAGACCTGCCCCAGGCCGATATCATTATCTGTCCCATTGGTGGGGGAGCGGGATGCGCATCGCTTTTGAAGACCGCACGTGCGATTAAGCCGGATATCGAGATCATCGGTGTGGAGGCTCAAAACGCATCGTCTTTCTATCATTCGTGGAAGAAAGGGGAAATTGTTACCCTGGATGAAGCCCGTACAATTGCCGACGGGCTTGCTGCAAGAACGGTGTTTCATCTGCCCTATGTGATCCTGAAAAACGCCATCAACGATGTCGTTCTTTTAACTGAAGACGAGATCCTCGAAGGGGTTAGAATGGCACTCAACACAACACATAATCTGGCGGAAGCCGCTGGAGCCGTATCGTTGATGGCAGCTTACAAAATCAGGGACAGGATTTCCGGCAAGAGAGTGGTCATGATTATGTCCGGCGGAAACATGGAGATGGATCATCTGAAAAAAGCAATCGGGTGTTGATTTGATCCCAGACGATTGATAGACAATAGTTCCGGGGCATCTGTTCGGTGTCACGGGTTCCTAAGAATTTGAGCGGTACAAGGAGTTTTTTACATTATGACACAACCGGTAACCCCCAGTCCAACCGATTTTATCCGGGACATCATCGATGAAGGTCTCCGGGAAAACAAACATGAAGGACGCGTTGCCACACGCTTCCCTCCTGAACCCAATGGTTATATTCATATCGGCCATGCCAAGTCGGTTTGTCTCAACTTCGGCATTGCCACGCAGTATCTGGGAACCTGCAATTTGAGAATGGATGACACAGACCCGCTGGGAGAGTCCATGGAATATGTCCAATCCATTATCCGCGATGTCCGGTGGCTGGGATTTGACTGGGGAGACCGTCTTTTTTACGCCTCAGATTATTTTGAAAAACTATATGCTTTTGCGGTGGAGCTTATCAAAACCGGCAATGCCTATGTGTGCAGTCTCAGCGCCGACGAAATGCGGGAGAGCCGGGGGACGTTCACTGAAGCGGGGAAGGAAAGCCCCTACCGGAACCGTTCAGTACAAGAGAATCTGGATCTCTTTGCCCGCATGAGGCAGGGTGAGTTTGCTGACGGCGCTCATACCCTCCGCGCGAAGATCGACATGGCGTCACCAAATATTGTCATGCGCGATCCGGTGCTTTACCGGATCAAGCGGGAACCTCACTACAGGACGGGAGACCAATGGGTCATCTACCCGATGTACGATTTTGCCCACTGCCTCTCCGATGCACTGGAAGGGATTACCCATTCCATCTGCACTCTGGAGTTTGAAAACAACCGCCCTCTTTATGACTGGATCGTGGAAAAACTGATTGAGGGAAACCGGCCGCGACAGATTGAGTTTGCCCGTCTGAATTTAAGTTACACGGTTTTAAGCAAGCGCAGGCTCATTGAGCTGGTGAAGAAAAACTATGTGCAGGGTTGGGATGATCCACGTATGCCCACCGTGACGGGAATGCGCCGTCGGGGTTACACGCCGGAGGCCATCCGGAACTTCTGTGCCGAAATCGGCGTGGCCAAGAACGACAACCTCATTGATGTGTCCCTGCTGGAACACTGCGTCCGCGAGGATTTGAATGAAAAAGCACCCCGGGTGATGTGTGTTTTGCGTCCCCTGAAGGTTGTTATCGACAATTATCCAGCAGGCCGGACTGAACATTTTGAAATTCAGAAACATCCGCAGCGTCCCGAGCTCGGTTCGAGGCAGGTTCCCTTTTCCAGGGTGCTCTATATCGAACGTGACGACTTTATGGAAGACCCGCCAAAAAAATACCATCGTCTCGGACCGGGGCGGGAAGTGCGGCTTCGCAATGCCTACGTCATCAAATATGAAAGCATGGTAAAAAATGAAGCCGGCGAAGTGGTCGAGCTGCATTGCACCTATGATCCGACAACCCAAAACGGACCTCCGGCCGACGGACGAAAAGTGCAGGGTGTGATCCACTGGGTTTCTGCGCAGGATGCCGTGACCGCAGAAGTGCGCCTTTACGACAGGCTTTTCACCATTCAGGATCCGGGCGGGGAAGAAGAGTTCCTGCAGTATCTGAATCCGGGCTCGCTGGAAATTCTCAGGACAGGTTATGCAGAGGCAAGCCTGAAAGATGCCGTGCCGGGAAGCCAGTATCAGTTTGAACGGCTGGGGTATTTTTGCGTTGATTTGGATACACAACCCGGGAAGCCGGTTTTTAATCGGGTGGTGGCCCTTAGGGATTCATGGGCAAGGATTGCCGGCGGGAAGTGAGAGAGGGCTTCTATTTCCACGTTTAGCCGAATGATTTTTTATGAAGGATTTTGTTTTTATTTATTCCCAGAATCCTTTTAGCAGTAATAATTCAACGATCTGTTGACCGAATATCCTTTTCGCTTGCCTAAAAGCGTTTTGAATAAATCTAAAGCTTGCGAAAGGTAATGACAAAACTCGCCTATGGTTCAAACAGTTGTCATTACTGATCTTTCGCTGCGCTTTGATTCATGAAACAAAACGCATTCAATGGCCACTTAAAAGGATATCGTTTGGGCAACAGCCTGTCAATATAAAGAATTTTACTGTTCAGTTCTATTACAGAGCCCTCTTCATTCGTGGCACAATCCCTTCTATCAATACATTACCTAAAGACTGTGCGTTCCTGTCTGTTTTACAAGAAAAGCTGGATTAAACTTCCCATTTATTCACCTGCTGGTGTATATTTCGGGCAGAGGGAGATTGATGAAACTGCTTATCCGTGGTGGAAGTATTGCTGCTGGTCATGGTGTGACAAAAAGTTATGCGGATATACTTACAGAATACTTGCTCGATAAAAAAATTGAAGTAATAAACCGATCAAGATTCAAAGAAACGTCTTTTGATGGCATCCGAACATTCAACGATGATATAGAATTTTTCAAAACCGACATCCTTCTTCTTCATTTTGGTGTTGATGATGCTTTCCAATGTGTTTATCGATCTGAATTTCAGGAAAATCTTGTTCAGTTGATCAGGCTTGCACGGACAAGATTCAATCCAGTCATCTTTTTGGCTACTTCCCACATTTTTGAGGATCCTTACGATATGGATGCTGTAAACATCTTTTATCGTTCTTTGCGGATTGTTGCTTCTGATTTAGGTTGCGAATTGATTCCGGTAGACCATTACTGGGCTGGTTATCTTGAAGAGCATAATCTCTGTCACAGGGATTTGATTTTATCAGATTCCAGGTATCCAAACGAGATTGGTCATCAAGTTATTGCTGAGGTGATGATACAGTGGTTAAGTAAAGCCTTCGACAATCGCCAATAATCTGAATTCCTGCTTAAATTGATACCTTTTTTGCAAGGATATTGCCGTATATCAAACGATTTCACGAACAACCTTATACGGCTTTTCATGGTTGGAGTTGCGGTAGACCTTTTTTGGATTCACAATATGTTAAATGGAAGGGGCCTCTGTCATGACTCTTGAACGAAAATAATTAAATGGGGTGAAATATTCTTTACAAGATTTCATATTCACTTGTTTGTTGCACATCCTTCTGATATTTTAAACAAGTCAGTTACGATCATTCCCTAATTTTCAAATATTTCTTGTTAGATGGAGTTTTTTGACGGCAAGTATAAAGATAATTAACCACGACTTTTGCTTCCTGTAA
>CAYMYR010000065.1:0-15103 GCA_964394715.1 uncultured Smithella sp.
TAGAATTCAATCATACGTTTCGAAATTACACTGGAATCACCATGTATTACAATGTCATTACAGAAATGAAATAAAAAGATTCATGAAAAAAAACCTGATTGTCATTCTGGGACCAACCGCGTCGGGTAAAACCGCTCTGGCGGTCCGGCTTGCGGCGGATCTTCATGGAGAAATCCTCTCGGCGGATTCACGCCAGGTTTATCGGGGCATGGATATCGGCACGGGCAAGGATTTATCTGAATACCGCACGGAAAAAGGGATTGTTCCCGTACATCTGATCGACATCATGGAGCCCGAGCAGGAGTTCAATGTCTTTGAATTTCAGAAGAAATTTTATGAGATATTCAGTTCCCTGCAACATAATCAGGTTCTGCCGGTCCTGGTCGGCGGTACGGGACTTTACCTGGAGTCCGTGCTGACCGATTATAATCTTCCGTCAGCTTTGCTCGATCGGCGCCTCAGAGATGAAATGGCCGGTAAGACACAGGCAGAACTTCAGGAAATACTTTTGTCTATGAAACCCGCCTTACATAACAAAACCGATCTTGAAGACCGTGAAAGGCTAATCAGAAAAATTGAAATTGAAAAAGCCAGGGAAAAAACGTCTGGCGAATCGTTTGACAAGCCTTTTATAAATGCTGCTATATTTGGCATTCACTGGGAAAGAGATGTCCTGAGGCAGAGGATCGCCCGGCGGCTAGCCAAAAGAATCGATGAGGGAATGATTGAAGAGGTTTCCCGGTTGCGCTCGCAGGGGCTGTCGTGGGAGAGGTTGGATAGCTTTGGCCTGGAGTACCGCTACGTCGCCATGTATTTACAGAACACAATCACTCTTGACGAGATGACTTCCAAACTTCAGGTTGCTATCGGCCAGTTCGCGAAGAGGCAGATGACATGGTTTCGGCGGATGGAAAAAAAAGGCGTGAAGATCGAATGGATATCCGGTGACAATTATGCTGATCTTCATCGCCGTGTCTTAAAAGTTCTGTCATGAAAAAAGATTCACTCCTCTATGATTACTTCACAAAATATGCGGCGGGGCCTCGCTGGACCATGCATGCCGGTTCTCTTGAGGGCATTGATCAGGTTGTTGTGATTCCGGCCTACGCTGAGAAGGAGCACATCTTTACCACCCTGGCATCACTTGCCACCAACTCCGATGAGTCGCTGAAAAAAACCCTGGTTCTCTGCGTGATCAACAACAGGAAAGAAACACCGGTCACCGACAAAGACAACAACAGGCAAACCATTGATATTCTCAGCGCATTGATCAGCAGAAGGCCCTTTGGAAAAGTCCGGGAGACGGAGGATTTGATGTCTGCAATCCGGAAAATATCAGAAAGGCCAGTCAGGATAGCGTACATCGATGCGTCATCTCCCGGTTTAGAGACCCCCGAAGGCACGGGTGGAGTCGGGATGGCGCGTAAAATCGGCATGGATACAGCACTGCGTGTATTGAAAAATTCCGTCAACGAGCCGCGATTGATAATCAGCTTGGATGCCGATACCATTGTCAGACCGGACTATCTGACCTCTGTGCGAACGGCGATGTCATCAAGGAAAGCGCAGAGCGGCATTGTTTCCTATGAGCACTTGATACCCGCGGAGGAGACCGGAAAGAGGGCGATTTGCCTCTATGAAATATTCCTGCGCTACTGGGTCCTGGGATTGAAATATGCCCGGTCACCCTTTGCCTTTCATTCGATCGGTTCGACGATTGTTACGGGGGCCGACGCTTACCTTGCCGTGCGGGGAATGAACCGCCGCGAAGCAGGAGAAGATTTTTATTTCCTCAACAAGCTGGCCAAAATCGGTCCGATCCGCCGGATTCAGGAAACGGTTGTCTATCCGTCCGCGCGCGTATCCACCAGGGTTCCCTTCGGCACGGGCGCTGCGGTAGGAAAAATATCCGGTGATGAGAGTTTCGGCCATGATCTGTACGATCCACGGGTGTTCTTTATCCTGAAAAAATGGATCGATCTGATGCAGCAGTCTTTCTGCCTGTCAGAAAAACAGATTCTGGACATGGCGCGCGACATTGATCCGGGCCTGGAATCATTTTTAACGTTCCGCGGATTCCTGTCGGTGTGGCCGAAGATCCGCCGCAATGTAAAGGATCAGAAGGCCTGCGAAAGGCAGTTTCATGGATGGTTTGACGGTTTTGAAACCCTGAAGCTTGTCAATTATCTGACCAGAGAATTTTATCCCAGAGTCAGCATGAATTCAGCGTTAGAAGATATTCTGGAGATGTCAGACATGAAATATCCCGGTTCTTTTTCCGCGGGAGATATTCCGAAAATGGAAGATGCTGTAAGCATTCTGAACTTTCTTCGCAGTCAGACATAATCCCGAAAGCGATGACGCGGGATAATCCCCTTGACTTGCCGGGATGCTTTCGCATATAGCTCAGTGCATATTTTACAGTTGCCAATAATTTGCGGGAGAATATTTATGGACAAATTATTAAAGATAAATTTTCTGGTGATATTGTTTGCCGTTGTGCTGGTTGTGACAACGGGCTGCAGCAAGAAAGATGAGGCTGAAAAGGTGGTTACTCAGCAGCCGGCTCAAACGAACGAGCAAGCGGAGACGCCCGGTGTCGAGAATAAGCAAGCAATTGCGCCTTATCTCATTGCTCCAGATGCCACGGTTCCCAAAGATGCGATTGTGGTTGTTGACGGGGTTGTTTTGAAAAAAGATGACCTGGCTAAAATGGTCAAAGAAAAATTAAATCTTCTGAAAGAAAAGATTCCTGCCGGCAAGAAAAAGGAGATTCAGGAAAGTTTGAAAAAGCAGTTAATGGACGAGTTTATCCTGCGCACGGTGTTGATCAACGAAGCGAACAGCAGGAAGATCGTGGTTTCGGACAAGGAAATTCAGACGGCTATCGATTCATTCAAGGCAAACCTGCCTCCCGATAAAAGTGTTGAAGATTTCTTCAGGGAAAACAAGATTTCAAAAGAAGACATCGCACTGGGCATAAAGATAAAAAAGCTGGTTGACCTGGAAGCCGGAGACAAGGCAAAACCCACGGATAAAGATATTCGTAAATTTTACACGGAAAACAAGGATAAGTTCACAGCGGAGGAAACTGTTCATGTCCGTCACATTCTCGTGGCGATTGATCCCAAAGATGATGAAAAAACAAAATCGGAGAAGAGGGCGAAAATAGAGAGCCTGCGCAAACAGCTTGTGGACGGAGCGGATTTCGCGGAAATTGCAAAAAATAATTCTGACTGTCCCAGCAAGGAAAACGGCGGCGATCTGGGCGAAATCAAGAGAGGCCAGACGATCAAACCATTTGAAGACGCGGCATTTTCGCAGGAAAAGAACAAAATCGGACCGGTTGTTTCCACGGAATTCGGTCATCACGTCATCCAGGTTCTCGGGCACAATCCCGGGAAAACGGTTGGTCTGGATGAGGTCAAAGATAAAATAGCAAAGCATCTCGAACAGCAGAAGCAGGCGGAAATGTTTTCTCAAATGACGGATCGGCTGCGTAAAAAAGCGGTCATTACTTTTTACAAAGAAAATGAGAAGCAATAATCCTGGGCAGATTGATGAAGGACTCTGGCTGCTGGGCACGAAAGAATCCTGTGTCTATCTGCTGGAGGGAAGTCAGTCTTCAGCCCTGATCAGCGCGGGCATGAGCTATATCCTGCCGGATTTGATTCGGCAGAGTAACGACTTTGGTATATCTGTCAGTAAAATAGAACACATCATCATTCTACATTCACACTTTGATCATGTTGGCATCGTGCCCTTTTTAAAAAGAAAATGGCCGAATGTGAAGATTTACGCTTCAGCCCGTGCATGGCAGGTTCTGAGCAATCCTAAAGCGATTTCCATTATCCATGACTACACCTTGAAGGTATGCCGCAGAGTGCGGGGCAACGCGGATGATCTTTGTTTGCTGGACTGGCAGTGGCGATACGATGTTCAGGGAGAAGAGCTGGATGAACGCAGTCGAATCGACCTGGGAAACAGGTATATCGAAATCCTTGAAACGCCGGGGCATTCATCCTGTTCCATTTCAGCCTATGTTCCGCAGTTAAATGCCCTGTTTCCGTCGGATGCGGTGGCCATTCCCTATTGTGACGAATACGTGATTGCCGCCGGGTCAAGCTTCCTGCAGTATCAGCAAAGCCTGGATAAACTATCGGGGCTGAATATTGAAATCCTGTGCGCGGATCATTACGGATACGTTCGGGGCGATGAGGCAAATCATTACATCGCAAGAAGCAGGGAAGCGACCCAACAGATGATTGACAGGTTGCTCTTGGCGCTTCGTCAGGAAGGCAGTGCCGAGAAGGCCGCTTGGCAGCTGGTGAAACATCATTTTGATCAAAGACCGGATTATTTCGTCGACCCGGATATCCTGCTTGTAACATACACGCGCATGTTGAAACAGTTTATTGATACAGGAGCTCATAGCTCATATTTTGCCTAACAGCCTACAGTCTAATAGCCTAATAGTCTATATTGTAACAGTCTAGAAGCCTACAGCCTAATAGCCTATTTAAAACTGTGATCTTCATCCGGGAAAGCGCTTGTTTTCACCTCCTTAACATAGCTCTTGACGGCTTTCTTTATTTCCAGATTCAGATTGACATATTTTTTGACAAATTTTGGAGTCATCCTGTCATAAATACCCAGCATATCGTTTACCACAAGAACCTGTCCGTCACAGTGAACCCCCGCACCAATGCCAATGGTGGGAATGGAAAGAGCCTCGGTAATTTCCTGGGCCAGCTTTTCCGGAACACATTCCAGCACGAGAGAAAAAGCTCCTGCTTCCTCCAGAATTTTTGCGTCCTGCATGATCTTTTCGGCAGCTTCATCATTCTTGCCCTGCACTTTATAACCGCCCATCTGATTGACTGATTGAGGTGTCAGACCCAGATGTGCCATGACAGGGATACCCATGTATGTCATTTTATGGACAATGTCCGCGTATTCCCGTCCGCCTTCAAGCTTGACCGCCTGGGCGTTGGCTTCTTTCAGAAAGCGTCCTGCATTGACTAGTGCTGTTTCCTGAGATGTCTGATAGGACAAAAACGGCATGTCCGTAACCACCAAGGCTTTGCTGGAGCCGCGGACGACCGCCTGGGTATGACGGATCATGTCTTCCATGGTGACGGGAAGTGTCGAGTCATAGCCCAGAACAACCATTCCCAGAGAATCACCGACGAGGAGGATGTCAATGTCGCTGTCATCCAGGATCGAGGCAATTCCGAAATCATAGGCCGTCAGCATGGCTATTTTTTCTCCCTGCTTCTTCATTTTTTTGATGTCCAGAATGGTCTTCCGGCTGATTTTAGCGTGCGTACTCATGTTGAACTCCCTTCAAAAGTTTTTGGACACCTTTTAAAAGTTCTGTAATGTCCCTTGCCTGCGCGGCATTCAGGGTGCCTTTCTGACGCGCGAGTTTTACCGCCGTCATCCCCATATTCGCATACAAAGACGAGTGGTCGGGAAGGTGGCGTACCATGGCTTCAATATGTTTCTGGATTGTTCCGGAATCTCCGCGGGCAATCGGCCCCGTCAGAGCGCTTGTGCAACCCTGTTTTTCAATATTTTTCAGACTGCCATACACCAGCGGCAAATAGGCTTTGCGGGCGTCTTTCTCTGATAAACCAATGGATAGATAAATCGCTTCAACTACGCTCATCAGGGAAACAAGGTAGTTCGATGCAATGCAGGCCGCCGCATGATAAAGAGGCTTCTGCTCGGGTTTGATATAAAGAGGGATTCCCCTTAAATCCCGTACGATGTCTGTTGAGATTCTCTTTGCTCCTTTTGAAGCCGTTACGCCGAAATAGCTGCCGGGAATATTCTGTATCGCACTTTCAATGGAGGAAAAACTCTGCAGAGGGTGAATGCTGGCAACGGCAGCCCCGGCGCGGCAGGCAGAATCCAAAAGATCCAGACCTCCCGCCCCGCTCATATGGAATACTTTTTTCCCGCGGACGGAAGATGCGGCAACAATTCCGGTGCAGACGGATTCGATGCGGTCATCCGGTGTGGTTATGAGCAGGTACTCCGCCGTATCCGCCGCCTGAACGGGATTCCGGAAGGCGGGTGCACTGAGAAAATTTTTTGCTCTATTTAAATGTTCAGGGGAGAGATCGGCAACAGCAGCGATCCGATGGCCGGCTTTCTTTAAAAGGGAACCGATGGCCGTTCCGACCATTCCTACACCGATAATGGCAAACTTGAAAGCTTTCTTGTTTTTCATCCGTCTGTTTCCTTAAATTCCAAAAAAAAAGCCTTCCGCAGCGTGAGGAAGACTCTTATCAGACAGTTTATTTCTTTTACCGTCTCAGTCTGTTGAGCGTGATCCAAGCGGTTGATTTTTTTTAACACATCCGATCCCTGCCGTCAAATGGTATTTGCTGAAACCGGATAAAGAACCTTGTTTTTGGTCAGTCACTCGGCTATACAACATGAAGGAGTGTTTATGAAGAAAGTAGATTTAATGATGTTTGATTTTGATGGAACCATTGCCGATACCGCCGTGGATCTGGTCAATTCCGTCAATTATACCCTGACGTCCATGCGGCTGGAAGCCCGTCCGCCTGAAGAGATTATCAGCTTTGTCGGTGATGGCGTTAGAAAGTTAATTGAACGATCCATCGGGGAGCATCATAGCGGTCGGTTGGAAGAGGCCATGACCATTTTCAGCCGCCATTATGAAATGCATATGATGGATCACACCGTTCTTTGTCGCGGTATTGAAGATGTGCTGAAATATTTTCAGCACAAAATGAAAGTCATTCTTACCAATAAACGTCACCATTTAACCTTGGCCATCGCGAAAAGTCTTCACATCGACCGATATTTCATGGAAATCGTGGGAGCAGACTCCACACCGTTTCAGAAGCCCGACGGCCGTGTGGTTGAGCACCTTCTGGAAAAGTACAATGTTGCGCCGCAAAAGGCGGTAATCATCGGAGACGGAATCAACGATATTGCCGCAGCAAAAAACGCGGGAATTCTTTCCTGCGCCTATCTGAACGGACTGGGAGACAGAAACGCGCTTTTAAAAATGGAGGCTGATCTTTATTGTGAGAGCCTTCTCGAAGTCAATACGCTGTTTCAATGATCATGATTAAAAAAGTTCAGAACACCATAGAAAGATATCATCTGCTTCAGAAGGGTGACACCGTTGTGGTTGCGCTGTCCGGAGGGGCTGATTCCTGCGCACTTCTATGGTGCCTTGTGCGGCTTTCCGATCAATATGGCTTAAAACTGCTCACGGCTCATTTCAATCATGGATTGCGTCAGGAACAATCCGACGAGGATGAAGTTTTTTGCCGCGGCCTTGCTCAGAAATTCGGCGTGGATTTTTTAACCCGGAAAATGTCCGATCCGTCGGTTCCCAGGGGTGTGTCCCCGGAGGACTATTTTCGGCGTGAAAGGTATCGTTTCATCGACAGCGTCGCCGCAGACCGTGGGGCGAACAAAATAGCCCTGGGACACCATCTTCAGGATCAGGCGGAGACTGTTCTTTTGAATATTTTGCGGGGAAGCGGACTGGATGGCCTCAAGGGGTTTTTGCCGATTCGGGACGGTAAATACATTCGTCCCCTGATCGAGGTTACGCGGCCGGATATTACTGCCACACTCCAGGAAGCAGGCATTGATTTTCGCAAAGACAGCTCCAACAGCAGCCTTGTGTATTTGCGAAACCGTCTTCGCGGGGAGCTGATTCCCCTTTTGCAAAAAAAATATAATCCCGGGATTGAACAAAACCTGGCGCGTATGGCACAGATCGTTCGCCGTGATGATGAATGGATCAGCGGTCACGTGAACTCGATTCTGACATCACCCAAAATTCAATACCGCGAAAACCAGGTAACTTTTTCCGCCGAATATTTTAAATCGCTCCACGAAGCGCTGAGGTTCAGGCTTGTCAAGGCTCTTCTGGAAAATCTTTCACCGGAAGGCAGTGGCTTTTCATTTTCCCATATTCAAGCGGTCGTCGATCTGGCGACAAACAGTCCCACCGGTAAATCGATCACATTGCCGCATCGTCTGAGAGTGCACAAAGAGTATGACTTTGTTGTCATTCTTGATCGTAAAGCTCAGGAGAGATCGGCGCATTACGAATATTCATTGACAGTTCCCGGAACGGTTGATCTAAAAGAAAGGAACATTCAATTATCCACAAAAAGAGGCGTTCCCGAAGACATCAATTTTAATGGTGTTGACAGGGTTTTTTTTGATGAAGATAAAATCAAAAAACCTATGCTGATCCGGAACCGTAGAAACGGTGATTGGTTTGAGCCTCTGGGAACAAAAGGATCGCAGAAGATCAAGAAGCTTTTTATTGACCGGAAAGTGCCAAAAGGGGAACGGGAGAGCATTGCGCTGATTGCAGATGAGATTTCTATAATATGGATAGAAAACATGCATATAAACGAAAGAGTTAAAGTAACACATGAGACAAAAAATGTTTTAATTCTGGAAATTCAGCCCCTTGGATGATGGATAAAAGTCCAAGAAAATATTTGAGTTAAATTGGATAGTATTATAAAGATTGCAATATAATTCATTTGAAGGAGAAAAATATTGAATCAGTTTCAAAAAAATACCGCACTGGTCCTGACGGTGCTACTGGTTTTTTTACTGGTTTGGCAACTGTTTAATCAGCAGAAGCCGAGCTCAAAAGATATTAATTACACAGACATGTTGACCCATCTGAGTAATGGCGAGATTACGGAAGTGACGATCCAGGGAGATGCGGTTACGGGCAAACTGGCCAATGGAAACACCTTCAAAACTTACGCTCCCAAGGATGACGGCCTGGTCGGCATGTTCAGAGCAAAAAATGTAAAAATCACGGCCAAACCGATTGAAGAAAACCCGTGGTATATGATCTTCATTTCCTGGTTTCCCATGCTTCTGCTGATCGGCGTGTGGATCTTTTTTATGCGGCAGATGCAGGCAGGGGGCGGGAAAGCCATGTCTTTTGGCAAGAGCAGGGCACGCCTGATCACCGATAAATCGAAAAAAGTGACATTTGCCGATGTGGCGGGAGTGAACGAGGCCAAGGCCGAGCTTGAGGAAGTAATCGACTTTCTGAAAGATCCCAAAAAATATACCCGTCTGGGAGGCCGCATACCCAAGGGACTATTACTGGTTGGCCCTCCGGGAACGGGTAAAACGCTTCTGGCCAGGGCAATCGCCGGCGAAGCGGATGTTCCGTTTTTAAGCATCAGCGGTTCTGATTTTGTGGAGATGTTTGTCGGTGTCGGTGCCTCCCGCGTAAGGGATTTGTTCAGTCAGGCCAAGAAAAACGCACCCTGCATTATTTTTATTGATGAGATTGATGCTGTAGGAAGGCACAGGGGTGCGGGTTTGGGTGGCGGCCATGACGAAAGGGAACAGACCCTGAACCAGCTTCTGGTGGAAATGGACGGCTTTGAATCCAACGAAGGCGTGATTCTGGTTTCGGCGACGAACCGTCCCGATGTTCTGGATCCAGCGCTTTTGAGGCCGGGGCGATTTGACCGCCAGGTGGTCGTTCCGCTTCCGGACGTAAAGGGAAGGGAAAAAATATTTGAAGTGCACGGGCGCAGGGCGCCTGTCGCGGAAGATGTCGATTACGGTGTGTTGGCACGGGGAACCCCGGGAACATCCGGAGCGGATATCGAAAATCTGGTGAATGAAGCGGTGTTAAACGCCGCGAGGCTCAACAAAGAAAAAGTGAATATGTCGGACTTCGAATTCGCCAAGGACAAGGTTCTGATGGGTACTGAAAGGCGGAGCATGGTCATCAGCGACGTGGAAAAAAGCAACACAGCCTATCATGAAGCCGGCCATACCCTGGTCGCAAGGCTGATTCCGGGAACTGATCCCATTCATAAGGTCACGATCATTCCGCGCGGCAGAGCATTGGGATTAACCCAGCAGTTGCCGATTGACGAGAAGCACACCTATCCCAGTCAGTATCTGGAAAGTAACATCGCCATTCTACTGGCCGGGCGTGCGGCCGAAGAGCTGGTGTTGAAAGATTTTACCACCGGTGCGGGAAACGATATTGAAAGAGCCACCAATCTTGCCAGGAAAATGGTGTGTGAATGGGGCATGAGTGAAAAAATGGGCCCTTTAAGCTATGGGAAGAAAGAAGAACAGATCTTTTTAGGGCGGGAATTTGCCACGCACAAGGATTACAGCGAGGAAACTGCCAGGAAGATTGATGAGGAAGTGGTTGCCGTCGTTAAGCGCAACTATGACAGGGCCAAGTCTCTTCTTGAAAAGCATATTGAAATTCTGCACAGACTCTCCAAGGAATTGCTGGAAAAGGAGGTTCTGAACAGCAACGAAATCGACGAAATCATCGGCAGCGCCTTGCCGGAGCATCCTGCGGTGCCCGGCGAATAGGGGTTTTTTTGAAATCGGTTAAAATAAAAAATTCTGACGAAGCAATTGAAATTCTTCAGAAAATAGGTGTGGATCCCTATGGAATCCGCGCCATGGAGCCGAAAACAAGGCACCTGAACATCTTTCTTGCAGGGCAACCCTGCAGGGTGGCCAATATTCTGAAACAGGAAATGCTGTCATTGGGCGCTGATGCGGCGGTTGCCCGGGGCAGTGTCGCCTGTTCCGTAGACCAGACGGATGTTTTGATCATGGGAACCGTCAAGCAGATCCGGTCTCTTGCCGCAAAAATCGAAAAACAGCCGTTCGGACTGAATTTCATCGCGTCGGATCTCCTGTATCTTCTGGACAATACTCATCGGAAACAACATATTTTGAAAACATCAAAGAGGAAGATTACCCTGGGTGACAGAACCCTGATTATGGGTGTTCTAAATGTTACGCCGGATTCGTTTTCTGACGGAAGTTGTTATTTTGATTGCCGGAAAGCTGTCGAGAGAGGTTTGCAAATGGCGGAAGAAGGTGCGGACATTATCGATATCGGCGGCGAATCGTCCAGGCCCGGAGCGTCACCTGTCACCGCGCGCCAGGAGATAGCCAGGGTTGTTCCCGTCGTTAAAAGTTTGTCCGGAAATCTGAAGATTCCCGTATCCGTGGATACGACTAAATCACAGGTCGCGCAAAAAGCGCTGGAAGCCGGCGCCGAAATAATCAATGACATCAGTGCGCTTACAGGTGATCAAAAAATGGCCGCTGTTGTCCGCAAAGCCAATGCGGCGCTGGTCCTCATGCACATGAGGGGAAAACCGGAAAACATGCAGACCGGTGATCTTGCCTATGACAATTTAATGGATGAAATTACCGGTTATCTGAAAAGCCGCTGCGAGAAGGCGCTGGCGGCTGGTATTGAAAGGGAACGGATCGTCATTGATCCGGGAATCGGTTTTGGCAAAACCTATGAAGATAATTGTAAAATTATCAACAGATTGGAAGAGTTGAAAACCTTGGGCCTGCCCGTCATGATCGGGACCTCCCGAAAGGCTTTTATCGGAAAAGTGACGGGCGGGAACCCTTTGGAAAGAATAGAAGGAACGGCAGCGACAGTTGCCTTCTCCATCATGAACGGATGCCACATTGTGCGGGTTCATGATGTGGCTTCAATGAAGAAAGTCGCGGCAATGGCCGATGCGATTGTTCATGCATAGAGGGGGCTGATGATATACGGTCTGGGAATTGATCTGGTGGAAAATGACCGGATCGAGAAAATGATTCAAAAATGGGGCGAAAAGTTTTTATGCCGCGTTTTCTCGGATAGGGAAATTGAATATTGCGGGAGGCACGTGCAGGCGCATATTCATTACGGAGCCCGTTTTGCCGTCAAAGAGGCCTTCCTGAAAGCGATCAGCCTTGGTCTGGGCAGGGGAGTCCGTCTGCAGGAAATTGAAGTGGTCAACGAGCAGAGTGGTCAGCCGGCGCTGAAGCTTTATGGCGGAGCACAGGATTTCTATCAGAGTGCCGGAATCACGTCCGCTTATCTTAGCATCACCCATACAAAAAAATATTCCTCCGCGATGGTTTTACTGGAAAAATAAATTTTTCATGATAAATTGCAGATCATCCAATGAATGAAAACCATGTTCTTGTTGAATTTGAATCCAAAAGCGCGAAGCAGACATTCTCCATCGGTTTTGCTGTCGGCCGGAAAGCAAGGGAAGGGGATGTATTCGCGTTGACAGGCGAGCTGGGTTCCGGAAAGACCTGCTTTACGGGAGGATTGGCGCGCGGTCTTGGTGTCGGCGAAGAGTACGCGATTACCAGCCCGACATTTACGTTGATTAACGAATACCCGGGACGTTGCCGGCTCTACCATTTCGATCTTTACCGATTGAATCATTCCTCTGAACTGGAGGATCTGGGCTATGAGGAATATATATCGGGGGAAGGCGTGGTCGTGATTGAATGGGCTGAAAAAATCGCGGAGGTTCTGCCTGACGATGTGGTGTCGGTCTGCTTCAGGTATGTGGATGAAAGCAAGAGAATCATAGGATTCATCGGAACGGAAAAAAAAGTTTGTGAACTGGTTCAGGATATCTCGAGGGAGGATTAGACAATGGGGTTGGTTGTACAGAAATTTGGAGGAACATCTGTCGCAAACATTGAAAAGATCAGAAATGTTGCAAACAAGGCGATCCGCGAGAAAAATGCCGGTCATGACGTCATTGTGGTGCTCTCCGCCATGGCCGGAGAAACCAACAGGTTGATTGACCTGGCCCATAGCGCTGCGGAGTCGCCGGATGAAAGAGAGTATGATTCATTGATTTCAACAGGTGAACAGGTGACCGTTACCCTGCTTTCTATCGTTCTGAATTCAATGGGGTACCGGGCTAGATCCTTTCTGGGGTTTCAGGTCAAAATACTGACGGATACCGCTTTCAAGAAAGCAAGGATATCCATGATCGATACCCATGCTATCGAGCAGGAACTGAAGAAAGGCTCGATTGTTGTCGTTGCGGGATTTCAGGGAGTGGATGAAGAAAACAACATCACCACGCTGGGCCGCGGCGGATCCGATACCAGTGCGGTGGCCCTGGCGGCAGCACTTCGTGCCGAACGGTGCGATATTTACACGGATGTTGACGGTGTTTACACGACCGATCCCAATATTTGCGCCAAAGCCAGAAGACTGGATAAAATATCCTACGACGAAATGCTGGAAATGGCGATGACCGGCGCAAAAGTTTTACAGCCGCGTTCCGTAGAAATGGCAAAAAAATACGACGTGCCGGTTTATGTAAAATCCAGTTTCACCGATGCAGGCGGAACACTTGTCACCAAGGAGGATAAAGAGATGGAAAGAGAAATACTGTCAGGAATTACCTATGACCGCGATCAGGCAAAGATTACAGTTGTTCATATACCGGATAAACCTGGAATCGCCGCAAGCCTGTTTACGCCGTTATCGGAGCGCAACATCAGTGTTGACATGATCATTCAAAACGCCAGTTCAAAGGGATATACGGATCTGACCTTCACGGTTTCAAAAAAAGACATGAAAGAAGCCCAGAAATGTGTTGAAGCAACGGCCAGAGATATCGGTGCCCAGAAAGTGGAAGTGGATGATGACGTGGCCAAAGTTTCGATCATTGGAGTCGGCATGGTCAGTCATTCCGGTGTTGCCGCGAAAATGTTCAGAACAATGGCGGATGAAGGCATTAATATTTTAATGATCAGCACGTCGGAAATCAAAATATCCTGTGTCATCCAGAGAAAGTACACGGAACTGGCCATTACAGTTCTTCATGACGCATTTCAGCTGGAAAAGAAACATAAATAGAAAATGGTATCCGATCGTCAGACAAGGGGAATGGCCGCGGTGTCCGTCATCTTAGCGGTTATTCCCTTTTTTTGTTATTTTTATACAGACCGGATGGATTCTGAATATCCGCTTTTCTCCTCGTTCGATTCTGAAAAGATTGCGGTTGAAGTCATCGATAAAGAAGGTAAGTCCGGTTTATTTTTTGTCCGTCCAGGCACGACTGCGCGGCAACTTTTGGCCAGTCTGGGTTCCAAAAGGGTTCTTGGCGAGGATTTCAAACTGCAAAATGCCATGAAAATAAATCTGGAGCCCAAGAACGATCATCCAACGCTTTCCGTGGGCAAGATGGATGCCGTCAAGCGCTTGTCTCTTGGATTGCCGGTTGATGTCAATCAGGTCGGAAAGAATGAATTAATTCTGATCCCCGGAATCGGGGAAAAACTGGCCGGACATATTTTGGAATACCGGAGCCGGGTGGAGCGCTTTAAGACACTGGAACAGCTGATGGAAATAAAGGGGATCAAGGAGAAAAAACTGGCAAAACTCAAAAGGTACCTTTACATCGACAACAAGACCGGCGTGAAGGGACTATGATTTGCTGTAGGACTCGTAAAAGGAAAGAACACGCCTGACGTAATTTTGTGTTTCGGGGTAGGGGGGAACGTTATAATTGTATTTTGCCACAGCGCCTTCGCCCGCGTTATAAGCGGCAAGGGCAAGAGTCAGGTCACCCCTGTACAGATTAAGCAGATAACGAAGATATCGGGCGCCCCCGAATATATTATCACCGGGGTGAAAAACATCGTCAACATTCAGTGCGGAAGCCGTTTGAGGCATCAGTTGCATGAGGCCTTTCGCGCCCTTGGGGGAAATGGCCTGATGGTTAAAATTGGATTCCGCCTTGATGACGGCTTTGATCAGGGCGACGTCAAGATTGAACTTGCCGGCGGCTCTTCGGATTATTTTGTCGTATGCAGCTGAATCTACATTGATTTTCCTGGAGAAAAGAATCCTTTTTTCCTTCATGATCAATACATATTTTGCTTTGGGATTGGAAGGCACATTGGTCAGATGGATCACGCCATCTTCATCCACGTACTTGAAAATATCCGCATGGGAGGGGACAGCAGGCAAGCAAAGCAGAACAAATAAAGCCAATAAAACAACCCGCCCAAAAAGAAATATTTTGGAATAATTGTTTTTCATATGATGAATCATGGAGTTATGATACTTTAATCAAATAAAAAGTTCAAGCAAAAAATCTCATGCCGGATTATGGCGGATTTTGTTTGTTCTTGACAGGGGTTAGCGATGATGGTAATGACCTCAACACTTTTAATACAGGCAAGTCGGGGCGTGGCGCAGTCTGGTAGCGTATCTGAATGGGGTTCAGAGGGCCGG
>CAYMYR010000066.1:0-11736 GCA_964394715.1 uncultured Smithella sp.
TGGCGGATGTGGTCGTAATCGGAGCAGGGTATGCCGGAATGAGCGCCGCGGCGCTGCTGGCGCATGCCGGCCGGAAAGTACTCGTACTTGAGGAGAACGGTATGATCGGCGGACGTGCGCACTCGTGCCGGGACGAGAGTGGTTATATCCGTGAATACGGAGCTCATTCACACAGGCTTGCCAGGAAAGGCATCGCCAACGAGGTTTTCAAAAGGCTGGGGGAGGAAATCGATTTTCTGCCCCACTCCGGAGACGCTAAACTGATTTTCAAGGGCAGGCTCTGGGAAAGACCTGAAGGCGTCAAAGGATTTCTGAAAACCCCGATGCTGTCATTTGGGGCCAGACTCACACTCCTCGTCCTGTTCATCAAAATCAGGAAGGCCGATCCTGCGGACTGGTACGATAAAACCCTGCTTGATTTTTACAGAACTTCGCTTCAGCATCCCGAGGTGGAATTATTTCTGCCATTTTTGGGCATGACGGTGATGTGCCCCCAACCAGAAAAGGTCAGTGCAGGTGAAGTGATTGAGTTTCTTCAGAGGGCACTCGTGGCAGGTGTCGGTGTCGGTGAACCCCGGAGCGGATCGATCCAGCTGTTTTCCATCCTGAAACGATACGTTGAAAAAAATGGACAGATTGCGCTTCATGAGAAAGCTGAAAGAATTATCACCGAAAACGGCGCAGTGAAGGCTGTGAAAACAGCCGGGGCAACCTACGCCGCTTCCAGGGTCATTTTTGCCGCCCGGCTGCCGCTGATCCTGGATATCATTGACAATGCGCTGCTGCCCGCAGACCTTGTCCGTTACGCGCAAAGAATCGAAAACAGCGCCGGCCTGAGCATTGATTTTATTACAGACGGTCCGGTGAGTGATATTCGCTCCGGAGTTCTGGGAGTGGATGTTCCGGTATGGGCGCGATTCCAGTCCAACGCCGACAATACCTTCACTCCTCAGGGGAAATACCTTTCCACCTGGGGAATCATGCTGCCCTGGGGTTTTGACGGCGACAAAAGCATTGTGGCAGCGGCGGAAAAAAGATTGAAAAATACAATTTCGGCGGTTTTTCCGAATTTTCCTGATCGGGTGATCGAGGAAAGAAAAACGGTTGCTTCCGTGATGAACGGTACTGTCCTGACCCCGGCGCAGTCCAGGCCTCGCCGTCCCGATATTCCATGCCCGACTGTTAAAGGCCTTTATTTTGTAGGCGACACGGTCCGGGGTGACGGCTGTTCCGGCGACATCAGCTTTTCATCAGCGATGAAAGCCGTTGATCTCATCCTGGGCGAAGGAGATACGGGGACATGAGTCCGGAACCAGTCACAGCGGCCCTGGTTCTTGCTTTCCAGGGATTCGAAGCGGCGCTCAGGAGATTGAATCCCCTTGTGCTTGCCGAAATCCGGAAAGAGCTGTTTGTCCATGTTGAGCCGCTTCAGGACGTGCAGCGGTATCTTCAAATCGCCGGTGAAGACGGGATGGATGAAAGCACGCGTCTGGTTCTTTTGCGCGCCTGTGATTTCATGCTCCAGGCCATCCGGAGTTTTGGTGATGCAGAGGACCTGCAGGCCTCATTTATCGCGGCACTGCGCGCCGCCCGGAAATACTATCGGGCCCAGGAAGCAATCTTTGCCCTTTGCGGCGTATTCCCCGAAGTAAACCGGTATTTTCTAGAGCCCGGCATTTCCTTTTCTTTCCCTGCGAAACCATCGTCAGCCCGGCAAACCGGTCTGTTTCATGTCGGGACGGACCCGAATATTCACGCCCGGGGCGGGTATTCCCTCTATGTTCCGGAATTCTGCTCTCCGGTGCTGGACCGGGCTTTTCCCCTGATTGTGGCTCTGCACGGAGGTTACAGTCATGGGAGGGATTTCATCTGGACCTGGATTCGTGAAGCCCGCAGCAGGGGATTCGTTCTTCTTGCTCCCACATCGCAGGCAATGACATGGTCGATTACAAATGTTGAGCATGACGGGAAATTGTTGGAACATCATCTGAAAGATATCTTTTCACGTATCCACATCGACCGTTCACGCATTCTTTTTACAGGAATGTCCGATGGCGGAACCTTTGCGCTGGAACTGGCTTTTTCCGGAATGATTGCCTGTGACACTGTTGTCCCGGTAGCCTGTGCGCTTCCGCCTGTGAATTTGCAAAATGCAAAAGGAAAGCGCATTTTTTGGGTGCATGGAGTACAGGACTGGATATTTCCGGCAGGCCGGGCGGTTCAGGCCTGCCGACTTCTGCAGCAGGCAGGGGTAGACGTCAAACTTAAGATGATCGAGGATCTCTCCCATACCTATCCGCGTGAAGCGAATGATGAAATTTTGAAGTGGTTTGGCATAGGAAAAAGAGGGGACACATTAACACCCTGAAACAGAATCAAAGAGGTTTTCCGAAAAGCAGTTTCAGCATATTGACAATCATTTTCTTTCGGCCGGCCTTTTCCATCAGGATACTTAGATACAAAATCTCTGTGTTCATCGGGGGCACCGTCAGCTTGTCTTTTTTTATCAGGCGTGCTGATTTGGGTTTGCATCTTGTGACACAAAGTCCGCATCCTATGCACCGGTCCGGTTCCACCCGGAAGGTTTTTCCCATGGGGGTGATTGCATCCATCTGGCAGCGTTTCACGCACAGACCGCACCCCGTGCAGGAAGCTGTATCAATGACAGCGTAATAATTGGTGGCAAAAAAGCGGGCAGGACGTGGGTGCTTTTTGGCGGTGGTCAGCACACCGCAGCAGCAGCCGCAGCAGATGCAGATGCAACTTGGATTTCTGGAGTTGCCCGGTTGTAGGACCATTCCTTTTTGTGCTGCTTCGTCCAGGATTTTCAGGCACTCTTCTTTGGAAATGGTTCTGGCCCGGCCACGTGCCTCATAACCGGTTGATCCGAACAACAGGCAGATTTCATAGTTGTCCGTTTTTTGGCATGGCTTTCCCATCAGGGCTTCACCCTGTTTGCAGACACAGTTTGCCACATGGATCGTTTCGCGGGTATGCGTGATGAAGTGCCGCATGTTATCGTAGGTGTCTACAATATATTCCGGAACGATGGCTTTCAGGTGCGGGCTGGTGCGAAGCTGGGGAAGCGAAGAACGGAAGAATTCCGCGCCGAAGGCCTCATCGAAATAACGATGCATCATGTCCATAAGCCGGGGAGTCAGATCGTCGACATGATATTCAAACATGCCGATGGCCAGCATGGCAATACCGTATCGCGGCTTGCTGGCTTTGCTTTCCGTTCGTCTGATGACCCCCTTCATAAACATTTCCTCAAGTACTGCAAAGAGTTCTTCTGAAGAAAGTTCCATTTGAAATTGATCTTTGAGGTTTTTACGGATTTTACCAACGGGGATAGAGCGAAGCGTCAGACACAAAGCAATTTTTGCCTGCATCGGGGTGAAGAAATACCTGAGAATTTCAATTTCGACGCCGCTTTTTGTCGGCGGGTATCCGATTGGATATTGGTCCAGCTGAATCTGAAGCTGTCTGTATAAGGCGTTTTCTTCCGGCATGATTTTCCATATACTAATCAGGAGGGATTCGTCTACCAGCAATTCAAAAAAGAATCAGGACATATTGATGGCAATGGCCCCGGTGATGATGAAAACAATGAACATGCCACGAATCCAGATGATATGTTCTTTCAAAATAAAGATGGAGAAAAAATATCGAAGAAAATGAAAGGGATGATCATTTCATTTTCTGCAGCATATCCCCCATCATTTTGTGGATCAGGTTAATGGCTTTCAGCGGACGGATCATGACCTTGAAATCAACAATTCTGCCGTCTTCTCCCCAGGTAATCATGTCCACACCGTTGATGGTGATTCCATCTATAATTGTCTGAAACTCCAGCACGGCATGATTGCCGGAAGTGACTTCCCGAAGATAGTGGAACGATTCATTGTTGAATACATGCAGAGCCGCCGTCAGGTATAACGTGGTGATGAGCTTTCCTGCCTGCGGCGTATGAACCACCGGGGAATGAAAGACAACATTTTCAGCCAGGATATCGTTCAGTCCTGCTGCACTTTTGGATTCGATCAGTTTGTGCCATGCAGCGACGGTATTCTCAATCATCATTAAACCTCGTAATTTATTGGCCGGGCATAACGATGCGGGAGGCCTCTTTGCTCTCCATTTCTTTGGCCTCGGCAATCATCTCCTTGACCGTTTTTTCAATGGCATCCGGCAATTTAGCTGCCGCCTCGCTGAGCGTTTTGGCTCCTTCAATGATGCACTGAACAGGAATCGGTCCGTTGGGCGACATGAGTTGGGCCATTCCGGTGAAAAAAGTTTCCCGGCTTTCATCAACCGAACCGTCAATTTTAACGGGCGTGAGGCGCCGGATGGAGGCGTAGGTCAGATCTGTGAACGTTTCTTCCCTGTAAAGATTATCGGGATTTACCTTGATATTGGTGAGTCTGGGCTCGTTAGCGTTTTCCATGGATGGTCTCCTTTTTCGTTTGGCGTGTTTTTTATGCCCTTCAAATAATGGAAACTGTAAGCAAAACGGCCCCGTTATTTTCGGATCATTTTTTTCTCCTACACTGAAAAACCTGAAGGGTCAAGCAGGGATATCGGAAAAGCGACCGTGGAAAAGGGATATGCAGGTGGCAGACGATTCAGTACAAAGAACCTCGATTCCACGGGACATTACCCTGCCTTGAACTGGGCAATCTGGCGTGAGATGGCCGCCAGGTTTCCTTTTTCATCCCATACTTCTCCGTCAGCCTCCAGGAGCCCGCAGGTAATGAAACGGGTTCTGAGGCTGCATTTAAGCCGATTCGTCTGCGGCAGGTTACGGATGTTCACGGAAAGCTCTATCGTCGGGACCCATGCGTTCATGCCCTGGGTGGCCAGTGCCGCGGGAGGCATGGAATCGATGATCAGAAAAAGGGAAAGAAGATCTACGGGACGGCCGTCAGAGAATCTGAAATAGCCCTTATTCTCTGATACATCGGCGAGTTTCCCAAACATCCAGCCTGCGCAACTCGGGTCTAGCCGGAGATCGAGATTGTGAAAAAGGGTATATTTGGGCATGGGTGGGATCTGAACGCATTTTTCAACCGGTGCGAGCTCCGGAGCCTTTGTCTCATAGCGCTCAACAACGCAGCTGTCATTTTCTGCGGTGAAGGTGCCGAGAGCCCTTATTTTTTCCTCCCCCTGCTGCAATACTCTTGCCTCAAAACGGGTAAATTGTCTGGAACGGGCAATTTCTGAAATCCGGATCTCCACCTCGCCGGGGACACAGCGGGAAAGATAATTGGCGGTAACCAGGGGGGTATATTTCTTGTCGCTGCACCGGAGCATCGCGTCGGCGATCATCGCCATCAGGTATCCACCGTTCGGGTTTCCGTTTACGGACCAGTTGTCCGAAACCACACCGGCAAAGCGGGTGTTTCCAAGATCTGTAAGCAAAATGTCTTGATCAAAAAGGTTCATGGTTGTGTCCATACTTTGTGGATGCAGATCATCTGTTAGACCGGGTCCTTGAATTTGGGCGGCTGTTTGGTAAACTGCGCGGTAACCGCCTCCAGTTGATTGGGGCTGCCCATCAGCGTCATCATCAGTTCGGACTCCATCATGAGGCCGCGGGCGGAATCTCCGTGCCACACTTCGTTGAGGAGCTTTTTCGCCGCCCGGATGGCGTCAGGATTTTTGGAAGCAATTTCTTTGGCCAGGGCCATGGCGTCTTCATGAGGTTTTTCACAGACGTGCGTCACCAGTTTCAATTTGAGCGCTTCCTCTCCCAGGATGACTTTGTTTGTATAGATCAGCTCTTTGGCCACGTCAATCGATACAATATCGCGGATGGTCTGGGTCACGCTCATGTCCGGAATCAGACCCCATCTCATTTCCATAATGGAGAATTTGGTATCGGGCGTGCAGAAGCGGATGTCGGCCCCCATGGCAATCTGAAAGCCGCCCCCCATCGCTACACCGTGGATTGCCGCAATCACCGGTACGGGAAGCTCTTTCCATCCGTAACCGATATGCTGGTAGATGTTGGAAATCCGGTTCTTATATCTCTTAGTGAGATTGGGGAACCTTTTCTCTCCGGATTGCATGGCCGCGAAGTTTTCAATATCCAGCCCGGCGCAGAAGCTTTTGCCTTCGCCGGAGATGACTACAACACGGACACCGGGTTCTTTGGCCAGCCGGTCGATGGCTTCGGCCATGGCGTCAATCATGTCAAAGCTCAGCGCATTGTATTTTTCGGGCCGGTTGAAACGGACATCCGCTACGTGGTTTTCAATGGAAATTTTTACAAGTTCGCTCATAATATTCTCCTTTTTCAATGAAGATTTTCTCCTTCTATAATGCATCTACCCTGCATGGCACATACCGGTGCATCGGTGTGCAGAACTGATCACGGTGTGTGTTTTTGGTCAAGCGATTCACGTTGGCGCCGTATTTGACTCCATTGTAAACCATACCGAAACCGTGGGGAATGACCACGTGGCCTTGATGCGCTGTTTCCGTTATCTCCAGCTCGATTTCTTCTGAGCCTGCCTCGGTTGTTATCCGGACTTGCTGCCCATCCTTTAAATTTAAGGCTGCCGCGTCGTCGGGATGCATGGCCAGCGTGCAGGCACGCTTGCCTTCGTTCCAGGCGGGATCGCGCATCATCGTATTGGCGTTCATGGACGTATGCCGTCCGGCCATTAAGATGAGGGGGTATTGGGAAGGCATGACCAGCATTGCCTCTTCTCTTTGCGCTTCGACGCTTTGCAGTTCCTCAATCAGTTCCGGAATATGGAGATTAATCTTGCCGTCTTCCGTTTTTATTTCAGAAAAGTTGTTTTCCGGATCGATCTTTCCCACCCAGACACCTTCTGGATGATCCATGATCTGCCTGAAGATTTCCTCTCCAAGTGTCGCACCCGACTTGAAGCCTGCCCGAATGGCATTTTTATAAAATGATTTAGGAGCGACCTGGAGCATCCCCCATAGCGCCGCCAGATGCACGGATCCCATCGCTTTGCCCAGGGTTTTCCCCAGAATAAAAGGCATGGTCTTCATGGCTTTCGGTTCTGTCATGGTGTATTCCATAAGTGCCTTGGCGAAGGCCGCATGACTGTCTTCTGCGGCTTGATAAAGGCTTTCCGGAATGGGTGGAATCAGGCCCAGCTTATCGGCCAGACGAAGATGAATTTGCCCCAGTTCCAGTGGCTCTCCGTCCGGTTCAATAATGGGACGCCGCATCTGGAAGTGAATACCGGGATAGGTCATGGGAAAGAAAGTGCCGTCCCAGGATTCATAGCCTGTGCGGGAAGGCAGTACGTAGTGCGACAGGGCGGCTGTTTCAGTCATGGCAACTTCCCCTGTAACCAGAAGGTCCAGACGGCGGAAAGCGTTTTCATAAGCCGTTGTATCAGCATAAGAGCGAAGCGGATTAGACTGCGTAACGATAACCGCTCTCAGCCGCTCAGGATGATCTGACAGGATTTCTTCCGGCATGACGTTAGGCGGGAAGGAACCACAAACCGGGAAGGCATTTGTGGTCATTGTCCGCCAGATTTTGGGATCTCTCTCATCCGTGTGCGGGCCAATGGGCATCATGTGGCCGTTAATAACGTTGCCACCCGGCATGCAAAGCCTGCCGCAGATCGCCTGAAGAATAACAATCAAATAAGAGTTTAAACCGCTGTGGCGCCCCATGAAAATGCCCAGATCATAACGCAGGGACGATGTGCGCGTGGCATAGGCTTTGGTAACTTCACGCACCTGATCAAAACGGAGATTGCAGACCTTCAGGGCGGCGCGGACGTCAAAATTTGAAAAGAGTGATTTCACCTGGTCAAAACCCGATGTGTGCTCATTCAGGTAATCTTTGTTTTCCCATCCTTCAGCGAGAATCATGGAGATCATCGCCTTAAGCAGCAGGGCATCCGTGCCGGGACGGATTTGCAGATGGATATCGGCAAGTTTTGCGGTTTCCGATACACGGGGGTCGACAACAATCAGCAGTTTATCCGGATCTTTCGCAAGGCGCTGAAGTTGCCTCGGCGCCTGTGGAATCTGATGGCTTTGCATGCCGTTCCATCCGAATGTCAGAAGAACTTCAGTATTATTGACATCCGGCTGGTCATGCAGATACTGCTTTCCGTGAGTCCGCCCTACAACCCAGAAAGCGCCGGCAAATTCCTGCGCCAGTGCGCTGTACTGATATTGCGAACCGAGCAGGCGCATCAGGCGGACGCCGAAAGCCGCCTCAAAATGGCAGCCCTGGCCGCCGCCCCCCATGTAAGCGAATGAACGTGGGCCATACTGGTCAATAATGCTTTTGAGTTTGGCGGCAATTTCGTCAATGGCCTGATCCCAGGATATGCGTTCAAATTGATCACCGACTTTTTTTAAAGGATATTTCAGGCGGTCGGCATTGTGCTGATGATAGGCGACATTCAAACCCTTGCGGCAGACATAGCCTTCGCTCTTGACGTTGCTCTTGTCTCCCTTTACCTTGACGATGCGGTTTGCTTCCACCTCGATTTCCAGGCCGCAGTTCTGTGCGCAAAGGACGCATCCGGTTTTATAAATGGTTCCCATCATGGCTCCTTTCTCCGGCCGTATTGCCGGATGTCGAATGTGCGTTTTTATGAGCGCGTGGATTCATAACGCAGTTTTTCGATTACATGCAGAAGATCACGCTTCTCGTTTTCATTTAAAATCTGCAGAAACTCGGTATTGGCCTCGGCAATCACGCGGGCGGCTTCCCGGGCCATTGATTTTCCTTTTTTCGTAAGATGAATGCGGATGGAGCGTCGGTCGTCGGGATTGCCCCTGCGTTCAATGAATCCCGCGGTTTCCAGACGATCCAGGATGCCTGTGAGGGTGGCGCTGTCCAGTTCCGCCCTTTTGCCCAGTTCGCTTGAAGTGACCTGATCCTCGTGATCGAGAAAACCCAGTATCATGGCTTGAACGGAGGTAAGGTTGAGTTCAGAAACCTTTTGCGTCAGGAATCGATTTCCCAGTTGATAGGCCTTGGCAAGCTGAAAGAAGATACAGTCGACTTTTTCCATGCTATTATCCTCGCATGCAATTAACTTGTATACAAGTATAACAGAAAAGGCCGTCTGTCAATCCTTTTTTTAATGGCCTGATGAGAGCTTCGCACAAGACATTTGTTAACATGGATGGGTCAGGAGAGAATTGCAATTCATTTTTCATAAAAATCACGGATGTTTGGAATGCCGCTTCGTCCACCCATCTGCTCACTCACTCTGGCAGCCGCCCAGGCTCCAAAATCCAATGACTTTTCTGCGTCCCACCCCTGCACAATGCCGTAAGTCAAACCGGCGTGAAAGACATCTCCGCAACCGGTGGTGTCAATCGCGTTTGCCGGGTAAGCTGATTTGCGGATGAAACGGCCATTGATCAGGGCGACGTAACCTTTTGCTCCCAGCGTTACTCCTGTGAAACGGACACCAAGACCGGCCAGGATCCGGCAGGTTTCTTCCGGGTTTCGGGAAAGCGCGTTGGAAAAAGTCTCTGATGTGACAAAACAGTTGCTTAGTTTTGCGATTTCCAGCATCCCGTCGCGCAGAGATCCTGCGTCAACAATGACGGGAATGCCTGCCTCCTTTGCCTTGCGGCAGGCAAAAAGAGTTGCTTCGGGAAACAAACCGTCGGTGTGAAACGCCGAGCTTTTTAAAAGAAGATTTATATCCAGTTCTTCAGGCTGGAGGGGGTGGCCGGTGGGACGCTGCCAGAAGATTGTGCGGCGGGCCTTGGCCGGTTCACTGACGATAAACGCAAACTGGGAGTGATGATTCTTGCGGATGACAAGACCGCCTGTATCGATGCTTTCCGACGTCAACGAAGAGGTGATTTGCGCGCCAAAGTCATCATCCCCTGCCACACCCGCCATAAAGGCATCAAGTCCCCATCGCTTCAGCGCCACCAGCGCAGTTGCGACGGGGCCTCCGCCCTGCACAACCAGATTGGTGAATTCACACTTCACATCCGGCGGCGGGTAAGCGGGAAGCTGACCTAGATAGTCCAGCGAACACTGGCCGATACCGAAGACAAGAGGATTTTGGTTCACGGTAATATCCTTTCCTGACATTGGATTGTAAAATACCATGATGCACAAGAAATGTGTAAATAAAAATTACGAAAGGAAGCAGTAGAGATTCAGGTTTTTAACGTTACGGGCAATGCAAAACATGATGTTTTTTCCAGGGGTACAGGAACCACTCCCTAACTTGCATAGACAGTGACAATGAACAGTATCCGGAACTTGAAGATTCAGATGGAGAAAACGTGTAAACCTTTGAACGCTCTTTTATGACAGGTTATTATGCGTAAGCAGCAGATCACCAAACCGATCAGGTGTAACAGGCTTACTGAAATAAAAGCCCTGCATCTCATCGCAGATATGATTGCGTAAATAGTCCCACTGATCTTGAGTTTCCACGCCTTCTGCCACAACAGTGAGGCTGAGAGTCTTTCCCACGGCAATGATCGCTTCGGTAATGGATCTGTTTCCGGAACCCTTTGGGAGATTGCGGATGAAAGACCTGTCCACCTTGATCGTGTCGATGGGGAAATTTTTTATCTGTGCAAGAGAAGCGTAACCTGTGCCGAAATTATCAATGGCGAGACGCACACCCATTTTTTTGATATTGGTCAGCACCCCAATCAGGTGTGAAGGGTTATATATTAACATGCTTTCTGTGATTTCCAGTTCCAGAAGATTTGGCGCCATGCCTGATTCATTCAGCGCGACTTCAATGTTTTCCAGCAATTTATCATCCATAAGCTGGCGAAGCGATAAATTCACCGACACGCAGACGGGTGGTAAACCCTTTTGTTGCCAGGAAACATTTTGAGCGCAGGCTGTTTTCAGCACCCACCAGCCGATGGGCACAATCAGGCCTGTCTCTTCGGCCACCGGAATGAATTGCATCGGAGTTACCGAACCAAGATTGGCGTTATCCCAGCGCAGCAGGGCCTCTACACCCGTGATCCTGCCGGTTTTAAAGTCTACTTTGGCCTGATAGTGCAGGGAAAATTCTTTACGCTTCAAGGCATGGCGAAGGTTCGTCTCTATGCTCAAACGTTCAGTTGATAGTGTCTGAATATCTTTCGAATAAAACTGGTAGTTATTCTTGCCTTCTTCTTTTGCGAAATACATGGCGATGTCCGCATTTTTTATCAGGGTTTGTTCATCCTCACCGTCCCGGGGATATATGCTGATCCCGATGCTGGCAGTTACCCTGCATTCTTCACCCATAATAAACACCGGTTCCGAAGCGCTGGAAATTATCTTTTGGGCGACGACTGCAGCTTGTCCGAACTCCTTAACTTCTTCAATGAAGATAATGAATTCATCTCCGCCCAAACGAGCGACAACATCGACTGCGCGCAGCAATTTTCTGAACCGTCCGGCAATCTCTATCAGCAGTTGGTCCCCTGCCTCGTGTCCCAGACAGTCATTAATCATTTTAAAGCGGTCAAGATCGATGAATAAAACGGCCAACTGTCTTTTATTGCGCTGCGCAGAACGGACTGCCTGGCTTAGCTGTTGGCTGAACATCAGGCGGTTGGGAAGGCCGGTCAGAATATCGTGGGTGGCTAAATGGTCGAGTTGCTGCTCCATCTGCTTGCGTTCGGTGATGTCACGTGCAATTCCCCTGAACCCAATCGGTGTGCCCGATGCATCTTTCCTTAATAATATGGATGTTTCCACAAATCTGGTAGTTCCGTCTTTTCTTGTAATCTGTCTGT
>CAYMYR010000066.1:11836-13651 GCA_964394715.1 uncultured Smithella sp.
ATCTTTCCGTAACAATATGGATGTTTCCACAAATCTGGTAGTTCCGTCTTTTCTTGTAATCTGCCTGTCGAAAAATTCAACGGGTTTACCTGTTTTGAATACTTCATTATACTTCTGAAACACATTTTTTATCGTGTCTCTATATTCATATTGCTGGTAATTCATGCCCAGCAACTCCTCTTTGGGGTATCCGATGATCCGGCACAATGAATCATTGAAAAAGGTTAGGTTGCCGGCAAGATCGATTTCATAATACCCCTCATCGATGCTTTCCAGAATGGTCCGATATTTTTCCTCCGACTGGCGTAACGCTTCTTCCACTTTTTTGCGCCCGGTAATGTCGCGGGCTAGTGCCTGGAAACCGACAACTTGATCTCCATCCATGATTAACTGCGTATTTTGTCCAATCCATGCTTCACCGCCGTCTTTCTTGACAATGGGAAATTCGCAATATGCATTTTTTCCCCGACTCTGGTATTGACCCACTAAGACCTTCATGACTTCCGGATACATGTCCGGACGAATCAGCAGTCTGTAATGCTTTCCAATCAGCTCCTCTGGGGTGTATCCCGTGACATTGAATATGGCCGGATTGGCGTAGGTGAAATGTCCGGTCCAGTCCGTTTTGAAGACAACATCACTTGCGCTTTCCACGAACGTCCGATACTGCTCCTGATGCTTCTGCAGCTCCGCTTCAGCCTTCCTGCGATCGGTGATGTCACGCATTACACCGATAATACTCTGTTTTCGTTGATCTTTATTCCTGATAAAAGAAAATCTCGTCTCCGTCCATACGGTGGTCCCGTCTTTTCGCATAATTTCCAGTTGAAGCGTTCGGGAAGCGGCCACATGATCTTCCAATTTTCCGAATTCCATAACCTCCGATATTGCCTTTTTGGCAAGCTCCAACGAAGAAGGCGCCATTGAATCAAAAGGAGTTTGTTTAAATACCTCTTCCGGTTCATACCCCCGCAGGATTTTTATGGAAGGGGTTACATAGGTATAGTTCAGATTCATGTCTAAAACAAAAATGACATCCTGGACGTTGTCGGTCAAACTTTGGATGGTGGAACTGTCTTTGGATATTTTTGACCTGAGACCGGAAATGTGCCCGCCGACGACGGAAAAGAGCAGCACGACGCCGGCCAGTACAGCCCATTGGAGGTATTCCATGTTGAAATTCACGCCCTGGGGACGGAAAAGATGAAGTTGAACAATAACAACACCATAGGTCAGGAGGGTAAAAATACTGACGTATAAAAAACTCCGTGTATTCAGGCGGAAAATGCCGAAAAGCAGGATAACAACGTATATCAGCAGAAAAACACCACGCGTCTCATTGGCAAAAATCATTAAATACATGACCATGAGAATTGCCGAACACATCTGCAAAATCGTCAGGCTGGGATCAGCCATTTTCAGATTCAGCCCTGTGCGGAACAATATATACAAGATAATGTTTATACTGACAGCTGTGGCAAACCATCCGAAAAAGGCTTCTCTTGTAACGAAGCCCGCAATATAGGCGAAGTAACATAGAAACACGCAAATGAAGTAGGCGGAAAATGCCATCAGAAAACGGTTGAAGCGCAACGCATGTTTAGGGTCATCTGTGGGAAAAATGAGAGCCTTAATTCTCTTATTCATAGAGATTATTTGTTAAATGCTGAAGGTATGACGTTTATGAATCACATTCCTGCTGCAATCTGCAAAACCATAAGCAATGCAGCAGCTGACAACATCGTTATTTTCATAATGATCCTAATTGAATCAGGTGTTTCCGTCAAGTACTTATAAAAGTTGCGAATCCACAAT
>CAYMYR010000067.1:0-5767 GCA_964394715.1 uncultured Smithella sp.
AAAATAAATTCAAGAGGGTTCCAGTTGGCAATCTGGTAAAAGTGGAGAAAATCATCTCTCCAGAAAAATGAAGAAAGAACATGAATATTTGCAATGAGCACTACTGTAATTGAAATGGCCAGCATCAATCTTTCGTTATTCAGATATTCCCAGAGATGATTTTCCGATTTTTTTGTTTTCATGAAAAAGTTGGTTGCGGTCCGACAGATTTTTGATCTCGTACGATCAAATGCAGGTTCGCCAAACCATGTAAGTTGATATTGCGAAACAACATAGCAAAATATATCCACATGTCAATCTGCAAATTTTATTGACAATTCATCAGATTCTCCATAATGGAGCACCGTTTGCGAATTCACTTCAATTGATGAATGAAGGAACACAAAATGCGTGAAGAACAGCCCAAAATTGCCGTTCAGATTCCTGCCTGGAATCAGGCTGAAGAACTCGTTGAATGCCTGAAGAGTCTTCAGGATGTCCCGTACGGCAATCTGGAAGTTGTCGTAGTAAATAACGGTGAAGACAATACGTCGGAAATTGTCCGGCGGGATTTCCCATGGGTAACGCTGATTGAAGACGGCGTTGATCTTGGTTTTTGCAAGGCGAACAATATCGGGTTTCGCTATTGTCTTGACCATAAATTTGATTATATTCTTCTGCTTAATGGAGACACAAAGGTTTTTCCGGATACAATTTCAATCCTCCTTGGCGTTATGCAGGGGGATCTGTCCATAGCGATTGCAGGGGCAAAAAATATTTTGATGGAGAATCCATTTTACACATGGGGAAAATACGGTGAGGTAAAGTGGGGGCCGATGCTGGTCACGACAGCAGGCAGATACGAACCGGACATGCAGCAGAAGAAACCTCCCATGGATGTGGACTGGGTTATCTGCAATGGCTGTATGATTCGTGCCAGGGTGCTTGAAGAACTGGGACTATTTGATGAAGACTACTTTATGGCGGATGAAGATGTCGAATGGTCCTACCGTGTAAAATCAAAAGGCTACCGCACGGTATATGTAGACGAGGCGGCAATTCTGCACAAGGGGAGTTCCAGCGTCAATCTGGTAAACAAGAAAAAAGTGTTTTCCTACGGGTATTTTCTTGGCAGAAATCCTTTTCTTTTCGCAAAAAAATACGGGAAAAAACATCAGATCGCAATGCTGTATTTCAATGTCGGTTTCGGGATTGTGGCCCGGATTCTTTACTATTTATATCAGAACACAAAAAATATGTTGAAAGATGTTTACCGGTCCAACCGCAATATTATTGGCGCATATTTCCGGTCGATATATCCCACACTGACATCGCAAAAAGTTTTCATCAAAGGTGTGAAAGACGGAATAAAGGGGACACTTTCTCCGGAATATATGTATATTGAAATTCCACAGCCCCCGCCCGTGCCGGAACCAAAGGCACCGGAGGTTCCCTTGAGAACATTTCCGCAGGGCAGAAAAGTCAAATTTATCCGGTGGCTCGGTTTATAAAAAACTGTTTGCCCAACAGATGCATTCGGGTACTCCTGCATGAGTAAAAAACGTGTCGGTTTGTTCGGGGCGACAAGCCTGGTCGGAAAGTGCCTGCTTGAGCTGCTGAAGAAAAACGGTTGGTCGGTCAGGGCGTTTTCCCGCCGTGAGGCAAGCAGCACGGATCCGGACATCCAGTGGATCCGGATTCCAGAAAATCCTGATGATCTTCATGGCCCGGCTCGCGAAAGCGATAAAATTGCTTCCTGGTTTTTTATTGCACCTATCTGGGTATTGCCTGATTACTTTCCGATGCTGGTCAATTATGGTGTAAAGCGGATTGTCGCGGTTTCTTCAACCAGTCTCTTTACCAAGAGCCATTCAGGTTCCTTTGAAGAAAAATCAACAGCTCTGAAATTGTCTAACGCGGAAACCCGTCTTGAACAGTGGTCGGCAGAAACAGGCGTTGAATGGATTGTTCTGCGTCCGACCTTGATATACGGGCGGGGAATGGATAAAAATATTTCTGAGATTGTTCGCCTGATCCGCCGTCTTGGTTTTTTCCCTCTTTTCGGGGAAGGCAGCGGCCTTCGGCAACCCGTTCACGCGGAAGATCTCGCGACGGCCTGCCTGTCCGCGCTGGAAAAAGCGGATATTGTGAATCGTGCGTATAATCTTTCGGGCGGCGAAACGCTTAGCTACCGGGAGATGGTCAGTCGCCTGTTTGCGGCTCTAGGCAGCCGATCAAGGCTGATTCATGTGCCGCTTGGTTTTTTTCGTCTGGCGGCCACTGTGCTGAGCTTGTTTCCCCGCTACCGGCATTTGACACCGCAAATGGCCGAGCGGATGAATACAGATCTGGTTTTTGATCATGCCGATGCGCGGCGTGATCTGGATTTTCAACCACGGCCGTTTCAGCCTGGTCCTGAAGATCTGCCGTCATAAAGGAGCGCCCATGGAAATGCCCGTATTTAAAATGTTGTCCATTGTTGTTCCTGTTTACAATGAAGAAATATATCTTGAAGAAGTGCTTTGCAGGGTTATTAATCAGCCCCTTCCCGGCGGACTGGATCGGGAATTGATTCTGGTGAATGACGCCTCCCGGGACAATAGCTGGAATGTCATGCAATCCATACTTGCAAAATTTCCTCAAACACGGTTTCAACTGATCAACAAAGGTGTCAATGAAGGCAAGGGCGCGGCCCTTCGCGACGGTTTTAAAAAGGTTGCCGGAGATATAGTCATCATTCAGGATGCGGACAATGAATACGATCCTGCTGATTACCCGAAGCTTTTGCAGCCCATTCTGGACGGAAAGGCCGATGTCGTTTTCGGCAGCCGCTTTATCGGTGAGCCGCACCGGGTTCTGTATTTCTGGCATCAGCTGGCCAACAACATCCTCACGACGCTTTCCAACATGCTGACGAATCTTAATTTGACGGATATGGAAGTATGTTATAAGGCATTCAGGCGTGAGGTGATAGACCGGATAGAAATTAAAAGCCCAAGGTTCGGAGTTGAACCGGAAATCACTGCCAAAGTCGCCCGTCTTCGCTTAAACGGTAAGCGGGTGCGGGTTTATGAAACCGGAATTTCCTATGCTGGACGCACTTACGAAGAAGGCAAAAAGATCGGCTGGAAAGACGCCGTATCAGCCATTTTCCAGATTATCCGCTTCCGGTTTATGGATTAGGAGAGCTTGAGGCAAAGCGACTGATGCAATAATGAAAAAGTACGCTTTGAAACCTTATGATTCATCCGTTATTTCGAACGATATGGAAAGCCCCCGCTTTTGCTGCTGCTCATTATCCATGCTGATACCCGACATTCGATGGAAAGGAGATTGGTTGTGAAAAAAGTACTTGTAACGGGCGGATGCGGTTTTATCGGATCCAACTTTGTCCGCCATGCCCTGCAGAGCGGTCCTGATTATCGCATCATCAATCTGGATAAGCTGACTTACGCCGGAAACCCCGCTAACTTAAAAGACATGGAAGGAAATCCCCGTTACCGTTTTGTGAAGGGTGATATCTGCGATACGGTTTTGGTCCGCCGCATTTTTGCGGAAGAACAAATTGATACGGTCGTCCATTTTGCCGCCGAATCCCATGTGGACCGCAGCATTACGGGACCGGCCGATTTTGTTCAGACCAATATCATGGGCACTTTTAATCTCCTGGAAGCGGCCAGGGAGGCGTGGCTGCATGATGGTGCGTTGCCTCAGGGCTGCCGTTTTCTGCATGTAAGTACCGATGAGGTTTACGGTTCACTGGATGAAACGGGTGCATTTCAGGAAACCACCCCCTACGATCCACGGTCACCATACTCAGCCAGCAAGGCATCATCCGATCACCTGGTCAGCGCGTATTTTCACACTTACGGACTGCCGACGCTGATCACCAACTGTTCCAATAATTATGGCCCCTATCAGTTTCCGGAAAAGCTCATTCCACTGATCATCAACAACGCCCTGCAGGGAAAATCCTTGCCTGTGTATGGTGACGGGAAAAACATCCGCGACTGGCTTTATGTAATTGATCACTGTGAAGCAATCCTCACGGTTTTGCAAAGCGGGAAAATCGGTGAAACTTACAACGTTGGCGGAAACAGTGAAAAGCAAAACATTGAAGTCGTCCACACCATCTGTGATATTCTGGATGATAAAGTAGGACGGTTGACGGATAACAGGGAAAGGCGATCGCTTGTCAATTTCGTCAAGGACCGGGCCGGACATGACCGCCGTTACGCCATTGACGCCACAAAAATCCGCACGGAACTGGGCTGGTTGCCCAGAGTAACGTTTGATGAAGGAATGAAAAAGACGGTTAGCTGGTATCTGGACAATAAACCCTGGATCGCTTCTGTGACCGATGGCAGCTACCTCGAATATTACGAGAAAATGTATGGAAAAAGGTAGGAAATAATGACTGGAATTAAAAAAGGAATCATTTTAGCGGGAGGTGCGGGAAGCCGTCTTTATCCCCTGACCCTGGTGGCCAGCAAGCAGCTGCAGCCGGTGTACGATAAACCGATGATTTACTATCCCATGGCAACGCTCATGGTTGCAGGGATACGCGATATTCTCATCATTTCCACTCCGCAGGATACGCCCCGCTTTGAGGCGCTGCTGGGTGATGGTAGTCGATGGGGAATAAAACTTTCTTATAAAGTGCAGCCGGAACCAAAGGGTATTGCGCAGGCGTTTCTGATCGGTGAGGAATTTATTGACGGTGATCCGGTTTGCCTGGTTCTGGGAGACAACATCTTTTACGGAAAAGTGGATCTCGATAAGATTATCGAAAAGTTTCAAGAAGGAGCTGTAATCTTTGGCTATTACGTCAATGACCCGGAGCGTTACGGTGTAGTGGAATTTGACCCAAACGGAAAAGCCATCAGCATTGAAGAAAAACCGGCCAGGCCCAAGTCCAATTACGCCGTGCCGGGGCTTTATCTTTATGACAAGAACATCACGCAGATTGTAAAGGCGATGAAACCGTCGGCGCGTGGCGAGTTGGAAATAACCGATGTCAATATGGAGTACCTGAAAAGGGGAGGATTGCAGGTGGTTCCTCTTGGGCGGGGCATTGCCTGGCTGGATACAGGGACGCACACCAGCCTTCTGGAGGCCAGTCATTTCATCGGTACCCTGGAGGCGCGCCAGGGACTGAAGATTGCCTGTCTGGAAGAAATCGCTTTCCGAATGGGTTTTATTGATAAAAAGAAGATGAAGCAGGTGATCGAAGATACGCCCCAGTCGTCTTACCGGACCTATCTGGAAAGAATTCTGAAGGAAAAATCGTATCATGAATATGATTAAAACTGATATCCGGGACGTTATGATCCTGGAGCCCAGGGTTTTTGGCGACGATCGCGGTTTTTTCTATGAAAGCTTCAACCAGAGGCTCTGGCAGGAGAAAACAGGTCACCGGGGGGACTTTGTCCAGGACAATCATTCTTTTTCTGTAAAAAATGTTTTAAGGGGACTGCACTATCAGATTCAGCAGCCACAGGGGAAACTGGTGCGGGTGATTCGTGGGGCTGTTTATGATGTGGCGGTGGATATCCGCCGGTCATCTCCGTCATTCGGCCGGTGGGTAGGTGTGGAGCTTTCCGCGGATAATAAACGCATGTTCTGGATTCCCGAAGGTTTTGCCCACGGTTTTCTGGTACTGTCGGAATCTGCTGAATTTCTCTATAAAACAACGGATTACTGGGCCCCTCAATATGAACGGACGATTATCTGGAATGACCCCGACCTGGCTATTGTCTGGCCTTTGCAGAATCAGCCGATCCTTTCG
>CAYMYR010000067.1:5867-7607 GCA_964394715.1 uncultured Smithella sp.
CTTGACATCATTGTGGAATTTCATTATGTTTTCATGTGTTCACGGTGTGAACACATGAAATATCATGGAAAATCAACATAAAACAAAGCTCGAAATTAAGGAATCTTTGATGCTGATGCGGGCGATTGATGCGAATCCGCAGATAACGCAGCGCGAATTGTCTAACCGTCTGGGGTTGAGCCTTGGAAAGATTAATTTTCTGGTTAGGGCAATGGTTGAGAAAGGTTTTATTAAAGCGGATAACTTTAAGAACTCCAAAAACAAAATCGCCTATTTATATTACCTGACGCCAAAGGGATTCGAAGAGAAGACGAAAATAACATACCGCTATATGAAACGGAAAATGGCGGAATATGAAAAACTGGAAGAAGAAATCCGGCAGTTACAAAACGAAGTAAATAACGGGCAGTCCCCTCGTTGACCGAGGGCATGTTCAAGGCAGAACCGGTCATCGTAAACAGATGTAAATGTGATAGCTGAACCTGTGGGTGAAGTTTTTTGTAACCCAAAGGGCGGAGCTGTGTATAGAGACAGGTAGCGAAGCAACATTTTTTAAAAACTTGAAGATAAAAGGAGACGATTTTTTGAAATGGAATTCATTGATTTGAAAACGCAGCAGCTGAGAATTGAAAGTACTTTAAACGGCAATATCCAGAAAGTTTTGAAACACGGCAGTTACATCATGGGACCGGAAGTGAAACAACTGGAGGCAAAGCTGGCAGACTACACAGGTACAAAACACGCAATCAGCTGTGCTTCGGGAACGGATGCCCTTTTAATGGCGCTTATGGCTTACGGCGTGAAGCCCGGCGATGCAATATTTACAACGCCTTTTACTTTTATTGCCACGGCGGAAGTGATAGCGCTTCTAGGTGCCACACCGGTGTTTGTCGATATTGACCCCAAAACCTACAACATCGACGCGGCCAAACTTGATTTAGCCATCAAAGCCTTGAGAAACAACGATCCATCCATATACCCTTTACCCATTACCTCAAACCAATTGCCCCTTACCCCCCGCGGTGTTATCCCGGTTGATTTGTTCGGCTTGCCTGCTGACTATGATGTTCTTTCCGCCATTGCAAAAGATCAGGGCTTATTTGTCATCGAAGACGCCGCGCAGTCTTTTGGCGGTGAATATAAAGATAAAATGGCCTGTTCATTGGGTGATATTGGCTGCACATCATTTTTCCCGGCAAAACCCCTTGGCTGCTACGGTGACGGCGGCATGTGTTTCACGAATGATGACCATCTGGCCGAAGTAATGGAATCCATTCGTGTGCACGGAAAAGGTGGTCATAAATACGACAATGTCCGCGTCGGTATCAACGGCCGGCTGGACACACTTCAGGCTGCCATTCTGCTGGCCAAATTTGATATATTCCCTCAGGAAGTTGAGCTTCGCCAGAACGTTGCCCGCTTTTACACAAAGCTCCTCACTCCTCACTCCTCACTCCTTACTCCTCATGTCCCCGAAGAGTACAAGAGCGTCTGGGCTCAGTATTCGCTTCTGGCAAAGGATGAAGCCCATCGAACCGGGGTGCTGAAGAAACTTCAGGATCATAAGATTCCCACAGCCATTTATTATCCCAAACCCCTGCATATGCAAATGGCCTTCGAATATCTCAAATATAAAACAGGCGATTTTCCGGTAACCGAGGACACGGCAAAAAGAATTTTCAGCCTGCCCATGCATCCCTATTTGACAGCTGAGGAACAAACAAGGATTGCGGAGACAAT
>CAYMYR010000067.1:7707-13503 GCA_964394715.1 uncultured Smithella sp.
ATGAAAATAGTAACTATCATTGGCGCCCGGCCACAGTTCATTAAAGCAGCAGCAGTTTCCCGCGCAATACGGGAACATGACCAAATGTCGCAGGAAATTGGGGTCGTGTCCGCGGAAACACACCTTACACCTCACGCATCACACCTCGCGGAGATCATCATTCACACCGGCCAGCATTATGACGAGGGCATGTCTGATGTTTTTTTCCGGGAACTGGAAATACCCGAACCGCTTTATAACATCGGGATTGGTTCCGGACCCCATGGCCAGCAGACTGGCCGGATGATGGAGGCGATCGAAAAGTTGCTGATCGCGGAAAAGCCCGACTGGGTTCTGGTCTACGGGGACACGAACTCAACGCTTGCCGGAGCGCTGGCCGCTGCGAAGCTTCATATTCCAGTTGCGCATGTTGAAGCCGGCTTGCGCAGTTTCAACCGACGCATGCCGGAAGAAATCAACCGAATCGTAACGGATCATCTTTCGACGCTTCTGTTCTGTCCCAGTCAGGTGGCTGTGGATAATCTCGCCGCGGAAGGCATCCCTTCACCCCTTACTCCTAACACCTCACACCTGACACCTAACGTACTTATCACAGGCGATGTGATGGCGGATGCGTTGCTATTTGCGGCCGGCAAAGTAGCCATGAATTCCGACATCCTGAATCGGCTGGGACTGAAACCGCTGCATTATCTTCTCGCGACGATTCATCGGGCAGAGAATACGGACAATCCGGAGCGGCTTGAAAATATTATGTCCGCTCTTTCAGAACTTGCTATAAGCGAACCTGTTGTTCTTCCACTTCATCCCAGAACAAAAAAAATACTTGGCGATAATTACACCTCACGCTTAACCCCTAACTCCTCACTCAAGATCATTGAACCGGTCGGATATTTTGACATCATCGCCCTCGCGCAATCGTCCCGTTTGATTCTCACGGATTCCGGAGGAATGCAGAAGGAAGCCTATTGGCTGAAGGTTCCATGTGTTACCCTGCGTGATGAAACGGAATGGGTGGAAACCGTGGAAACCGGTTGGAATGTATTGACGGGCCCGGATAGGGAAAAAATCAGCGACACCGTAAGAAACTATACTCGGCCGGCAAATCATCCGGTTTTGTATGGAGATGGCCACGCGGCAGAAAAAATCATTGAAGCGTTAGTTGCCAGGAGTTAGGCGTGAAGAGAGCGCATCATGATCTGAAGGTCTGGCAGGAATCAATGGATCTGATAAAAAATGATATATGAAATTTCAACAAAATTCCCTGCAGAAGAAACGTACGGTCTTAAAAGTCAGATTCGCAGAGCAGCAGTTTCTATTCCCTGTAATATAGCCGAGGGTGCTGCACGCAATGGCCCTAAAGAATTTCTTCAATACCTCAATATTAGTCGTGGCTCTTTAAGTGAAGTAGAAACTCAAACCCTTATCGCAAAAGATTTAGGATACATTAAAAATCCGGAACAAATTCTGAAACAAATTGACAAAGTCTTCGGCCTCCTTGGAGGTTTAATCAATTCTATCCGTGAAAGGAAACAACAATGACCCCTAACTCCTCAAACCTTACGCCTGACGATTCACCCCTCACTCCTAACCCCACAGTAGCGGTGATCGGGAGCGGCTACTGGGGCAAAAATCTTGTCCGCAATTTTTACCAGCTAGGCGTTCTCAAAACGATCTGCGACGGAGCACCGCGTGTTCGCGAAGAAATGGCCAAAACCTATCCGGATGTTTCCGTTACCGGCGATATTGACGGAATCATGAAAGATAAGGACATCCAATGCGTCGTCATTGCCGCGCCGGCTGTTCATCACTTTAGCCTTGCTGAAAAAGCCCTGAAGGCCGGAAAGCATGTTTTTGTGGAGAAGCCCCTGTCCCTGAATCATACCGACGGTGAAAAACTGGTTCGGCTGGCCGCGGATCAGGGCAGGATTCTGTTTGTCGGTCATATTCTGAATTACCATGCGGCAGTCATCAGGCTGAAGGAAATGATCAGAGCGGGAAAAATCGGGAGACTGCAGTATATTTATTCCCGCCGCCTCAGCCTGGGGAAAATCCGCCGTGAGGAAAACATTCTCTGGTCCTTTGCTCCTCATGATATCTCCATCATTTTAAGTCTGACGGGGGAAGAGCCCTCTTACGTGGATTCTGTTGGCAGCAATTTCCTCCATGCCCGGATTGCCGATGTCACCATGACAAACCTGAAATTCCCTTCAGGCATAGGAGCCCATATATTCGTGAGCTGGTTGAATCCCTACAAGGAGCAAAAACTGGTTATTGTAGGCAGCAGCGGCATGTTTGTTTTTGACGATACGGAACCCGTGGAAACAAAACTGGTGCTTTATCCGCACACAATCAACTGGCAGAATGGTCTCCCGGTTCCGAACAAGGCGGAAAGCGTTCCCATAGACATCAAAGACATCTGGGAAGAGCCTTTGAAGGCTGAATGCAAAGCTTTTCTGGCTGCGGTTGAAACAAACACCAAGCCTCTCACTTCCGGTGAAGAAGGCTTGAAGGTTCTAAAGGTACTGGAAATCAGCCAGCGGTCCCTGGAGCAAAAAGAAAAAGGCATGCACACGGACACAGTGTCCGCCCCCGCCATTTCGGCACAGGAGAAAAGCCAGGAAAGTCACGGACGGAAAGCAACATATCCGGAGGTATTTATTCACCAGACCGCCGTCGTCGATGACAACGTCGCTATCGGCGGCAAAACGAAAATCTGGCATTATTCACATATTCTTCCGGGAACTAAAATCGGTGCGCGCTGCAATGTCGGCCAGAACGTTGTGATTGGTCCCGATGCCGCGATCGGCAACCAATGCAAGATACAAAACAATGTCAGCGTCTATAAGGGTGTAACGTTGGAAGATGGCGTTTTCTGCGGCCCGTCCATGGTTTTTACCAACATCTATAATCCAAGAGCGGAAATTGGGAAAATGGATCAGGTCCGCCCGACACTTGTTAAAAAAGGCGCAACGCTTGGTGCCAACTGCACGATTGTCTGTGGCCGCACCATCGGCAGTTATGCATTTATCGGCGCCGGCGCCGTGGTGACAAAAGATGTCGTGGACCATGCGCTCATGGTTGGCAATCCGGCCAGGCAAATCGGCTGGGCATGCAAGTGCGGCGAGAGGATTGATGAAAGTAACATGACCTGTCCATTCTGCCGAAAAAAATACAAACCAGGCAAGGCCGGTCTGATGGAAGAATGAAATATTCCTCTTTTTTATCTGACTGATCCTGGTCGGCATATGAAAAAGCGCTTCTTTGACTTCACAAAAGCGAAAGCAAAGATATTGAAGATGATTGGACAAAACAGACAGCCATCATATGAACAATAACAAAAATAAGACAATGCTGCGGCACCCGGCCTATTACATATTGACTCATAAACACATTCTTTTGCGCGTGATATCTGTTGACCTGAAAACACGTTACGCAGGCTCCTTCCTGGGGCTGGGCTGGGCGTTTATCCTGCCGCTGATCACAATGGCCATATATGCGGTCGTTTATCTGGTAATATTTCAGATTCGGGTTCCCGGTCTTTCCCCCCTTGGCTATGTGCTGCTGATGTTTTCAGGCCTTGTCCCGTTTTTGATGACGGGTGAGACGCTTGCGGCGGGTGTCTCCTCTATCATAAAAAGTAAATCGGTTTTAAGCAATACGGTCTTTCCCATTGATCTCATCGCCATCCAGATTATCGTGACTTCTCAGATTACCATGATCGTGGGACTGCTTATTATTCTGCCTGTTTCCTGGTTGAATGGAAATTTGGGGTGGCAGGTTGTGCTCCTGCCGATGATCTGGCTGCTGCATATCCTGGCGCTCATCGGATTGGTTTGGATCCTGTCGCTGCTCAACATTGTGTTCAGGGATTTGCAAAATCTGATCAACCCGATCATCCTGATTTTGATGATTTTGTCGCCGATAGCGTATACCCCGGAAATGGTTCCGGATAATTTAAAAATCATCGTCTATGCGAATCCTTTTGCTTATTACATTGTCGCCTATCAAAAAATCCTGGTTTTGAATCAGATCCCCGGCATTTATCACATGATCTTATTATTTTTCATGTCTGTCGGTTTATTTTACGCCGGGGGAATGTTTTTCAGCTACTCGAAGAGGTATATGATTGATCATGTGTAAAGCCTCTGCGATAAAAATATCTGATGTGGGGAAAATGTTTAAAATATACCCCAATAAATTTGAAAGTCTGCGAGACGCACTGGATGACAGTTTCAGAATATGCCGATGGCTGCCCTTGAGAAAAGCGAATTATCAGGAATTCTGGGCTTTACGCGGCATATCCCTCGATCTGAAAGCCGGCAGCAGGATAGGGATTATTGGAAGAAACGGGGCGGGGAAGAGTACGCTGCTGAAACTGATTACCGGAAATTACAGTCCGACAGAAGGGTCTATCGAAGTAAGCGGAAAGATACAGGCGCTGCTCGAATCCGGTGCTGGATTTCATCCGGAATTTACCGGGTATGAAAATATCAAAGCCTCTCTTATTTATCAGGGATTGACCAACCTTGAAATAGAAGAGGCCATCGAGGACATTGCGTCCTTCACCGAACTGGGAAATTTTCTTCAGCAGCCGTTTAAGACCTATTCAATGGGCATGCAGGCAAGACTGACCTTCGCAACGGCGACATCCATTAAGCCGAACATATTGATTGTTGACGAGGTCCTCGGGGCGGGCGATGCATATTTTTTCGGAAAATCCCAGGAAAGGATGCAAAACCTCGTTGAAAAGAGCGGCGCCTCGGTCCTTCTGGTTTCGCATGCCCTGGATCAGATTACCCGATTTTGTACAGAAGCGATTTGGATTGAGAGAGGAAAAGTGGTCAAAAGAGGTTCGCCGTTCGAGGTGGTGGACTCTTATATGGCCTTTACGCAGGTGCTGGAAGAAAGGCGCTTGAAAGCAAAGAATATAAAAGCAAGATCTGACAAATATTCTTATGACCACATGCACCTCTATACAGATTCTTTAACCATGAATCTTGAAGTAACAGGGTCGGCCGGGGCGGTATGTGATGTAAGGGAAATCAGTCTTGTCCATGACGGTGATGTTGAAGACAGAATTGCAGTAGGGGATGCTCAGGATGCTAACCCGTATCAGACAGGATGTGTCATCCTTGAAGGAAGTGACTGGTCTGTTCCGATGATTGACGGTGATACCTGCTGGCGCAGACTGACAACCGACAAGGTGCGGAAAAAAGCTGCCGGTTCTGCCCTGTTTTACTCTTACGGTTTTTTTAGCGGATTGTATGCTTTAAAGGTCCGTTATCGCGGCACAGGTAGCCCGACTGTAATCATTTTCCTGAAGAAAAACGGGGCGGACATTCTGCAGGATTTCACATTGCCTCCGAGCGGGGAAGACTGGACCGAGGCAATCATCTCCATTCCCGGTTTGGGATTGGAAAAAATGGAAGAATCGGCAGATCAGGTGCAAAGCGCGGATAACACTGACTCAGAAATATCGTTTTCAAAAACCGCCAGTGAAAGCAAAAAACCGATACACTGGACGGGTGAGGGGTCACTGGTCATTGATAATGTCAGAATTCTTGGTGAAGGGGGCGCAGAGAAGACCGTTTTCCGGGTTGGCAGTTCGCTGACTCTAGAATTGTCCATCATTGCGAAAAGAAATGGTCATTTCCAAATTATTCCTAACGCAACCCTGTATCGACAGGATGGCGTGTATTTAACAAACTTTATCGGGGATGCCCTGACGATAGATATGTCAGATGGACAGCAGGTTAGATGTAACCTGGTTTTGGATTCACTCAATCTTGGTGATGG
>CAYMYR010000068.1:0-13434 GCA_964394715.1 uncultured Smithella sp.
AACTGAAAAAGAGCAGAAGGTTGAGTCGAAAAACCTTCTGCTCTTTTTGTTTACTTGCTTGAGTGAATGTACTGAGTAATTTTTTCCGCCAAAGTTTTGACTACATATTCGAACTCATCGACATCCTTGTCCAAAAGAGTCATGCGGAAACCCAGAAGCGGCGTAAAAAAAGACGTCAGCGGCACAACGCAAATGCCCGTGGCCGCGAGCAGATAGTAGACAAATCGTTTGTCGTATTCGATCGAACCTTTCGTAAGCTCTTCCACATACTGCTGCACTTCCGGAGGATCAACCGGCAGGGTTTGCCGGTCATTGAGCACCGACTCATTAAAGATGACCGTGGAATAAAACGCTCCGTTGGTTTTATTGGCAATTACAAAGGGAACATCCTTTAAGATTCCGTAGGCAATCGTCGAAAGCTTTTCGTAATGCTGCGTGCGCTCGCGCAAATAATTTTTATACTCCGGATGCGTCATAATCCTGGGAATGGCCATCTGCGGAAGTGTGGTCGAACATACTTCCGACATTTTCTGATGCAAAATCGTATTTATGAAGCGGTTGAAAATCGGATCCTTGTCCGCATTATACACTTCCATCCACCCGCAGCGCGCACCCGGCCAGGGGGCTTCTTTGGAAATGCCCTTCATGGAAATGGCCGGCACATCACCGATAATGTCACCGATCGGAATCGTCGTTTTGCCGTTATAAACGATATTGATGTACGTTTCATCCGAAATAATGAACAGATCATTTTCCCTGGCGATCCGGACAACATTCTCCAAATCCTCGTGTGTATAGACAAAACCGGTAGGATTGTCGGGATTGATAATCAGGATTCCAACAATCGCCCTGTGGCTTCTGACTTTCTGTTCCAGCTCCCTCAAGTCCGGATGCCAGTTATTATAGGGATTCATCCTGTAGGTATTGGGTGGAAACGACGCATGAAGAACTTCCGCCATGAAATGCGTGGAATACGTCGGCTCCGGCATAATCATGCGCGCATCTACCTGAATGGAGCTATAAGCCCTGGCAATCGCATCACCCAGACCGTTGAAGAAAATGATGTCTTCAGACGTTATTTGAATTTTCCCCCGTGCATTTACGCGATCAGCCAGAAACGTGCGCGTGGCATCTACCCCTTTAGTCGGCGAATAGGCATAGGAAATATCTTCCTTGAGCACATCGATCAGGACTTCTTTCATCCAATCGGGAATATTTTCACCCTTTTGAACCGGATCGCCAATGTTTTCCCAGATGACTTTCTTGCCGCCAAGTTCCTGCATCTTCTTGGCAATGGGTACAAGATTGCGGATTTCATAAGTCAGCCCGCTGCCGCCGCGGGAAATTTCAAAACGCATAAGTTACCTAACTCCTTGGATATTTAGATGCTGAACCATAATACATATTTTTGGATTAATCCAGAGTTTTTTAAAAAATGATCGCCTGACCCGTCATCATTTTATGAAGGACAAAAAAACTTTTTCATGATATTAAGATCAAAGAGACTGGAAAAGCACCCATTTATAAGGCAGGAATGCCTTGAACCGAAGCACTCTTTCCTGATTCCTCCGGCCTGCAGAACAGAAGTCTCATCAATAATAAACATAAAGGGAATACAGACCATGGATGATACAAAAACTTTTGCTGAAATGTTTGAAGAATCCTACGCAACCCCTAAACGTTATTCCGTGGGGGAAAAAGTCGAGGCAACGATTGTCAAAATCTCCCCGGAGTGGATTTTCATTGATCTGGGCGCAAAAAGCGAGGGGTATATCGATAAAAAAGAATTTCTGAATGAGGAAGGCGCCCTGACCATCCGGGAAGGGGATACAGTCACCGCCTACTTCCTATCCTCGCGCCACAGCGAAAGACTCTTTACCACCAAACTGACATCGAGAAAAAGCGTAGATGATTTTCTGTTCAACGCCTATCAGAACGCGATTCCCGTGGAAGCGGTTGTTGAGAAGGAAATAAAAGGCGGGTTTTCTGTGAAGATCAGCGGAAACACGAGCGGGTTTTGTCCCTATTCTCAAATGGACCGGCGAAGAATCGAAAATGCGGGGAATTATGTCGGTAAAAAATTCGATTTTATTGTCATTGAATATGAAGAAAAAGGCCGCAAGATTATTCTGTCACGCCGCCCGCTGCTGGAAAAGATCGACCAGGAAAGAATCGCTAAACTGAAGCTGTCTTTGCAAAAAGGAATGACCGTACACGGTATTGTAACCTCAGTGCGCGACTTCGGCGCCTTTGTCGATATCGGCGGCATACAGGCACTGCTGCCCGTTTCGGAAATGACCTGGGGTCGAGTGGAAAACACCCAGACTCTCTATAAACCGGGTGATTCCGTTGAAGCGGTCATCATCAGTCTGGATTGGGAAAAAGACCGTATAACGCTATCCTTCAAAGACACCCTGCCCGATCCGTGGGATGAAGTCGTTCGCAATTACCTCGAGGGCGGCATTTACAGGGGTAAAGTCTCCCGCCTGACGGACTTTGGCGCGTTCATCACGCTGGAGGACGGAGTTGACGGACTGCTGCATATCTCCAGACTGGGCAAAGGGAAAAAAATCAAACACGCCCAGGATGTTTTGTCCCGGGACCGGGAAATCGATGTGAAGATCGAAAAGATCGACCGGGACAACAAGAAAATATCGCTGGACCTGGCTTCAAGCGGCGACGAAAAAAAATCCCCGGAGGAAGAGGGGGGCGACTATCAGAAATTCATGCCCAAATCCCCCAAAACCATGGGCACGTTCGGGGATCTGCTGAAAAAACCGGCAAAGAAAAAATCAAAGAAATAAAACACAGATCAGAATCGGAAAGTTTATTCACTGTCGGTTGCGGGAGATATTGTATGATTACCAATAGCAACACCCTGTCAGCGCAAAAAGAACACTGTACCATGACAATGCCGGCAGAATATCAAAATCCTTTGTACTGATCTGAAGCTTTTCCCCGGATTCAGGAAAGAGATGGTTATAAACTGTTATGGGTTTAATCCGTTTATTGTTGAGTGATCCGGCAGCATTCATTTTGCTTGCCGTCCTTCTTTTGTATTCCGTTATTTTTCATGAAGTGGCACACGGCTGGGTGGCTTATAAAATGGGTGACGAAACGGCCAAATGGCTGGGCAGGCTTACGCTCAATCCGGTCAAACACATAGACCCCATCGGGTCACTGATGCTTTTGGTTGTCGGTTTCGGGTGGGCCAAACCCGTACCGGTCAACCTGGAGAACATCCCTGCTCCGCAAAGGCGCAAGGGGTTGATCCTGGTATCAGCGGCCGGTGCCACTGCCAACATCATCATTGCCTTTTGCGCACTTCTGGTGTGGCGGCTGATGTCGCCAGCTCCGGGCAGCATGATGTATAATGTGCTTTATTTGCTTGCCAACATCAACATTCTGCTGGCGGCTTTCAATCTGATTCCGATTCCGCCGCTGGACGGATCGAAAATCCTGATGGGATTCACGCCGGAGTCGTTCAACCGCGTGCTGTATCAAATCGAACCTTTTGGTTTTTTTATCGTGCTGGGTCTTTTACTTACAGGAGTGCTTACCCCCGTCATCAATATGTTCCAGTCCGCGATCATATCTTTCATTTCATTGTTTTTACCTTCATAGATAAAGGAAAGGAGAATTTGCCATGACGACATTTTCCGAGCTTTTGCAGAAAAGAAGGGCCATCCGGGATTTCGAGGACAAAGAGGTTCCCCTGAAGGTTGTTGAAGAAATTCTTCAGGAATCCACACTGGCACCGTCCGCCAGTAACAACCAGCCATGCCGGTTTGTCGTGGTGCAATGCCGCAAGGCCATCACAAACCTGTCCAACGAGAGCAAGGCCAATCTTCTTCTTGATCACAACGATGGAAAAATCAGCCTCAGGACCGAATACATTTCCTTGCTTCAAGATGAGAATTTCAATGTGTTTTACAATGCCCCCTGCCTGATTTATATCGCCGGGGCAAAATCGGTTGGCTCTCTGGACGTGGACGTGGCGCTTGCGGCAGGCTACATTATGTTTTCGGCAGCAGCACGCGGAATGGGCACCTGCTGGGTGGCACTGGGGGCAAATATTCGAGATCCCCGGTTAAGGGCAGAACTGGGTCTTGACGACAATTACCGGATTGTGGCGCCGATTATTCTGGGTTACCCCCGGACCATTCCCGCACCGCCTGAACGGCACGCACCGCAAATTCTCCGCGTGATCACGGAAGCACGTTGATGAGCATTTGCTAAAGATTTTCAGTCAGATTTCTCAATCCGGCAACCGGATCTTTTTTCCAGTGGATGCGGATAATCTTTCGGCCCTTATCCATCAGTGCAAGCCTGTCCGCTTCGCCCTGCGCGGCCTTAAGCTGGCCAAACGTCAGCGAAGAACCCCTCTCACAAAGGGCATCCGGAATCTCAACATCAAGGATATTCTCACCGGTCAGTTGAATAAACATGCCGCGGCCGGCATCGCCCTTGTGCAGTTGGCCGGTTGAATGCAAATAGCGCGGTCCATAGCCAATCGTTACAGCCATCCCGTATTTACAAGAAATTTCGGCACGCAGCGCGTCCAGAGCCTGATGAATTTCCGCTGAAGGGCTCAAATAAACCTGCAGGCCTACATACGAATTTTGTGATGACGAAAGAAAATTTTTCAGGGCAACGGAAGTGTTTGATCCGGAAATCTCTCCATAAATTTCACAGTCCCCTTCGGTTAGCGACGGTTTAGTCTCCGGCCACGTTTGGTTGATTTTAAACTGCGCAATCATTTGTTTCGTGTGCTTTTTGGTCGCCTCCACATCCGGCTGATCAAACGGGTTAATGCCCATAATGTGAGCGGCGACAGCCGTTGCCATTTCCCACAGAAACATCTGGCCGCCCAGATCATAAAAACCTTTTATCCGAACTTTTAAAACGGGATGACCGGCACTCGCCAGCCGGGTGATCCAGGAACTCCAGTCATCCTCGTTATGATTAAAAATAACAAAGACACGGTCTTCCCCGTAGGAACTTACATCCATCTGCGGTTCATTCAAAACCGGAAGAATTCCTTTCCCTTCTTTACCGGTACTTTCTGCGATCAGCTGCTCCAGCCAGTCACCAAAGGATCCCCAGGAAGGGGGAAGAATCAGGGTAAGCTTGTCGCGGCCATACTGCGCCAGTGTTCCCAGGGCCGCGCCTAAAAAACAGCCGGTTGAATCGCCTTTGCCGGAAAAGAAATCCGCTTTTTCCTGGCTTGCCACTGCCAGGGCATTTTGCAAAATTTTATCGATCTCAACACCGATCAGTGCAGCCGGGATCATGCCCACCAGGGAAAGAGCCGAATAACGGCCCCCGATATTGGGGTTGTTGGAAAAAACGTACGGAAGCTGAAGCCGCCACGCCTGCTCGAGCATTGGACTTCCCTCATCGGTAATAAACATGAAATGTTCGTTGGCCGACACTCCCGGTTTTTCTGCAGTTAAGTTATAGAAATAATGGAAAAGAGAGACTATTTCCAGGGTTGATCCCGATTTTGAAGAAACAATGAAAAGCGTTTTTGCCAGGTTAAGTTTTTCAGCCACATCATGGATGACTTGCGGATCGGTTGTATCCAGAATCTGCAACCTGGGAAAACCGGGGGCGCTTCCAAATATATTATTGAATACCTCCGCCGACAGGCTCGATCCGCCCATGCCAAGCAGGACAACATCTTCAATGCTGCCATTGGTGAATGGTTCAAGAGAAGCGCGGATGCTTTTTACATTTGCGGACGTTTCCAGCGGGGCATGCAGCCAGGCCAGCCGGTTGGAAATCTCCTGCGGCGATGATTTCCAAACATGGAAATCATTTGCCCAGATTCGCGCGGCAATATTGCTGCGCCGCATTTTATCCACTGCGTTGGTTACAGCGCTTTGATAGGAACCGAGTAAAAAAGAAACGCCCGCCGTCTCCATGAAGTTCTCCTTCTTTTAACGAACGGGCAGCATTTCTCTTGCTGCCTGCACGACATTGGCGGACGTAAAACCGAACTTTTCATAAAGCACAGGTCCAGGAGCGGACACTCCGAAAGTATCCATTCCGATAATTTTACCTGCAAGTCCTGTATAATGCTCCCAACCCAGCCTGATTCCGGCTTCCACGGCAATTCTGGCCGTCACATTCGGGGGTAAGACACTATCGCGGTATGCCACGGGCTGACGGTCGAATATTTCCCAGCTGGGAAGCGATATCACTCTTACCCTGAATCCTTCTTCGGCAAGGGTACGGGCCGCGGAAAGTGTTATGGTAACTTCCGAACCTGTGGCCATCAGAATTAACTCCGGATTCGATGACGAATCCCACAAAATGTACCCGCCCCGGCGCACACCGGAAGCCGGAGCACAGATTGAGCGGTCCAGGACAGGCAAATTCTGCCGGCTGAAAACCAGTGTAGTCGGGCCTGCTGTATTGGTAAGCGCAAGGCGCCAGGCTTCGAGGGTCTCATTGGCATCCGCCGGACGTAAAACGGTCATATTGGGGATTTGACGCAGATTCATGATTTGTTCAACGGGTTGATGTGTCGGGCCATCCTCACCCACACCGATGCTGTCGTGTGTGAAAACAAAAATGGCCCGCAAACCCATCAGGGCGGCCAGGCGCATGGGTGGACGCATATAGTCTGCAAAGGTCATGAATGTTGCCGTATAGGGGATCATTCCGCCGTGCAAGGCCATTCCAACGGTAATGGCTCCCATTGCATGTTCACGCACGCCAAAATGGATGTTTCTCCCGGAGTAGTCCCATACCCCGCCCACCATGCCGTGGAGACCCTCACGAGGCTGAGCCGGGTTCTGAAAATCACCCAGGCCTTTGAGCCAGGTGAACGTGGAAGGATTCAGATCAGCCGATCCGCCGGCCAGCTCAGGGACTTTTGACGCAATGGACTGCATAACCATCTCCGAAGCCTTGCGGGTGGCGACATCTTTAGAACCTGCAGGAAATTCAGCAAGCGAAACGTCCCAGTTCAGCGGCAGCTCGCCGGACAATGTTCTTTCGAGTTCATCAGTCCGAGCTGCGTCTTTTTGCCGGCCGGCCGCAACAGATTCAAGCCAGGCTTTTTCGCTCTTTTTGCCGCGGGAAACCGCCCTGCGGAAATACCTGCTGACTTCCTCAGATATATGAAAGGATGCATCAACCGGCCAGGTGCACGATTCCTTCGCTCCCTTGAGCTCTTCAGCCCCCAGCGGAGAACCGTGGGCATCACAGCGGCCCTGCTTGCCGGGCGCGCCATAACCAATGGTGGTCTGCACACAAATTAATGAAGGTTTGCCGGTTTCTTTTTTTGCCTTTTTAATGGCCCGGTCGATGGCGGCCACATCATTGCCGTCCTGAACTTTCTGCACCTGCCAGCCGTAAGACTTGAAACGCATGTCGATATTTTCGGTAAAACACAATCCCGTGGAACCGGCCAGAGACACTTTGTTATCATCATAAAGGATAATGAGTTTCCCCAAACGCAGATGGCCAGCCAGCGCGCAGGCTTCCGCAGCCACGCCTTCCATCATGTCACCGTCACCGGCCATGACGTAGGTGTAATGATCAATAAGGGCCTGTCCTTCACGGTTAAACCTCGCCGCGAGGTGCGCCTCGGCAATGGCCATACCCACGGCATTGGCCAAACCCTGCCCCAGGGGGCCGGTCGTCACTTCCACACCAGCCGTATGCCGGTATTCAGGATGCCCGGGGGTACGACTGCCCCACTGGCGGAAATTTCTGATATCGTCCAGCGAAAGATCGTACCCCGTCAGATGCAGAAGGGCGTATAAAAGCATGGATGCATGGCCTGAGGAAAGGACAAACCGGTCACGATCCGGCCACGCGGGATTTTTAGGATTATGTTTAAGATGTTTCGCCCATAAAGTAAAAGCCGCGGCTGCCGCCCCCATGGGCATTCCCGGATGTCCGGACTTTGCTTTTTCAATGGCGTCCGCAGCTAAAAACCTTATTGTATCAACACATCTTTTTTCCAATTCAATTTTGTCGGACATAATGTCTCCTTAAGAAATTTTGACGCTTTTCATTAAAACAAACTCTCAATTATTGCACGAAAAAAATATTCCATTGTCTCAGGGCAATTCATCATCGAGCCACGTCATGTATTCTTTGCTGCCCCTGACAATCGGCACAGCAATGATTTCGGGAGTTTCGTAGGAATGCAGTTTTTTAATAGCGGCTTCGACCTGTGGAAATAAATCTTCACGGGTTTTCACCAGGCAGAGAAATTCCGGCGCCATCTCAATTTTACCCTTCCATCGATAAATGCTTTCCATCGGGCCGCATATCTGAACACATGCAGCCAGCTTTTCTTCAACCAAGTGTTTGGCGATCTGTTGCGCCTGCTCTTCTGTCTCTGTCGTCATCATCACCTGAATAAACGGCATCCTTCCTCCTTGCTCCTTTATCCTTTTTTTACCATCTCATACATCATGATCGCCGCCGCCTGGGGGAGACTGAGTGAATCGGCTTCACTATCGCTGGGAATTCGCCAGCGTTCATTTACCAGCACAAGCAAATCCTCCGGCAACCCATGGCTTTCACCACCCAGAAGAAGGGCCGCCTTCTTTACGGTTGGATGCGGCACAACACCGTGTCTTACATCACTGCCAATCAACGTAAAATTCCTTTTAATTTCGGGAATCGCAGTTTGTAAATCAACATCCGTCAAAATGTTCAAATGAAAAATGCTGCCCATAGACGCCCGGATCGCCTTGGGATGCCAGACATCCACCGAGTTCCTGCTCAGCATCATTCCTGTAAAACCAAACCATCGCGCACTGCGCATCAATGCACCCAGATTCCGGGGGTTGGAAATTTCATGCCCGATCAGCAGGTGACCTCCGGCCGACTGAAGCCATGATGACAGAGGAGGCGTCCTCTTGCACCTTACAATTGCCATGATTCCCTCCGGCTCTTTGTCCTGGCTCAGTTTTTTCCATTCCTGACTTTTCAGCCGATAAACAGGAAATTTCCCCTGTACCTGCGCTACCAGACTTTCCCGGTGCGATATTTTGTCAGGCAATACAAGAACCGCTTCTACCTGCCAATCGCTTTTTAACAGCTCTTCGACGACTTTGGCCCCCTCGGCGATAAACAGGCCGTATTCCCCTCGATATTTGACTTCGGCAAGCTTCGACCATTTCTTGAACTGATTCTGCGATACACACGGAAAGTCACTTTGCATTCTGATGCTACTCCTTCATCGTCACGGGAGGAACTTCGCCTTCCTCATTTTTTGGATCGGGCCAGATCACGGAAGACACAATCGACATCACCAGAATGGAGGCGATGACCAGAAGCGATATCGTAACCGGCACGTGGAAAAAATCCTCGATCAGCATCTTGACTCCGACAAAGGTCAGAATAGCCGCCAGTCCATAGTGGAGAAGATGAAACAATTTCATCAAACCCGAAATCGCGAAAAAGAGAGAGCGGAGCCCTAAAATTGCAAATACATTGGAAGTGTAAATGATAAAGGGATCTTTGGAAATGGCCAGCACGGCGGGAATCGAATCAATCGCAAAAATAATATCCGTTGTTTCCAGGGCAAGAAGAACGGCCAGCATTGGCGTTGCATAACGGACGCCCCTTTTCACAACAAAAAATCTGGCACCGGAAAACCTGCTCGTGACCGGCATAACGTAACGCAAAAGTTTTATTGCGATATTTTTATCCGGATGGACTTCCGTCTGTTTGTTGAGCGCCATCTTGATGCCGGTGAAAATCAAAAAAGCCCCGAAAATATACATGACCCAGCTGAAGGTGTTGATCAGGGCAACACCCGCAAAGATGAAAACAGCCCGTGTCACCAGCGCCATTAAAATTCCCCAGAACAGCGCTTTGTGTTCGTAGGCGCGGGGAACGTTGAAAAAACGGAAAATCAGCATGAAAACAAAAAGATTATCGATACTCAATGAATATTCAATAAGATAGCCTGCAAGAAATTCCATGGCCTTGCCATGGCCATAAAAAAAGTAAATGCCTGCGCCGAACAGGAGAGCCAGCGTCACCCAGAAAAGGGTCCACAGCATGGCTTCCTTCATTTTGATGACGTGGGATTTTCGGTTGAAGACACCCAGATCAAGGGCCAGCATGGCCAGAATAAAGACCGCAAAAAATATCCACCACCAGAACATGGTTTTTGTTCCCCTGAATCAACCACCTCGCAGCAAGCTACGATGAATTAACACTCATCCCGCGTGAGCGCGGGATTACAATGAACGTCCGAGCGCCTGGGCCGCGTTATGAATGATATCCCAGGCCGGGCTGAACGGCGGGGCGTAAGCCAGATCCAGATATCCGACCTGATCAAGATTCATTTCCGCCCAGAGGGCGACGGACAGCGCGTTGATCCTGCCCACCGCTCCGGCAACACCCACCGCCTGTGCGCCCAGCAATCTGCCTGATGATTTGTCGGCCGTCAGCTTCAGGCCGATTTTTCTCATGCCCAGCGCAGGCGCCATGGCGCTTCCCCAGGTGATGTTGCTGACCGGCGAGAAACCTGCGGCAGCTGCATCTTTTTCAGAAAGGCCCGTGGCCGCGCATTCCAGATTGAACAGCCGGAATGACTGGGCGCCCACAATGCCGTCAAAGGTCAGGGGTTTGCCGCCGATGTTGCGTCCCGCAACACGGCCCTGTTTGTTGGCAATGTCTCCCAGGGGGATATTTACCCAGCGGCGGCTGACTTTATGAAACGATTCACTGCAATCACCCACGGCATAAACGTTTTCCATAGAAGCCTGCTGAGCAAAGTTTACCGCGATTGCCCCGGATGAACCGACTTTTAAACCGATGGAATGTGCCAACCTCGAGTCCGGCCGGACGCCGATGGCTAGCAGGACCAGATCCCCTTCATATTCCCCTTTGTCGGTCTTCACACGAAGAGGCGCGTTTGTTCCTTCTTCGATCGCCTGCGCTGCGGCATTGCCGACAAAGTCCACACCGTGAGACTGAAGCTCCTCCAGCATCATGGAAGAAAGGGCCCTGTCCCAGCGATTGGCCGGCAGGGGATCTTTGTGGATAATGGTTGTTTTCACGCCTGCAGCATGCAGCGCTTCGCTCATTTCCAGTCCGATGAACCCGCCGCCAATGACGACAACGCGTTTCGCATTTTTTTCCCGAAGCCAGGTCTTGATATGGATAGCATCTTCCAGATTGCGAAGTGAAAAAACACCCGGCAGGTGAACACCGGGCATGTCCGGCACAATGGCCGACGTTCCGCTAGCCATAACGAGGAAGTCATAGGGAAAACGGCGACCGTCCTTTACCTCAACAGACGCTTCTTTGGGATGGATGTTTACAACTTCCGCGTGGAGCTGGACATCAATACCGCCATCACGGAATTTTTCCGGCGTCCTGGCAATCAGTTGATTGGCATCCTTGATCATGTCGCCGATATAATATGGAGTCGGACAGGAGGCATATGATACAAATTGGCCCATCTGCAAAATGGTAACATTTAAAGAAGGATCGTTTCGCTTCGCTTCTGCGGCGCTTGAACCACCGCCCGCACCGCCGCCGATAATCACTAAATGCTTTCCCATATTGACCTCCTCTTCAGTGAGTGCGGGTTGCAACCTGCCTACGCCACAAAATGATGGCGACTCCCGCCAGCATCATCAATATGCAAAGAACCTGACCCATCGTGTTGAATCCCAGAACAAATCCAAGGTGTGCGTCCGGTTCGCGGAAAAACTCGATGAAGAAACGAATCAGACCATAACCGAAAACATAAAGACCAACAGTAAAACCGTCGAAAGGATTCTTTTTGCGGATTGGCCAGAGGACACAAAACAAAAACAAACCCTCAAACAAAGCCTCATAAAGCTGTGAGGGATGGCGCAGGGCCCGTGTTGGATCCAGGGGGAAATACATGCCCCACGGCACCGTGGTAACCCGGCCCCAGAGTTCCCCATTGATGAAATTGCCCAGCCTGCCGAACATATAGCCCAGGGGCACCGCTGCACATAACCAGTCTCCGAATTGCCAGAACTTGATTTTGTATTTATGGCAAACGTAAATGGTGACCAGCGCGACACCTATGAACCCGCCGTGATAGGACATTCCGCTCAGCCCCACAAAACGAAAGCCGTTGGAAAAATCAAACGGCAGGATAATCTCCAGCGGATGGACAATAAAATAGCTGAAGTTGTAGAACAGGGCATAGCCCAACCTTGCCCCGACAATCAAGCCGACCATTGCCCAGACCATGTAATCCTGCAGAAACTCATTTGTAATGCTGATCTCTTTGCGCTTAATGCGATAGGAAAAAAGGAAATACACAACCGCGAAGGCAACCAGATACATCAGGCTGTAATAGCGAAGCTGAAAAGAGCCGATGCTGAAAAGCGAAGGACTGATATGGGATGGCAGATGCTGCCAGGCGCTCACAATAGATTCCATTGTTTAGTATGTCTGGCCTTTCACTTCATCGATATACAATTCTGCGCTGTGCACAGCGTTGGCCCCGTCACCGGCAGCGGTCACAACCTGCCGGAAAAGCTTGGCCCGGCAGTCACCGGCAGCGAAAAGGCCCGGTGCATTTGTCCGCATGTTTTCATCGGTGATGATAAAACCCGTTTTATCCATTTCCACCAGACCTTTGAATATTTCCGTATACGGGAGCCGGCCGACAAAAATAAAAATCCCGTCCGCGGATATCTCCGAAAGGCCGCCGGTCTCAACATTTTTCACTTTTACACCGGTGACAAAATCAGCCCCCGTTATTTCCGAAACCGTTGAATTCCAGACAAACTCAATCTTCTTTTCAGCAAAGGCGCGTCTCTGCAGCATTCCCGCCGCGCGCAGCCTGTCCCTCCGGTGAATCACAACCACTTTTCCGGCAAAATGAGTCAGAAAAAGCGCTTCCTGAATGGCCGTATCACCGCCGCCCACCACAATCACGTCACGATTCCTGTAAAAGGGTCCGTCGCAGGTCGCGCAATAAGATACACCTTTCCCTGCAAATTCCGACTCTCCCGGTACGCCAAGACTCCGCCACATCGCTCCCGTGGCTCCGATAATGCTGAGCGTTTTGAAAACCTTGCCTCCGGAGGTTACTTCCCACACCGGAGAATCGGATGAACTTTTTATGCCGGTTACATCTTTGGAAAGAATTTCCAGACCGAATTTCAGGGCCTGTTTCTTGAAAAGCTGCATCAGCTCAAATCCGCCAATGCCTTCAGGAATTCCAGGATAATTTTCGATCATATCCGTGATCGTGATCTGGCTTACCGAACTTTCACCTTCGATGAGAAGTGTTTTCAGCGCGGCCCTCGCCGCATAAACACCGGCTGTATAACCTGCCGGCCCGCCACCGATAATAATAATATCATAATCATACACGGGCAAGGTCGCCTGCTTCATAAAAAATCTCCTGTTGTTTTGCCAATTTCTTTAATCAGGAAGATCTTGTTTTGTAAAGAC
>CAYMYR010000069.1:0-5219 GCA_964394715.1 uncultured Smithella sp.
CCAAAATGGGGATATACGAAACCCGTTGGTTCAACCCGGAAAAAAGGGAAGGGCGATGGTACCGTTTCAGGATCGAACCCAGGCAGGGGCAGGAGATCTTTTTCTCGAAGGCGTTCAAATAAATATGACGATACAGAGATTTGTCCGATATAATTTCATAAACAAAGGAATGAATTGCATATTTTTTTCACCCTGTATATTACTTCTGCGAAATTGAATAAGTTGTGCTTTTAAGAAAATAAAAGGGAATGAAATGTCAGGTATTTCAGTATGAGTGCCATCTTTGGATTTATAAATCTGGACGGACGAAATGCCGGCTCTGAAAATCTCGAAATAATGGCAGGAGAGTTGTCCACATCCGGACCTGATGGCGTCAGCTCTATTTTTTCAGGTAGTGCCGCTTTCGGCCACGCCCTTTTAGTTGTCACGCATGAATCCCGTTTCGAGAAAATGCCGTATTATGATGCCAACGAAGACATCCTTTTCACAGTGGCGGCGCGTCTGGACAACCGTGATGAGTTGTGCGATGTCTTCGGCATCTCCCTTGCGGAAAGACCGACAATACCCGATGGCAAGCTTGTGTTTCATGCTTACAAAAAATGGCGAGCAGATTCCTGCAAACACATTTTCGGCGACTGGTCGTTTGCTGCCTGGCACAACAAAGAAAAACGGCTTTTTCTCGCCAGAGACCATCTTGGCAATACAGGACTGTTTTATTATTTCAAAAAGGATTTGATCGTCTTTTCGTCAAACACGGAAGGAATCCTTGCACACTCTAAAGTTCCACGCGTGCTCGACGAATTACGACTCGCTGAAAATCTGGGGCTTGACATCCAGGATAAAGACTGGTCGCGAACCTACTGGAAGGATATCAGTTACCTTCCGTCGGCTCACACGATAACGATCACCAGAACGGACAGTAAAATCGAAAATTACTGGCGTCTCGATGAGGCGCCGCCGGTCCGTTTGGGTTCCGATGCTGATTACCTGGAAGGCTTTCTGGAACACTTCCGGAGGGCAGTATACGTCCGGCTCAATTCCATCCGTCCCGTTGGCACGCAATTAAGCGCCGGGCTTGATTCCAGCGCAATAACCGCACTGGCGGCCCGAGCACTGCAAAAAGAAAACCTTCCCCTTGTCGCATATACATCTGTTCCGCTGTATCCCGCAGAAAAACTTTTTCCCGCCAACCTCACCGATGAATGGCCTCTGGCCGATCAGGTGGCCCAGCTTTACAGCAACATTGAGCATGTTTCCATCAGGGCCGAAGACATTACACCGCTTGACGCCGTTAAGCGCAGTGTGGACATTATACGGGCACCCCAGCACGCCTCCTCGAACATGGTTTGGCTCATCTCTTTGTTTGAAAATGCCCGTCAACGTAACCTGGGCGTGATGCTCACAGGGCAGCTAGGTAACGGTGGTGTTTCATGGAGTGGAGGGAAGAATTATATATTCCATCTGTTCGTTTGTAATCAATGGCGAAAAGGCCTGTTGGCCCTGACTGCTTTTAAGAAGCATCATGGGTACTCCTGGTTTCGGGTACTGAAGACTAATATTTTACACCCGGTACTTTTGCCTTGGTGGTCTGAATATCAGCGTTTCTTAAATCGCATAAAAAAAATCCGTTCGGTCTATTCCTTTCCGCAAAAAGATTTTATCAGGAAGATGGGCATAAACGAATCCACAAAAATGATATTTGAGTCAAACCACGTCGACCCGTTGACCGAGAGAATGCTCACGACGATCCGCAACGGTATGATGGTCGGTCCCCTATGGCATTCTTTCTCAGCTTACTTTAACATGGAGGTGCGTGACCCCACTGCGGATGTCCGCCTTCTGGAGTTTTGTATGGGTGTGCCTGATGAACAGAACACCTTTGAAGGTGGTCAACGGATGCTGATGCGCCGGGCCATGGCCGGAATTTTACCGGATGCCGTCCGGTGGAATAATATTCGAGGAAAACAGGCCGCCGATACGATCTTCAGATTCAGGGATCAATGTGCAGATGTCGAAAAGGAACTTACCCGGCTCCAATCTGCAACGGAAGTTACACGATATATCGATACGGCCTCCATGAAGCGTGTATGGAATGATTTGAGTTCATCTTCGTCTTTTACCAACCATATAATGATCCATCCACTTTTACGGGCTTTCAATACGGCTTATTTTCTCCTGGCCAGCACGGGGGAAAAGGGAAAGACTGCAGAACACAAACGATGACGGAAATGATATGTCATTCCTGACATGCTGAGGGATTGGCCATTCCGGCGCTTATCTCGTCGGCGGTATACCACAGTTTATTTTCTGCAATCTGTTCATAAAAAGTGCAGTGAGAGCAGGAAATATCGTTTCGTGGCGATGCAGTTCCCATCAGCATTTTCCTGGCATACAGCATCTTCTCGTTGTTGATCTCCTGCAAAAAGTTTCTGCCAAGTGCGTATTCGGCAAACGCCATGTGGCTATTACAGCCGCATCCCAGCAGCCTCCCGTCCCAATTAATCTGCGGCGCTGTCCAGAGGCCCAGACATAAATCGCGGCAGTATTGCATTCCTGTCGCATCAAGAAATTCACCTCTATCAGCATAACCGCACAGATTTCTGATGCGCTGCCTGTCCTTTACAGCGAATTGCTCCGGCCATCTGTTCAACTTTACGAAAACCTTCATATTCAGCATCCTGCCCAGAACGAATACTTTTTCCAACTCGTGTTCGTTATGTCCGAAAACGATAAATTGCAGGACAAGTTCGGGAGTCTCGGATTGGTATTTTTTCTTCCATTCATTAATCTTTTTGATGTTGGTTAAGACCTTATGCAGACTTCCTCCCACACGGTATTTCCGGTAGGTCTCCTCGGTCACCCCGTCAACAGAAATTCTGATGCGGGCTGTCCGGTACCGGACAAGGGCCTCCAGTGCTTCATCAGAGGCGTCGTTCATATTAACACCTCCGCCAAGGCTTGTCGTTACGTTCCTCTCATAGGCGATTCTCAGGATTTCCGGCAGATCAGGATTTAATAGAGCCTCTCCGGCGCTGGCCAGTTCAACTATTTTAATCTGGCGATTTTGCTCTATGAAATTGGTAAATTCGAAAGGCAACATCATCCCCCTGCCGAGAAAGTCCCTGCCATTGTTTACTTCTGTCGGACAGAGGGCGCACTTAAGCTGACAGACGGTGGATATATCGAGACGGGCTTTTGTCGGCTTAATGATGAGAAGGTCAGTGTTCATTATCAACAGGCCTCTGCGGTGGCTGACGATCCATGGCAATTCTGATTTCTTCAGGCGTGAACCAGCGATTGTATTTTTGATAATCGGCAAACAAATCACAATGGATACAGGGAATGTCCGCCCGCTCCGGAACGATGCCCATGAGCATTTTCCTGGCATACTTTATATGACTGTTGTTGATTTCCTTTAAAAACGCGTTGCCGAGGGCGTAATCGGCGTAATTAATGCTTGCATTTCCACTGCATCCGAGCAGCCTTCCATCCCAGTTTACCTGTGGAGCTCTCCAGAGCTGAAAACAGATGTCTCTCATGTATATTTCACCGGTTTTTTTCAGGTATGAATCCCTGTCGGAATACCCAATCATTTCGGTCAGGACAGAATGGTCCCGCAGCGGATGGTATTTTTCAAATACATTGAGCTTGTAGTAGATGTCCATGCCCAGGGCCCGGGCCATCACCACGATCTTGCTGATTTCGTGTTCATTGTGTCCGAAGGGTATAAACTGGAGAATCATTTGGGGCCATTTGCTCTTGTATTCTCTCTTGTAATCATTGATCCGCTGCACATTTTTCAGTGCCTTCTTCAAATCCCCGCCTATCCGGTATATCTGATAAGTCTCCTGAGTTGCCCCGTCCAGGGAAACCCTCAACAGAGATACACCGTATTTGACAAGGGCCTCCAGGGCTTCATCAGAGGCATCGTTTAAGTTTGCTCCCTCGGCAATGCGTATGATCACGCCTTTTTCGCAGGCATATTTCAGGATGGAGGGTAGATCGGGATTCAAAAAAACTTCCCCTGAATTGCCGATTTCAATTATTTTGATTTGGGGATTGCAGTCAACAAATTCAACGAAATCGGTGACAGGCAGGAAGCCCCTGCCTACGAAAGATCTTCCCTTTCTCTGCGCTGCAGGACAACATACGCAATCAAGCTGGCACAGACTGGATACATCGAGCCTGGCCTCCACGGGATTGACCGTCAGGCAATCCGTGCTTATTCTTCCTTTGTTATCAATGCTCATGCTGCGTTCAGACATATTTGCACGATTTCCTTCACCGTTTGTGACGAATCGTATCCTGCGTATTTTGCGGCAAAAGCGCCGGCATTTTTTTCAAGCTTCGTGGAAACAGAGACGGCGTCAAATCTTTCTTTAACCTTGTCAGCTTCGCTAAAAAAGCTGACAAATTCACACAGCCCTCGTTTCTGCAACTGATACGCAAAAAGTGTCTGCTCAAGCTGCTCGGGGCAGATCAGCAGACGTGTCCCGGAAAGGAGCATTCGGGCACTCGTGTGATATCCGCCCTGCGTCACTGCGATGGTGCATTCCGCGGCCGCCTGCTCGAGGTCTACAAGATTGCCGCTCAGACGCAGGGTGGGCGATTCCATCGACTTTCTATCGGATTCGGGAAGGTTCCTGATGTATCCGAATGCGGGAAGCCCGGTTCTCCTGAGATGATTCATCAGGCCACCAAGGCAGCGGTTGGCGGCGCTGAGATAAATAAAGACCCGGGGGCCTGATCCTTCAGGCCATTCTATTTCAGGATAAGATGCCGATCCGAAAACCGGGCCGGTATATTTTTCTGATGACCGGAATTCAAAATGGTCCAGTTCGGGAAGGGCCAGGAGAAATCGCTCTGCCCCCTCGAAAATTCCGGCAACAGAACTGAGGGAAGGCACATGTTGTCTGATGGTACTGAGAACCCTGTCCTCAATATCGAAAAGCTCTTTAACAGGAGAATCAAGCCATGGATGCAGGAAAGGCAGGGGCGTGGTCATGGGGGGAAGGGTGAACCCCGTACCGATGGCCCCTCTTGGGATATCAAGAGACATGGCGGAAAGAAGGGCGGTAGGGGCATAATCCGCAAGAATAAAATCGGGCTTAAGATTCCTGAATCTGTCCGACCACCACTGGAAATGAGCGCCGAGCATTTCATTGTTCCAGTAGCCGTTTCCCCATAAATTCTGCGCATAATTCAGGGAAAAGCCAGAC
>CAYMYR010000069.1:5319-9404 GCA_964394715.1 uncultured Smithella sp.
GTTCCAGTAGCCGTTTCCCCATAAATTCTGCGCATAATTCAGGGAAAAGCCAGACCTGCCAGCCTTATGTGCCGGTGATTGCTCAATGGAAACGATCCTGTTTCCGAAAATGCTGACGGCCTTTTCATAATCACGACACAGGAGCGAGACACTGCATCCGCGTTGGATAAATTCATCTGCTATTGCCCGGAGGGGAAGGAGATGACCCCACCCCCCGCCCATTTCATTAGCTAAAACGATTCTATCCATAGGGATTGGTCAATAGCTTTTGTTTTACAGAAGCATCCATGAAACACGGCATGTGCGATTCGGGTTGATAATGATATCCTTAAACAGGATCATCATTCCCGATAAAATGGTCAGGAGTGATGCCGGAAGCTCTGGCCGCGGAGAGCCTCCGCAATCCATCAGCTATAAGAGCCGCCATCCCAAGACATTGCTGATCCTGACTGGGTTAGCGAGTTGATATCCAGTTCCTTTACCGAAGGCTTTTCCCACTCTTCAATCAGGTTCATCTCATTTTTTCCAGTCATTTCTTTTTTAGGTTCCATGTTCAAAAACCTCCCTTTTTTGTATTATAGTTTATAATTCACATATCTTCATACATCTTAATATATCAATATCATCTGTTTCCTACGCCGTCAATATCAAGTTTTTATTTGCCATATCCTTCATGAATTCAAGGATATCATCTTGGCAAACATCGCTCTCAATTTTGTATTTAGCTTGCATCGCCTCGCATAGCTCCCTTACGGAATGAGGATGATCAAGCAAGGTGAGAATGCGGGAACCGGTTTTATTCAATTGATAATACTTGCCGCTTTGAATACTGATGGCCACCATTTCATTGTCAATGGTGCCTGTGAAAATATCATCGTTTTTCCTTACTATTGTATCTAGAGTGATTGGTTTCATGTCCCGATTCTCCTTTTAATCCCGTTTGCGTGGAACGAGCGTTAATTCTCCGCAGCTTGCTGCGAGGTGGTTGATTACATCTCTTTAGAGTTAAGAATTATATCACACAGTTCATCAGGCGGCGGGAGTCTGTCCGGCAGCATGATATCTACAACCGGCACACGCTCAGCCAGCTTATGTACGCGAAGGTATATACCGGGACTGGATCCGGCATCATGTATAAATTTTATACAGAAGACGTTTTCCATTAATGCCTGAAATTTGGCGGCGCCCATGACGTTTAAAAAAGAGACAGCCGGAGCTGTGCCCCTTTTCAAAACAAAGATCTTTCTGAGCCTCGCCTTCTCGCTGCGGAAGTTACTTCGGGCAATTATGGAAGTTTTTCCCATATCCGGCCTAATGCGGCCTACGACCTTGTGCTCAAACTCCAGGAAATGCATTGAGTTTTCCCATAATCGTAGTTCGGGAGAGCCGGAGGCTATAAAAACCGTTCTGTCCTGAAAATCGACAAGGGCAACGTTGTCATCAAGAAACGAAAAACCTCTCTTCAGAAATGAGGCGGTCAGCGTTGATTTACCCCCGCCTGAAGGCGCACAGAAGACAAAACAATCATCACCTATGCCAAGAGTACTGCCATGAAGAGGAAGCATTGCCCTCTGATGGAACAAGCCGGCAAACGCCCAGCCGAGCAGCATTTGTTGGATCGTTGCGGGATTACCGCCGGGAAGCGGTTCAATCGTGATGGAATTGCCTCCGGTTACAAGAATTGTAGCGCTTTTTGCCCCGCGTAAAAGGAGCTTCCCGGGCGACGTTTCGATCTGCATGGATGCCGGTGGCGTATAGCCGCTTCCGTATATTTCACCGTGCCTTATATATACATCCGGTTCTTCAATGTTGTCAGCTTCCATAAAAGGAGCAATAGGGACATCGGAGGAGAATAACAGGCCGTATGCCCGGTAACGATGTTCTGGTGCGGGAGAGAAGTTTTCATCACGCAAAATGACTTCGCATTCTTTTGTCAATGCATCATACCTCCTGATGCAGTTCAAACGCATAAAGGTGGGCGGAATCGCGCCCTCGATTTATGATGTGGTGGGGCACTTGAGTTCCCATGAAAGCAAACCCCGGGGCGTCCAGTCTCCGCCCAAGAATTTCGACGGAACCATTAACAAGGACAAATATTACTTCATGGGGATGGCGATGAAGCGGAATCACATCCCCGGCCTGAAGTCTCATAAAAATTGCCCTGAGACTCGAAAGATAAAGCGAAGGCCCGGTGTATATTTCGTCAATTTTAATGCCGTTATAAACGGACTGCCCGCATGTCTTATTCTGGCCGAGCGGGGAATAGTAAAATTGAAGAAGTTCTTTTCCCGCCCGGGATATTTTCGATTCGTTTTTCCATCTGAAGTGCAGATAAGCCGCAGGTCGGGATGCCGTATTTCGGAAGGAGTGGGGAACGTTGGAATCAGTAAAAAAAACCGATCCGTTATCAATAGGCTTTATGTTTTCAATTTTCGAACCTGTTTCGCAGACTATAAACTCCAGAGTTTCCGACAGGGAGATATGCACCTCTTCGTGCTCGTGACAATGCGGCGGGTGCGGGGCCACGTGCGAGCTTAATACGCCGGCATGAATGCAGAGTTCATCCAAAAATGAGGTGGGACCAAAGAAAAAAATCTGCCGGTGCCATCCGGTTTTCGGATTTTCTTCCATATTCCGGGGAATGCTCTGAATCACAAAATCCGGGGATGGTTGTTTTGTTGAGAGTAGATCGAAGGAATTCATGACCAGATCATATATTAAAGTTGATATTATCCGTCAAGAACATATTGCGAATCGAATTGCCTCAAATAAAATGTTACCGAAGGGACTTGTAAAGAGGGTACGTTGACTCATAAATCGATGTTACCGAAGAGAGATTCGGAAATGGAGGTACGAAAACAATCAAATCCGGATTTTTTTTCATCCCCTATTGCTGCCCAACGGCTATTTTTTGTGCCCTCAGGCATGCCCGGTTGGGGTTTTCCTCGAACAACACCGACAGTTTTGAAATATTGTGGGTTTTATTTGATTCCAATGCCTTCAGGTCCTTAAGCCAGTTTTTCTCAAGATCCTGCAGGGTGAGCCCAAACACATCCTGCCACGGCCGATCCTTTTTTTCTGAAAGCTCGTAGAACTTCTTTATTTTGTCAATGCCGTAAGTCCGGATAAGGTGGCTGCCGAAGGAACCCGCCTCCGCATAGGCTCTTGATTGCCTGGATCTGTCAAAGACGGAAGGGAAACCGTCCGGGGAAGTTTGCATTCCCCATGCCTCGTGACCCGGCCCCAATTGATCCAGGGGAATGTATGATTTTATCTTGAGGAAAACCAGCACCCAGTCGTCACATGGGAATCCGCAATTGGGAAAGGTTAAAAGATTGCCCAGTTGCTCCTCCGTAGGAACGCCCATAATGTTTCGGATCATTTTATCATTATGGGGGAAGACGGCGGTTGTCAGCTTGTGAACCATTTCCTGCGGTCTTTCTTCACAGCCGAAGACCCGAACGGCCCGTACACGCCTTAAGCCCTGCATGTCCCAGTGAAACACACTGACGTAATAGATTTTTCTGCGCGGTTCATCAAAGACAACCTTGATTTTACCTAATTTTTCAACGTCTGCATTTGCGGACCAGAACTTTAGGATGTTTTCCAGCGCAGCCTGGGCCTGATCAGCGAGCTCCTGCAGGCGGGCATCCGATAATCTGCCGGTACCGTCTTTCGCGATGATATAACGGGTTTCGATGGTTTTATCCGATGCCCATGATAAACCGGTGATAAATGTCACTGCAAATAGAATCACCAGGATGATGTATCTTCTGGTCATTTAACTTACCTCTTTTTTTTATACAAATATTATTCTTGTTACGCGGGTGTGGAAGCTGCATTTTTAAAAAGTTTCATACCCCGTAACGGCTATACGGTTCTGTTGATTGACTTCTTAAAATTCTTGATCAGAAGAGGGCATTTAGTTTTCTTTTCTGATCAGACAATATTTTATTTATTGCACTGTCCGATTGAAGGCGTTTTACATTTTGCCCCGTCTTTCCATGTCACGCCGTTGAGGTTCGATCCTGTCAGGATTGTTCCAGACAAATCCGCTTTGTTCATGTTGGCCTCACTTAAGTTTG
>CAYMYR010000069.1:9504-13310 GCA_964394715.1 uncultured Smithella sp.
AAATTTGATTCACTCAGGTTTGCACCGCTCAAATTCGACTGGCTTAAGTTTGCTCCGTTCAGATCCATCTTGCTTAAGTTTGCCCCGCTCAGGTTGCACGCGGAGCATGTCTTTGTGCTTTTCAGCTGCTTGATCTGTGCATTGCTTGCCGCATGTGCGCCCGTGATGGCCAAGGTAAGGAACATCAAGACAAAAACGACCAATACCAACATTCTGCTCTCTGTTTTCATGGAACCTCCATTTCGATAAACGTTTATGTATCCATGACTCCTTTAAACAATTTTCAGCGACAATTCCATCAGCTGTTCAATGCTGACTTTCGACGGTGCATCGGACAGCAGGCAGGCCGCTTTTTGTGTTTTTGGAAAGGCGATCACGTCCCGAATGGACTCTGCATTCGTCATAATCATGGTGAGCCGGTCCAGACCGAAGGCCAGCCCTCCGTGCGGAGGTGCCCCGTATTCTAGAGCGTCCAGCAGGAATCCGAATTTCAGCCTTGCTTCTTCGTCGCTCAATCCCAGGGCGCTGAAAACCTGTGCCTGAATATCCTTGCGATGGATACGGATGCTGCCGCCGCCGATTTCCGAACCGTTCAGAACCAGATCGTAGGCCCGGGCTCTGACTTTTCCCGGATCGGTGGTCATAAGAGGCAGATCTTCAAGAAACGGGGAAGTGAAGGGGTGATGAGTTGAAACATACCGTTTTTCCGCTTCCGAGTATTCCATAAGCGGAAATTCTGTAACCCAGGTGAAGCCCAGTGCCTCAGGATCGATCAGGTTGAGTTTTCTGGCAAGATGCAAACGCAAATTTCCGAGAGAATCATGAACCACTTTGGGGGTGTCTGCAACAAAGAAAATGATGTCGCCTTCTCTGGCGTTCAACAATTTTCCAATGCCTGTGATCTCCTCAGGTTTCAGGAATTTGAAGATGGGAGATGTCCAGTCGACAGCGTTGACTTTTGCCCAGGCCAGACCCCTTGCGCCATAAATGGCGACAAAATCCGCAAGACCGTCCAGGTCTTTACGTGACAGACCGGAGGCCTGATTTGCGTTGATGGCCTTAATCACTCCTCCCTGTGCCGCGACGTCGGCAAACAGCTTGAAGCCGGAGTTTCTTACGATATCCGTGATATCCCTGATTTCCATTCCGAAGCGAACGTCCGGATTGTCCTTGCCATAGCGGCTGATCGCATCGGCGTAAGTCAGTCTGGGCAGGGGAAGCACAAGTTCTTTTCCCAGGCAGGCCTTGAAGATGGCTGCCATCAGGCCTTCCATCATCTGCATGATGTCTTCCTCCGTGACAAAGGACATTTCGACGTCAATCTGTGTGAATTCGGGCTGACGGTCAGCTCGGAGATCCTCGTCGCGGAAGCATTTGACAATCTGATAATAGCGGTCGAATCCCGAAACCATCAACAGCTGCTTGAAGATTTGCGGCGACTGGGGAAGGGCATAAAAAGTTCCTTTATTGATGCGGCTGGGCACCAGGTAGTCACGTGCGCCTTCCGGAGTGCTTTTGGTCAGAAACGGGGTTTCGACCTCAATGAAGCCGTTTTCTTCAAAATACCGGCGCGTTGCCGCCGCCAGCCTGCTGCGCAGAAACAGGTTCTTTTGGATCGCCGGACGGCGCAGATCCAGATAGCGGTATTTCAACCGGATGTTTTCTGAAATGTCCTCATCATCGAAAGAGAAGGGTGGGGTTTTGGAATCATTGAGGATTTCCAGATCAGAAATAAGGACTTCCACCTGGCCGGTTTTAAGTTCCGGATTGCTCATTCCTTCCGGACGTTTTCGCACTTTGCCCTTTACCGCCAGGACGTATTCACTGCGGATTTTGTGGGCTTCACCGTGGACGGCTTCCCCCGCTTCCGGATTGAAAACAATTTGCACAATTCCTTCGCGGTCACGCAGATCGACAAAAATCACACCGCCGTGATCGCGTCTCCGATGGACCCATCCCATCAAAACAACTTCTTTGCCGTCATCTGATTCAGATAAACTTCCGCAATAATGTGTTCTTTTATCTTTTGAAATAAACTGGCTCACAAAACTATTCCCTCTTCTTTAAAAGATTTGTCAGGTCCTCCAGCAAATTCTCCAGAGGCAGACTATTTTGGTGTTTGGTATTCATGTCACGCAATTCGGCGCGTGATTCATCTATTTCCTTATCGCCGAAAATAAGCGCATAGGCACTGTTCAATTTATCGGCCCGCTTCATCTGACTTTTCAGGCTTTTATCGGCATAGTCCATGGCGGCACTGATTCCTCTTCTGCGAAGTTCCTGGGTCAGGCCGAAAGCAATTTTCTGTGCGCGAGTTCCCAGTGCGGCAATAAACAGATCCGTCCTGCGAGGGGATGAATCAGAAGACGGAAGGCAGTCAATAAGCCTTTCCATGCCGATGCCGAAACCGATGCCGGGTACATCCGGGCCGCCCAAAAAACTGACCAGACCATCATATCGGCCGCCCCCTGCCAGGGAATTCTGTGCTCCCAGTTCGCCGGATTTCACTTCAAAGGCGGTCTTTGTGTAATAATCGAGTCCGCGCACCATCCGGGGATTGATTTCGTAAGATAGTTTCAGATCCTGAAGGTATTCTTTGACCTGTGAAAAATGATCCGAACAGTCTTTGCAGAGATCGTCCAATATGCGCGGCGCACCTGCAATGATTGCATTGCAGGATTCCACCTTGCAGTCAAAAACGCGCAGGGGGTTGGTGTAAACGCGCCTCTGGCAGTCGGGGCAGAGCGCGTTTTCCGAACCTTTCAGATACTCGACAACCGATTTTGAAAAAACCGGGCGGCAGGCTTTACAGCCCAGCGAGTTGATCTCGAGCGATAATTTATCAATACCCAATGTCTGCAGGAAATGCATCAGCATGAAGATCACTTCCGCGTCAGAAGCAGGTGTGTCGTCGCCAAACAACTCCACGTCAATCTGGTGGAACTGTCGGAAACGCCCTTTCTGCGGTCTTTCTCTCCGAAACATCGGGCCTATCGTATATAGTTTTGTGACGGGGTCTGACGCCGAAAGGTTATGTTCAATATAGGCACGAATGACCGATGCCGTGGCTTCAGGGCGCAGCGTAAGTAGTTCATCGTTCCGGTCGCGAAAGGTGTACATTTCTTTTTCGACGATATCCGTGGTTTCCCCGATGCTGCGCTGGAACAACGCGGTTTTTTCCATGATCGGTACACGGATTTCCCAAAAACCGAAGCATTCAAATAAGCTGCGGGCAGTTAATTCCACCTTGTGCCAGACCGGGGAATCCGGTGGTAAAATATCCTTGATTCCCTTGATGGCTGTAATTTTTTCCATGTTCAAATCCAATTTTCCCCGGGTCAGGTTCCCTTGTCCCGCAAATTCGGTGCCGGATCTTGTGTCACCGTCTCGTGAAATTTGAGTTTCACAAATAAATCAAAGCTTTTTAGCACATCACCAAAGAGTTGGCAATGAAATATTCTTAAGGTCGGTCTTCAGGAAAGGGGGGATTGAGCCAGGGGGTAATGTTCATGGTTTTACCGTCCGTTTCCATTGAAATTGCTCCATTTTTATCGGTTCGAAAAATATGAATTCCGGCAGAAATATAGCGATCCAGAACATCAGGATGCGGATGACGGAAGACGTTTCTTTTACCGGCGCTGATGATGGCATAACGGCAGGAAACGGCCCTGATAAAATCCGGGGAACTGGAATGTTTCGAGCCATGATGCGGCACCAAAAGAATATCACTTTTCAGATTTTGTCCCGACTCTATCAAACGGGTTTCGACAAAGGAGGAAATGTCTCCGGTAACCAGAAAACTTTCT
>CAYMYR010000070.1:0-13213 GCA_964394715.1 uncultured Smithella sp.
AGAAATCTTTCTTTTATATTGTGTTGTTAAAAGATTTCTCCCTTCGGTCGAAATGACAATTCGATCATTGTGCAAAGGTTTCTGTATGAAAATGACACGGCAGTCCGTTTGTAATATAAAAAATCACATCGTTATGAATGTCCGAACTGACTAAAACACAACCCACACAATTTTAAAGGAGAACATGATGAGCAGGTACAAAATCGCTGTGGTTGTCGGGAGTCTTCGCAAGGATTCGCTCAATCAAAAGCTGGCTGATGCCATTGTAAAATTGGCCCCGCCGGATTTTTCCTTCAGTCAGGTGCAGATCAGTGACCTGCCGTTGTACAATCAGGATGATGACGCGAATCAGGCCGAATCGGTCAAGCGGCTGAAGAAAGAAATTCTGAATGCGAAAGGGATATTGTTCGTCACACCTGAATACAATCGTTCGATTCCCGGTGTGCTCAAGAACGCAATTGACCATGCTTCACGTCCTTACGGCCAAAACGCATGGGCCGGCAAACCGGCAGGCATCATAGGAGCTTCAATCGGTGTCATCGGTACGGCCATGGCGCAGCAGCATTTGCGAAATGTTCTGGTGTTTCTCGATGTTCCCACGTTCAACCAGCCTGAAGTGTTTATCCATGCGAAGGAAGGTTTTTTTGACAAGGCAGGCAATATCGGCGAAGGCAGCCGGCAATTTCTGCAGGACTGGATGGACAAGTATGTTGCATGGGTAAAGAGACATTCGGATTGATGTAGACGGAAAATGAATTCTGTTTCGCCCGGGAAAATCCTGATGTCAGCGGACGTAAATTTTAGCGCCTTCCGTGAGAGCCCCTGAGAGGCCGATTTCATTATCCAGCTCATCGTAGACTTTCTTGCCCTGTTTGATCATGTCAAGCAATCCGGAATCAATAAGAGCGTGCTTCACCGTCATTCCCGGCACCAGTTCAAATTCTTGATCGTTCACATATACCTTCATAATGGAGTCCTCTGCTTATCTGTATTGTTCCTTCAGTATTCACTTGCCGTTAACAGGGCTGTATAGTTATATCTTTCGACAAGAATTCGGAAAGAAACCATCATTTCACTTCCCGAATCCGCCCTTCAACCCGGGGATATATCTCCTTCCGGGATTTAATAAATTCGATTACCACATCCCGAAGCCATTTCCCGGCGTTGCTGTATACAAGTTTATCACCTTTCATGGCTCCGCCTATTACGGCATAATCTTTTGATGATTTTACGGCATTGCCAAACGCTTTGTATCCGTCCCCACCGGCCGCAAGAAAATCATTTGTTGCGACCGTATATTCTTTGTCGGCCACAATAGGACGCCCGCCGATGAACACCTCTTTCACTCTTGAACCTGCCTGCGCATGCCGGTTAAAGGTGAAGGCAATGCCGGAGATCTGGGGGAACCGTCCTTCACCTGCTTCAATAGCAGAAACACCGTGTTCCAGTGTTTCGCGAATCTGTCTCCCTGTCAGTTTGATGGCCACAATATAATTATCAAAAGGAACGACCGCATATACATCGCTGACCTTTATCTTTCCCTTTTTGATGCTGGTCCGGATCGTGCCACCGTTAATGATTGCCGCATCGGCTCCTGCCGCTTTCCTCATGATATCTGTGATCAGGTTTCCGAGATTTGTTTCCTGGCGTCTCACATTAACGCCGTCAAGATCGACGAGTGATTCACCAACCGTAACATCCATAAAAGAATCAACTTGCTTTTGGTATTTTGCAACAATCGATCCCACCTCCCGGTTTTCTTTTCCACCCGGGGATATGGGCTCCAGCCGGCTGTCGGCTTGAATGATGGTGCCGTTTTTCACGGTGAGATCAAGCACGCCAAGCACTTTTCCATGCTCGAAAGCCTGCAGGATATGTGTCTTGCCGACAACGGCAGGTTTTGCCACTTTTGTGTGCGAATGACCGCCGACGATGACATCGATTCCTTCGACTTTTTTTGCAAGCTCCATGTCTGCGCTGAATCCGATGTGGGAAAGAACAACAATGATGTCATTTTTTGCCCGAAGTTCCCGGACGTATTTTTCAACGGTATCAACGGGGGATGAGAATTGCAACCCCGAGACATTTTTGGGATGAGTTGTCGTCGGTGTGTCACCGGTCACAACCCCGATAACGGCAATGGAAAGGCCGTCAAGGTTTTTAACGACATATGGTTTCAACTGGCTGAGTCCCGCAACGTTTGCCCCCAAAAAAGGGAAGTTCGCTTCTTGAATCCTTTCTTTAAGGATGGCCTGTCCGAAATCAAACTCGTGATTTCCCACCACCACAGCGTCAAACTTCATCGAGTTCATTGCTTCAATGGAGGACTTCCCTTGAAAAAGGTTTGCCCAGTTGTTTCCCTGGATCATGTCGCCTGCGGCAACAAGCAGTGTTGGTTTTTCAGCCCGAAGCTCTTCAACGCGCTGTGCAAGATAGGCCAGGCCTCCCTGTTCCGATTCAGAGCCATAAGGCTTATAAGCTGTTGCAAATCCATGAAAATCATTGACGTGCAGAATTCTGATCTCATGTTGTGCTGCGCAGGCCATAAGGATTGTTGCCGACGCCAGAAGAAGAATAACTTTAAGAAACGGTTTCATTCTCGATTCCTGATAAAAATGTTTTATTTATCGAAATATTTTAGGAAATCCTGCGGTTCATGTCAATCAAAGATTATCTTAATGAAAAATTGTTTAAAAACGACAAATCAATGTCACACTTTTGGTAAAAAATTGTATAAGGGGTGTAAGGAATGAAAAAAACAATAGGTGGTATGACGGATATGCACAATCCTTTTCGGGAAAAGATTGATGCACATGAGAATGATGTGGATTATATTCAACGCGCATTGAGGGGTGATGCTGCAGCACTGGAGGCGCTCATTTTGCGTCATCAGTCATGGATATTCAATATCGCCCTGAATATGACCGGTGATCTCCATCGTGCCGAAGACGTAACGCAGGAGATTCTGATCATTATCATTTCCAAACTTGCCACGTATGATCAGAAGAAAGCTTCGTTTCGAACCTGGTTATACCGGATTGTTGCCAATCATGTCATCAACATGAAGCAGAGTAAGAAAGAGCAATTTTATGCAGCTCACGCGGAAACCTTTGATTTCAATTCCTTCATGCTGAATTTTCCTGAAAATAAAAAGGCCGTCTCCGCAGATGATAAAGAAATGATCGATGAAACCAAAAACTACTGTGTGTTATGTATCCTGCTTTGTCTCAACAGAATGGAGCGAATCGTGCTGATTCTGGGGGGAATATTTGATGTAACGGATCGAATGGGTGCGGAGATCTGTGATATTTCGCAGGCAAACTTTCGAAAAATTCTATCGAGGTCACGCAAAAAAGTTGCCGACTATTTTCAGAAGAATTGCAGTCTTTTGGATAAACGCAATCCCTGCAAGTGCAGCGAGCAGGTAAATTACCTGACCAATTTAGGTTTAATTAAGCCGGGTGATCTGAATATCCGGCACAGTTCCATGGGGACCATCCGGTCCGTTTTGGGAAAAACCATCAATGATATTGAAGATTCGTATTCAAAGTTTTTAACGCTTTATCAGGAACAGCCGTTTTTCAAGGGACCGGACATGGCAGCATGGCTAAGAGACCTGTTACAGCGAAACGACGTAAATGAAATATTTTTTCAAAAAAACTAGGAGGCACACATCATGAAACAGGACTTGATTTCCCCATGCGGTCTTTATTGCGGTGTTTGCGCAATATATTGCGCTACGGCGGATGGTGATGAACCTTTAAAAGAGAAATTGGCAACAGCATACGGCGATACGACAGATAAGATCAACTGCAGGGGGTGTCGTTCTGATCTGGTTTACTGGTACTGCGCGGTTTGTGCCATAAAAAGCTGTACCAAAGAAAAGGGCTATCTCGGCTGTCATCAATGTGCTGAATTTCCCTGTGATATCATTAACAATTTTCCTGTGCCGGAAGGAAAGAAACATATTATGCGCGCAATCCCTCTTTGGAAGGAAATTGGCACGGAAGCTTTTATCGAAGCCGAAGAAAAGCTTTTTTCCTGCGCTCATTGCGGAATAAAGCTTTTCCGCGGGGCAAGAAAATGCCGACGGTGTGGAACTGTCAAAGAATAAATCGATTTTTCTATGGTTTATTCCTGTTTTCCGGTCTTATCCATTCCGGAAGGATGGTTTTTTCAACTTTAATCTGCTGTAATCCGGGATATTCAGAAATGAAAGATTTCATGTCTTCATCATATTTATCTTCAACAACGATGTCAAATGTACCTGAAGCAAAACCGGACATCGATTGATCCATATGAGGTATTGCGTTCCCGGCGCTTATTTCGGTCTCAGCTTTCTTCTCACGAAGTGTAATATCGAGATGCCCAAGGTAACTGACGGTATTTGGTTTAATCTCTGTTTCCAATTTTAGCTCGCCATAGCCAGATGCAGAAATAATTGCAGGAATATTATAAATCGCATAGAAACCATCGATGTTATACGTGCCGCTTTCCAGTGCAAAACTCAGCAAATATTCATTGAAATTGTTTTTTTCTTTTTTATAAATCTTATAAGGGCTTCCAGGATAGGCAGGAAGGTCACGCCTGCAGTTTATTTCGGATTGAGGGCAAATCAGGACACTGTGCAAATTTACCTGACGTTTTGGTTTGTACTGGTTTGATATCTTGACGGTAAGCAAAGCAATGGATTTATTGGAAAGATCAATGTCAGTCTGGCCTTTGGTGAGGGCCATGTTGCCTGCGCATCCGCTCATCAGAAAGGCAAGGCAAAACATAATAAGAAACCTGTGTTTCATCACAAATCCTCCATTCATTAAGATTAAGATATAATGACAACGACCTGTACCTGATTCTTTTTATCACAGATTAAAGTATAGTTCAGCCATTTTTTAAATATGGTTATACCGTCATTCCAGTCAGATGTGGTGAATATCCTAAACAAATGTCCTTGAATCCTGTACGGTGGTGCAGTGATATTAACTATATTAGGTTCCAATCACACCTGATTTTGAACAGTATTGCGCGCATACGCAGATTTTGCTGATTCATAGACAGCACCGGAAAAGGAGATGAGAATCAATGCCAACAGCGCTATGTAGTAAAAGGTAAATCCAGCGGCAAGCGCAACGAGTTTCAGCGCGACGAAGAATGCAATGGCAATTTTGGGATACGGATAGACCAGATAGTGGCTAAGCCAAAGACAGGCAGGAATAATGATAACGAACATCAAGACAATTTTTACAATCGATGGTATGGGCACATTCAGAAAAGTGTATTGCAATAGGAGAACGGGAACATAATGAAGAATATAGACATTGATAGAATGTTTTGAACAGAAAGTGGTGATTGCATTTTGATTATTGAAGAACCTTTTTGCCAGAGAGATGAAAAACATCAAGAGAAATAATAATACCGGTGGTGTTAAAAACCAGGCACCCAGAAATGCACCTTGAACAGAGCGACTTACGGCCGGCATGGTCTTTTTAGTGTCAAACTGCATATTGTGCTCAATAACTTTAAATATTTCGTCCAGTACGGGCAGGATTCCGATATTGTATAATAGAACACAAAGTACCAGAGGAACGCATGCCATTATTCCCCACATCCTCCAGCTCCCGATATCACCCCTGGTTAGCCACTCTTTTTTGTAAGCATACAAACCGAATAAAAAAACCGGGAGAAGCATCCAGATTTTACCGACTTGAAACTGCAGCATCTTGCCGATGATTATCCATGAAGGATTAATGCCATGGCTAACATAATATATCATGGCTGCGTCGTAGACAATGCCAAGCGCTGCGGCAAAGATAATCGTTTGCAGGATAATTTTTTTCCGGCTGTCCACTTTTTTCGATTCACGATGTTTTCTTTTAAAGGGTAGATTGAGTAATACAACCGCCAGTGTTAAAAAAAAGAGAAAAGTTAAAAACCAGGTATGCTGGAAATTAAACACTGCCGTATTCAATGTTTTTTGGGAACTGGATAAATATAATGCCGGTAAATTTATAAATGACCGCCAGAAATTGAGGAATGTATCCAAATAGTCCGGACTGACGGGGTTTAACCTTGTTAAAAGGAGCTGAAAAAAGACATCACCCGCGCAAAAGAGAAAAACAATGACCGGCACACAAAGCCGCAGAAATCTTTTTTTTATATACTCAACGGGAGTGCTTTTTCCCAACGATGGAAAGATGAAAAGTGCTGCAATAAAAACCAGGCAGGGCATCAAATAAATGTCCATGGGGATCAGCAAGGTCTCATAGAATCCGGATGACCTCTCTTTATCAATGACAGGCCACCAGAATAATAGCGGATAGGCGAACATTTGTATGACGTGCAATAGAACAACATTGTACACAAGAATGTTTCTTATGTTATCCAGGTAAACGAAGCGGTTTTGGTTGTCTTCCATTTATTCCCTGATGATGCTTTGTAATTGTTGCCGGGGAACTGTACTTGCATAACACGCGAGACATTACCACCAGATCCACCTGGCCTTGAGACTGGCATCGATATCCTTGGCATGAACAGCCTTGATGCCTTTGTTCAGGAGAGAAAGGGTATCGGGGTTGCCTTTTTTTACCACCATGGCATACTCTTCTTTTTCTGAAGGTTTGCCCAGAACCGTTTTTTCGCTCGCGATAGCAAACTTTCCCTGATACGCCTCGCGTCTGAAGCAGTAGTTGATGGCCAGAGGAGTATCGCAGATCACACCGTCAATTTTGCCCTCCGCCAAATCGTTGAAAGCTTTTTCCGTCTCGCCGACAGGATAGAATCGCTTTTCAATTAATTTGGATTTTTTGAGTACAGCAGCCCCGGTCGTTGCTTCAAATGCCGCAATTGTCTTGCCCTGGAGGGATGATAAGGCCAGTGCCTTCTGTACAACAAGAAGCTGTTCCGCGGAAAAATACGGCTGCGAAAAATCAAACCTTTCTTTTCTTTGATCTGTGATGCTTACCGAAGCCATGATCGCATCAAACTTTCCCGCATCGAGGTCGTCAAAGATCTTGCCCCAGGGGACCTCGACGATTTTGACCTGAAACCCGGCCTCAGAGCTGATGGCTTTGATCATGTCGATTTCAAATCCGGTCAGCTCCCCGTTGGTCCCTTTCATCTTCATAGGCGCCCACTCACCGCTGTCCACCGCCACGACAATGGTTCTCTGGGCGGAAACATCGATGTTGAACAGAAAGCAAATCAATAAGACCGTCAACATGCACGTCATACAGAGTTTTAATGCTTTCATGGGACCTCCTGAGCCGCAATTTTTTTCCGATGATACTAGAATTGATGAGATATTATCAAGTTCTAAATACAGGAATAAAAAATGTCATTTATTAACTCATATTCATTGACAAGGAAAAGTGCCGCATCTATACTGCGTGCCGCATGCTGTTGTAGATAATGGTATGATTTCGCAAAAGGTTCGATTTCTGTGCCTACGCGGTGATTTGCCAAAAATATTAAATAATAACGGGAGCAATAAACATGAACATGGACGAAAAATACAAAAAAGCCGGTGAGATCATCAGCCAGGCGGGGGGCACTCCGCTTCCTGTCAGCGATACACTTATCCAATTGTTAAAATATTTCATTATGGAAGATGAAGTGGATTTTATCGCTTCTTTCAACGAAAAAAAATCCCAGACGATGGAACAGCTGAAGTTATCCAGCGGGCTGTCGGAAGACGACATCAACAAAAAAGTGAAGGACCTTGCGGCCAGGGGCGTTATCTTTAATCAACCCAACAGCAAGGGAATCATGGTTTTCAGACTACTCCCGCTGCTTAACGTCGGGACCTTTGAATATAATTTCATGGGCAAGCTCGAGATTACTGAACGGAACAGGGAAATAGCTGCATTATTCAATAAGCTATTTACGGAACTGGACAGCATGGTTCAGGACAACTATGATGTGATTATTCCCATGCTCATGACCGCGCCGCCTGTTGACAGAACCGTGCCGGTTTATGAAAACAAACCGAAAAGCGAACCTGTTAAAATTATCATCAACCAGGAACTGGAAACAGCAGTCGACAGAGTTGTGCCTTCTCAAAGAGTTGAGGAACTCATTCAGAAGTTCGACGAGATTGCGCTGGGGCATTGTTTCTGCCGTCACTACAAAGACATGGAAGGGACGCCTTGCAAACAGACGGATGAAAGGGAAACGTGCTTCACTTTTGGCAAATCGGCGAAATTTACATCCGAGCAGGGTTTTTCAAGAATGATTACCAAGGATGAAGCGCTGAAAGTATTGAAGCGGGCGGAGGAAGCGGGGCTTGTGCATAAGGCCTATCATCCGAATTTCGATACCAGCAAGGATGAAACCAGTATCTGCAATTGCTGCCGGTGCTGTTGCGCAAACGGGGCTGATAATATGATCGCGCCTATTGCCAACGTGACCAGTTTTATGTCCGTGGTGAACGATGAACTCTGCATTGGATGCGGTACATGCGTTGAGAAATGTCATACCTATGCGGCTTACTTAAATGACGACAAAAAAGCCCGCAGAAAAGGGGACCGTTGCATCGGATGCGGAGTGTGTGCGCATTTCTGCCCGCAAAACGCAATAACCATGGTGAAGGGCAAAGAAAGAATTGTAAGGATTCCACCAAAGAAAAAGCTAAACTGACGACAACACGACAATTCATGCTGTTCTTAACAGGGACTATGATCCGGCTTCTCCCCTGACGATGAAAAACAGATCGTGGCCGGATCCGGCGGATGCGAAAGAAACCCGGGAAACCAGGGCGATCATTTCCCGGGCGATGTTTAATCAGTTATTGACCTGAACGGAATGATTCGACTTCCTGTCCAAGCCAGGCGATCCAATTATCAATACCTGCCCCTGTTTTGCAGGAGACTTCAATTATTTTTATGCCGGGATTCAAGGCAAGGACCCTTTTGCGCAGGGCGGCCATATCGAAATCGCTCAATGAAAGGTAGTCGATTTTGTTGATCAGAAGGACATTGCAGATGCTGAACATGAGGGGATATTTAAGGGGCTTGTCGTCGCCTTCCGGAACGCTCAGGATCATGACGTTTTTGTGCGCACCCGTGTCAAACTCGGCAGGGCAAACCAGGTTGCCTACATTTTCAATAATGATCAGATCCAAATCATTTTCTGCAAGAGCATCAATTCCCTGTGTGACCATCGTTGCGTCGAGATGACAAAAACCGCCGGTCCGGAGCTGGATTGCCGGAATTCCACTGGCGGCCACCTTTTCCGCATCCACTTTGGAATCAATGTCCGCTTCAATGACACCTATTTTCAGACCCTGCTTCAGACCTTCAACGGTGCGGAGAATGAGGCTGGTCTTGCCCGACCCCGGTGAGGACATTAAATTGACGAGTAGGGTCTTTTTATTGCGCAGCTGATCGCGGACGCCTGCCGCAACCTGGTTATTGTCGGCCAGAATTTCTTCCTTGACTTCAATGAGCCTGACTTCTTCCATCACTGCACCTCCATGTCCTTGATATAGTATTCCCGTCCGGAAATCAACGTGCTGTCCGTCTGCCCGCAGGCTGGGCAGGCGGCATCGCCGATCGTAGCCATGTCCGCTTCATAAGAATTTTTACAGCTGTTGCACTGCAAGATGATCGGTGTGCGTTCAATGATCAGTTTTGCACCCTGGGCCATAGTGCCTTTGCTTAAATAGTCAAAATAATGCTGGATCCATTCATCTTCGAGATCGCTGAGTTTTCCGATCCGCAGATGAATGGCGACTACTTGCCGGACGTTGTTTTTGGCCGCGTGCTTGAGCACAATGTTTAAAATGCTTTCCGTAATGGGCAGTTCATGCATGTTTTTTCTGATTCTCCGCCAGGTATGTGTTTAAGTATCTGCGAAATGTACGGAGAGGCCACATGCTTTTGGCAACCTTCATATGCAAAATCGCACCTTCCAGGCCATGAAAGATAAACCTTGCCGTATCGGCCCTAACCCTGCATGACCTTCATAAAAGCGTCCATCCTGCCTTTCTCCTGAAGGACTTTGACGGCCATGTCCTGAATCGTTGCCGGAACGGCAGGTACTTGTTTCCTTTCAACCAGTTCGATGGCATCAACAGGACAGCCCGTCACACATAACCCGCAGCCAATACATTCGTCCTGATGAACAAAAGCGACATCTTCGATCATGGTGACGGCTTTTACGGGACATCGTTCTTCTTCACAGATACCGCATCCGGTGCAGTCATCCTTTTTTACAAAGGCGGCAAACCGGCTGGGTTCAAACGCGTGGGGATGTTTCAGCTGCGTTTTCCCCCGCAGTATGGTGCAGCAGCATGGACAGCAGTTGCAGATCAGACTGGCTTTGTCGGCGCTGTTGTTGCTTGTGTGTACAAGTCCTGCTTCTTCAGCCAGATCCAGTACTTTTAAGCCTTCTTCTTTTGTTATCTGGCGTGCAAAGCCGCGTTCCACCAGAAACTCGCCTGTTCCGTCAAAGATAAGACATACTTCTTTGGGTTTGTCACACTTGCCGACGCTGATCCGGCAGGCACAACCTGCCACAGCAATGAAATTGGCGTTATGAATAAAATTTTTAACTTCTTCATAAGGATGAATGCGGTTCTGCGCCGTTATTGATTTCTCCACGGGGACTACCCGCATGAGCGGAGTAGGATTTCCGGCAAAGGAGGCCCCCAGGCTTTCACGGTGGTATTCTTCCCAGAGCTTGCCGAGACGGTCATGCATGGGAGTTCCGCCACCCTTCATGAAAGGAAACTCAAAGACGCCGGGGATAAGAGGCACCAGACCATAGGATACATCGCCATCTTTCCTGCGTGAGAAAATAATACCTTTATTGGCCATGGATTCAAGGCTGCTCTTGACCGTGTTCTCGTCAAGGTTAACCAGCTTCGCAATGGAAGCAACCTTTTTTGGCTTGAAACTCATATAAATGGCAATGTCTGCTTCTTGGGGTGTGAAAAGGATGCGCAGTATCTGATCGATTGATTCTGCTTTTGGCGCGGTGGCTGGATGAGCATCCAGTATTTCTCTTAATCTTTCATAAGGGTTCATTTGCGGCCTCCTTTCATCGGTCTATGAGACTAACATGACAGACCAGCCGGCTACAAGTTAAAAAAATTCTCATACAACATCACCGCAAAGCAACAATGGATTGAATCATTCGGGATTAAAAAGTGCTTTACGATTACTTATTAGTGTATCATACTGATGATATAGAATGGTTTCTGGTCTTCGTGTCTTAAAACGGTACAATGTATGCGTGACGGGAATCATATTTACAGGAGGTTGAAAATGTTGCAAGGGATGACAAAAATCGCCGTTATAATGGTGGCATTCATCCTGATCGGTTGCGGTTCCTCCATCAACCTGGAGGTGCGTCGTGTGACGCCCTTGACTTCAGAACGCAATACCTCGCTTTTGGCCGGTGTCGGCAGGGCGGACATTACTCCGCGACCGGGCATGCCGATGGCGGGATACTCAGCCAATGGAAACTATGGAAAGGGTTTCCGTACACGCCTGTACGCCCGCGCTATCTATCTTAAACCTGTGGGTCAAGGGCCTGTAGCAATGGTCCAGTGCGATCTCCTGACAGGCTCTGAACTGGTGCATCGCCGGGTTGCCGAACTGGTGGCCGGAAAGACGGACCTGGATCTGAAAGGCATCATGCTGTCGGCGACCCACACGCATTCCGGTCCGGGCAATCTGTCCGGAAGCAATTTTTACATGATGCACACGGCAAACGCAGGCGGGCTGGATATGAAATTCTTCGACTTTATTACCGGCCAGATAGCCTCCGCAATCATTGACGCATACAACAGCAGAAGGCCTGCCAGGATTGCCACGGGAAGTACGGAGGTCTATGGCTTCACGCGCAACCGCAGCATATCGGCCTACCGCGCAAACCTGAACGCAGATCCTGTGAAGGCAATGGACATTCGAAAGGCAGTAAATCCCACGATGTATATGGTACGCGTTGATTGCCTTGACGCCAAAAGCGGTGTCTATGTTCCTGCAGGCGCCCTCACTGTTTATTCAATTCACGGAACCACCGTGCCTTCGCAAAACACCCTTTACAATGCCGATGTCTTTGCCTACATCGAAAGAGAACTCGAATGGGAAATCGCAAGAAGGTACAGAACGGCAGGGTTCGTCCATGCCGTGGTCAACGGCACGCATGCGGACAATGCACCGGACATGGTTTGTGACGGGGAAGGGTTCAGAGAGTCCAGGCGGATTGGTGTTGGCATCGGGAGAAAGGCTATCGGGCTTTTCCACTCGCTGGAAAGTCAACTCACCGGCAGGGTGAAGGTAGAAGCGGCCCTTCGGGAGATCGATTTATTTCAGGAAAATGCCATCGACGCGATCGCGATATGCGATCCTCCCCGGGTGGGGAATACATTGCTTTCCGGCGCGTATGACGGAGGTCCCACGCCCGTTCTCAACTGGCTGCCGTTTTTTAAAGAAGGATCCAGGCGTTGGATCTTTACCGGTGGATGCCACGGCAACCGGCGGATCGCCCTGTGGCCTTTCCAGTCGCTCGTTCTCCCACGGGATGAATTTCCCCACCGGATCACCTTTCAGGTTATCCGCCTGCATGATATGGTCCTTCTGCCTCTTCCCTACGAGGTCACCATGGAATCAGGAAGGCGCATTGCCGAAGCATGCCGGAAATCGGCATTTCAGATAGGTGTGACAGAGGAGACTCGTTTTGTCGTGGTGAGTGTCTCCAACGGCTATACCGGCTACTGCACAACCCCTGAGGAATATGCCCAACAGCGCTACGAGGGCGGTCACACACTTTACGGCCCAAATACCAATCCCTTCATCGCCGCCCATGCCGCCAGTGTTGTAAGTGATCTGGCAAGAAAGGGAGATTTCTCTGTCATACCCGGGTCATGGACATTTCAGCTTACAGGGAACACATTCTATCTGGAGTATGATGCCCCGCAGGGCAGGAGGGTGATGCTTGAGGAACCAAAGCTGAAGGGGCCTGAAGGCGGTGAAGAATATTGGGACATCAAATGGGTTGATGTCCCCCCGACGCTGATCGACTTTCACCGTCGCCTGATATCAATCGAGTACAGTGAGGATGGGGAAAAATGGTTCCCAATGGTAATGGATGGAATTCCTGTCAATGACGATGGCTACGACCTGTCGGTGACCTTTACAGGTAAGTTGACTGACTCCAAAATGGGGATATACGAAACCCGTTGGTTCAACCCGGAAAAAAGGGAAGGGCG
>CAYMYR010000071.1:0-13204 GCA_964394715.1 uncultured Smithella sp.
TCTTTTTTTTATTCATCGTTTAGTTTGTATAATACCTCTTTTCATTGTCATTTCGAACGCATGTGAGAAATCTTGCTTATAAGATTGCCACGCCGCCTGAGAGGCGGCTCGCAATGACAAAATTGTGCAATGACACGAGAGGCATAAGGGGTCTTGCCACCCTTCAAGGGAAATAAAGGATTCATTTTTTGCCTCCGCGGCTGATCGTGGTGCTTTTCCCGGTAAATCCCGCCCCTCTTCCGGAACGTTTGCGTTCGGGAACAACAAGTTCCTTCTGTTTCTGCTTCTTTAAAGGATCTTTTTCCACGTAAATTTTCCTGCCGGTTTCCGGGTCAGTCTCTGTCCAGTACATGAGCGCGGAATAGGTTGAGGGGAGAGGCGTAAAGATCTGCACCTGTTGCGGCGTTGTTTTCAATTCACGCGAGATGAAGGATTTCAGTTCCCGCATATCATTTTCGGTGCAGCCCGGGTGGGCGGCAATAAAATAATACGTCAGAAATTGCTTTTGTTTTGTTTCCGCGTTGACCTTTTCAAAAAGGTTCTTGAAATCGATCAATGCTTCCGGCACCGGTTTCCCCATGAGCTTAAGCGTGGATGACACGGCATGCTCCGGCGCGATTTTCAGATGCCCTGAAGTGTGATGTCTCACCAACTCCCGCAGATAGGGCAGGCCATTCTTCTTGTCCGCCAGAATCAGGTCATGACGAATACCCGAAGCGACAAATACTTTTTTGACGCCCGGAATCCGGCGAAGGGCCGCAAGCAGCCTGATCTGACGCGTGTGATCCGGCTTCAGGGAAGAGCACACGCGCGGGTATAGACACCGTTTGTCAGGACACGCACCGCGGCTTAGTTTTCGGGAGCAGTCGATTCCGTACATGTTGGCCGTCGCTCCGCCGACATCCACGATATACCCTTTAAAGTCCGGATGGGCTGCAATTTTCCTTGCTTCGGCCAGGATGGATTCCTCACTGCGGCTAAGGATCTTTCTTCCTTCGTGCAGGGCGATGGAACAGAAACGGCATTCCCCGAAACAGCCCCTGTGTGTGGTCAATGAAAAAGAAATGGTGTCCATGGCGCGGACTTTTCCCTGCTTTTCATAAAAAGGGTGCACCCGGCGGGAAAACTCCAGATTATAAACGGCGTCCAGTTCGTTCCCGGTCAAGTGAGGCTGCGGTGGATGATGCACCAGGAATCGGCCGCGGTGTTCCTGGTAAAACCCATGCGCCGTAACCGGGTCGTTTTCGCCTGCAAAAATTTTGAACATCCTCACGAATGCTTTTGGATCTGCAGCAGCTTTTTCATAAGAAGGCAATTCCAGGTAGCCCGGCGGCGGATCGTTTTCGATGACACAGGTGCCGCGGATATTTTTGAGATCCTTTCCCTGGGCCAGCCTTTGAGCGATTTCAAGCACAGCGCGCTCCGCCATACCGTAGGCCAGAACATCGGCACGGGCATCAAATAAAATAGCACGCCGGATGGCGTCCGACCAGTAATCGTAATGGGCGATCCGCCGCATGCTTGCTTCCACACCGCCTAATACAATCGGTCTTGTGCTTTTAAAATAGCGCCGGATGAGATTGGCATAGGCAATGACGGCACGGTCGGGGCGGCGGTTGTTTTTTCCCCCGGGCGTCAGGTCATCTTCACGCCTTCTTTTTTTCAGGGCGGTATAATTGGCAACCATGGAGTCCATGCAGCCGCCGGTGATTCCCCAGAAAAGCCGGGGCTCCCCCAGACGCTGAATGTCCGTGCCGCTTTCCATATCCGGCTGCGCGATGATTCCGACACGATACCCTGCATCGGCCAGCACACGACCGATGACCGCCACACCAATGTGCGGACTGTCGATATAGGCATCACCCGTCACCAGAATGACGTCAGGCCGGTCCCATGAAAGTTTACTGATTTCTTCTGAAGTTGTCGGAAGAAGCATTTACAGGACACCGATCATCATCAGGCCCAGAATCAAAGCTGCCAGCATGGCGATCAGCGAAAAACGTCCGGACCATCGATGTGTGGCGCGGACAGCAGTTTTATTGGCGGCCTTGAAAGAATAAAACCCTAAATAAAGGGTAAAACAGAATAAAAGAATCGCAAAAAGCCCCATCCGCTGATGAAGGCCTGAAAGGTGATTCCCGGCTGATGTTACGACATTGACAAAAGCCATGGCCGCACCGGCAAGCCCGATGATCACCCCTGCCGTATTGATTGCCTTGTGAAGCTTCAGCCAGTTTTTCCTCTTCCGGGCAAACATGGCCACTCCGACACCCGTGATCAAACATATCACCGCGGCAATCATCAGGACAAGATGTAAAACGATCAGCATGGCGTGCTCTCCGGTTATGATTTATCTCAAATTACGCAATAGAGAGATTTGTTTTTTGTCCGTGTCATTTCGAAGGAGCGTAGCGACGAGAAATCTTTTTTTATATTTTGGTGTTAAAAGATATCTCCCGCAGTTTATCCTGAGCGCAGTCGAACGGAGTCGAAACGCGTGACACGAAGGGTTATGACAATTCAATCATTGTGCAAAGATTTCGACTTGTGCGGTTTCTGTGTTTCTTTTAAAGGGCAAGCTCCATCATCTGATACACGGCAAAACACTCCAACTTGCTGCCCCGGTCACGGATAATTTGACGGCACTGGAAAACCATATCGTCAATTTCGTCGTCCAGATGATCCTGATTGTGATGAAAAAGCCCCAATTTCCCAACACCTGCGTCCAGGGCAAGATCGACCGCCTGCTCGATGGTTGAATGCCCCCAGCCATGTCTTCTAGAGTATTCCTCATTGCGGTATTCCGCGTCATGAAACAGCACATCGGCACCGCGGCAGAATTCCACATAATCCTCACGCGCCATCCCACCTTCATGACGATACCCCAGTTCATTGTCGGTCAGAAAGACAAAGTTTTTCCCGTATTCTGAAAATTTATAACCCATGCCTTGATTCGGGTGGGAAAGGGCTATCTGCGTGATTCGGATATCTCCAAGTGTGTAAACGCCTCCGCATGAATCGGCGTAGACAACATCGGCATGAACATCATCATAGTTGATGGGGAAATATGGCGCGGACATAACGCGAGCGAGCATGTCCTGGATGGAGTGCTGCGCAAAATCACAACCCCAGACGGCAATGTTTGTCTTGAGGTTATATAACGGTTTGAAAAATGGAAAACCCATAATGTGATCCCAGTGGGCGTGCGTCAGGAGCAGCGTGAAATCACGATATCCCTCGGCAAGCAGAGCATTGCCCGCTTCACGGATTCCCGAACCGGCATCAACCAGAAGTACGTCATTATTGCTATTGCGGATCTCCAAGCAGGTTGTATTTCCGCCATAGCGCAGATAGCGATTTCCCGAGGTTGGTATAGATCCCCTGGCCCCCCAGCAGCGTATGATCATATCGCGTCCTTTTACCTATAATCATACAGAATTTTTATTTTTTATCAAGTCCGATATAACACTTGCCATTGTCTGAATAATTATTATTTTAGACAGAAATAATCCATTGAAGGAGGGTTTTTGTGAAAACCATTAAAATTAAAGGCATGAGCTGTCAGCATTGCGTCATGGCGGTTACCAAAGCGCTCAGCACGATTGACGGAATTGAGAATGTCCGGGTGAACCTGGAAACACAAACGGCTTCTTATGACGAGACCCGGCCCGTAGACATGGCGCTGATTAAGGATGCAGTTAAAAAAGCGGGGTACGACGTTGCCGGATAAAGTGCAGATCCATATTCAGGGAATGACGTGTGCCGCCTGCGTACGTCGTGTGGAAAACGCGCTCAAAGAAGTGGAAGGCGTTGTGGATGTCAGTGTGAACCTGGCAACCGCTAGGGCCACCGTCAGCCATCTTCCCCGCTGGGGAGGCGTTTCCGCACTCGGCAGAGCTGTATCCGAACAGGGCTATGAATTTCTGGGAGAGTTCAAAGACGAATCAGACGACCCTGTCGAGAAGGCCCGCGCACAGGAACTGAAAGAACTGACCATAAAAGTGATCTGCGGCGCGGTGTTAAGCGTAATCATTTTTTTCGGTTCCATGCAGCACTGGTTTGGATTCCTGCAGATAATTCCGCGTCAGGCCATGCTCTTTTCCCTCTTTGTCCTGACGGCGCCCGCCGTCTTCTGGGTGGGCAGCCGCTTTTTTGCAGGTGCCCTCAAAGCGGCAAAACAAAAGACGTCCGACATGAATACATTGGTTGCCGTCGGCGCTTTTTCCGCCTATGCCTACTCTGCGGCGGCAACCTTCTTCCCCCGTTTCTTTGAAAGCGCTGGCGTTGCGCCGCATGTTTATTATGATGGCGCGGCAATGATCATTACTCTGATCCTGCTGGGAAGGCTTCTGGAAGCAAGGGCAACGGGGAAGACATCCGGCGCAATTAAAAAACTGATCGGCCTTAAACCCAAAACCGCCCATGTATTGCGCGAGGGTTCTGAAGTCGAAACACCTGTAGAGAGCATACAGATCGGTGACAAAATTCTGGTAAAACCCGGAGAAAAAGTCCCCGTGGACGGCACGGTGCTGACCGGGCAATCGACGCTGGACGAATCCATGCTGACCGGCGAAAGCATGCCGGTAACTAAAGAACCGGGACAGAAGGTGTTTGCGGCCACCATCAACCAGGCAGGCAGTTTCACCATGCAGGCAACCGGTGTGGGGTCGGACACCATGCTCGCGCATATTATCCGCATGGTGGAAGAAGCACAGGGATCCAAAGCACCCATCCAGCGTATCGCAGATAAAGTCGCATCCATATTTGTTCCGGTTGTTTTCTGCATTGCCGCCATCACCTTTGCCGTCTGGTACTTTCTCCCCGAAAGCGGCAGTTTCAGCCGCGCTTTGATTAATTTCGTTTCTGTTCTCGTCATTGCCTGTCCCTGCGCCCTGGGACTGGCCACACCGACTGCGATCATGGTAGGCACCGGCCTGGGAGCGCAGAGCGGCATTCTCATCAAAGGCGGCGAAGCACTGGAAAAAATCCACAAACTCTCCGTTGTCGTGTTTGATAAAACCGGCACCCTGACACGCGGCGAACCAGAAGTGGCCCGCATTGCGGCCGCCGATGGATCTGATGAAAAACAGGTCTTGTCCGTGGCCGCCGCGCTGGAGAAATCATCGGAGCATCCGCTGGCAAAGGCCATTCTAAAAAAGGCCGGAAGCGACCGGATTTCTGTGGCCGGTGCAGAAAATTTCCTGGCATTGTCAGGCATGGGAGCCAGGGCGTCCGTTAACGGTCAGACATGTTTGATCGGCAACCGGTTTCTCATGAACGACCAGGGCGTTTCCATAGAACTTTTGGCAAACAAAGCCGCGGAATTGGCGCGGGAAGGAAAAACCGTTGTTTATGTCGCACGGGACAATAAAGCGATCGGCCTGATCGCACTCGCGGATCTGCCGAAGCCGTCTGCAAAGCAGGCCGTGCAGAGCCTGAAGCACAGGGGATTGAAAGTCGCAATGGTGACGGGCGATAATGCGGGCACGGCGGCAGGCATCGCATCCGGGCTCGGTATCGAACAAGTGATGGCGGAAGTTCTGCCCGGAAGCAAGGCGGATGCAATTAGAAAGCTGCAGAACGAAGGCGAAGTCGTTGCTATGGTGGGCGACGGTATCAACGATGCTCCCGCCCTCGCGGCGGCCGACGTGGGCATTGCCATCGGCACAGGAACCGACGTGGCGATTGAAGCCGCCGACATCACCCTGATCCGGGATGATTTGACCGGTGTGCCGGAGGCGATTTCCCTGTCTGCTTCAACCATAAGGGTGATTAAACAAAATCTGTTCTGGGCGTTTATTTACAATATCATTGGAATTCCAATAGCCGCCGGCGTTCTCTATCCTTTTTCCGGCATCCTGCTGAACCCGGAATTCGCCGCCGCGGCAATGGCTTTCAGCTCTGTCTCTGTTGTGAGTAATTCATTGAGGTTGAAAAGGGTATGGAAAAACAAGAAAGAACGGACGGCAGTGTAGTATCTGTTCTCCGGCAAACGTCATCCTGTGATGCATACCGTCTTATTTGTTCAGCGATTTAAAAAAGTCATGCTGAAAATGTTGCTGTCGCCTTCCCGGCGATAATCCACCCGATCCGCCATCTTCCGAATGAGGAATACACCCATACCGCCGATCTTGCGGTCGGCCAGGTCGGATTGCACATCCGGATCTGCCAGGGAAAGAGGATCGAAAGAGATGCCTTGATCACGGATTTCGATGGTGATGGCCGGATCATCCGAAACCAGGCAGGTCACTTCGACTTCTCCCTCTTTATGGGTATAGCCGTGAACAAACACATTGACCAGTGCCTCTTCCGCAACCAGTTCAATCCTTTGCAGAAGCTTTTCGGGAAATCCTCTTTTTTTCGCCTCGTTCCGAATGAAAGTGAGCAGCTCGTGCAGGCTTTCCATCCGGGCGGGCATCTTTTTCATAAGCATAACCGGTGATTTCGGCACAACACTACCGCATGGAATCCTGGGCCGCTCCCAGGGTGTCAAACGCGGGAATCAAGGCAATAAATCCCGAAATGGTAAAGACGTCTTTTACGTTGTCCCGCAGCCTGGTCATACACAGATTCCCATCACGAGCCTTCATTTTTTTCGCAGTGGAAAGAAACGTTCGCAGTCCGGCGCTGCTGATATAATCCAGCCCTTCCAGATCAAAAATCAATTTCTTTCCCGTTCCTTCGAACCACTGGTTAAGCTGCTGTTCCAGTTCCGGAACGGTTACGGCGTCCAACCTGCCTTTGATTGCAAAAATGGCTATATCAGTTTCATTGGTAACGGCAATTTCCATATGATCACTCCTTTTTTATGACCCTACCAGATAAGTCATGAATAACTTTATTATAGAAAGAACCTGGTTGAGTGTCAATGAATTTTAACAGGCAGGTAAGGTTTCCGTGGCAGGCGCAGAAACAAAGGCTCATCACTTTGTGTACTGTAATATTAGATTCGTTGACGAGTTAGAATCATGATCCCAAGCGCACTCATTCTTCATCTCCTATCCCGCTTTAATTCGACAATGAATTATGTTATATAACCAAAAATATCTTGAACCCCGGGAGAAATGCCTCGCATGATTTACAATGAAGAATTTGAAACCCTGCCCCACGAAGCCCTTGAAGCACTGCAGCTCAAAAGGCTGCGGCAGGTGGCACATCGTGTTTATCATACCGTCGGATTTTACAAGAAGGCCTTTGACAAGGCGGGAGTGTCGCCTGAAAGCCTGAAAACGCTTGACGACCTGAAAAGGTTCCCCATGACCACCAAGCAGGATCTGCGGGACAATTACCCTTTTGGATTGTTTGCCGCACCGATGAGCAACGTTGTGCGTTTACATGCCTCGTCGGGCACAACCGGAGCATCCACCGTTGTCGGTTACACCCGGCAGGACATTGAAACCTGGGCGGAATTAATGGGCCGCTGCTTTGTGGCCGCCGGCCTCACCAAAAACGACGTCATTCACAACGCATACGGCTACGGCCTGTTCACAGGGGGTCTGGGCGCTCATTACGGGGCGGAAAAAATCGGCGCGAGCGTGGTCCCGATGTCCGGCGGCAATACGAAGCGTCAGATTATGATTTTGCAGGACTTCGGGCCGACGGCCATCTGCTGCACGCCATCCTATGCGCTCAACCTCGCCGAACAGGGAACAGCGATGGGAGTGGACATGCGGAAACTGGCGCTTCGGGTGGGGATTTTCGGTGCGGAACCCTGGACGGAAAAAATGCGTAACGAAATCGAAAAAGCACTGAACATCAAAGCTTTCAATATATACGGTCTGTCCGAGATCATGGGCCCGGGCGTGGCGATGGAATGTGACGAAGTGCGCGACGGCATGCACATTTTTGAAGATCATTTCCTGGTGGAAACCATCGATCCGAAAACCGGCGAAACGCTTCCGGACGGCACGGAAGGCGAGCTTGTCTTCACCACGCTGACCAAGGAAGCTTTTCCACTGATCCGTTACCGTACCCGCGATATCTGCCGTATTGATCCCACTCCCTGCCGTTGCGGACGGACGCACCGCCGCATGGGACGGGTTCTGGGACGCAGCGACGATATGCTTATTATCCGCGGCGTAAATGTTTTTCCTTCTCAAATAGAAGCGGTGCTGGTGGGCATTGAAGGCCTCGAACCGCATTATCAATTGATTGTGGACCGCGAAGGAACTCTGGACACACTGGAAGTGCAGGTGGAATTGTCCGAAAAACAGTTCGCCGGCGCGGATGAAATCAAGACCCTGCAAAAGCTGGAAAACCAGCTGCGTAAAGACATGAAAGACTATCTGGGCATCACTGCCAGAATCAAACTTGTGGAACCCAAGACCATACAGCGTTCGGAAGGAAAAAGCAGCCGGGTGGTCGACAAAAGGAACCTCTAGTGCAATGCGTCACAATGCACTAGGCAAAGAATTATGAAACTCTACCCCGGAGCAAGGGGTCAAAAGCAGGGAAATGCTCGATCTTCGAGTTCATTTTTCTTTACAGGTTAACTCCAGATATTTCAAAATGAATGCCACGGCCCCGTCAACGCCTGTTTTGCTAATGTCAAGCGTCATGTCATACTGCCTCGCATCGGCCCATTCCCTACCCGTAAATTTCTGGTTGTAATGGGCCCTTTCTTCGTCATTACGGGCAATCATTTTTTCGGCAGCTTCTTCCGACACCTCATAAAATTTCTGAACACGGCTTTTACGAAAAGAAATTTCACCATGCAGAAAAAGGCTGACATGATTCGGGTGGTCGCGAAGAACATAAGAACCGCACCGTCCGATAATGACCGCCGAACGTTCCTGTGCAATGCGCCTGATGATCTCACTTTCGGTCTTGAACAACTCCTGGTCTGACGGAGTCAAGGTGCGCGGCTGGACATACGTGTCAGGAGCAACCGCATATGACCGCAGGAAGGATTGCCAGAAGGAAAGAGTTTTCTCTTCACGCGTTTTCACGTCCTCTTCCAGCACCGAAAGCTGCCTGGCCGCCTGACCGATAATTTCACGGTCTGCGTAAAAAATATTCAGGTTCTTTGCCAGTTGCTGACCCACGTATGCCCCTCCGCAACCGAGCTGTCGGCTGATGGTTATGATAAAAGGTAAAGAATGATTCATGTTCATGCCTCCCTTCTCCTTCTTTTGATTCTCGTTCACAACGATTCCTCCCTTTCCAACTACAGCCATCCACCGGCATCTATTTCGGTGAGGCCCCTCTTCCATGGAGAAAATAGTAAAGCGGGACCGTCGCCAGGATCACAAACATCATCATGAAATACAATCCTCGATATCCCGTAAACGGCACCAGGGAACCGAGGATGTAAGGCCCTATACCAAACCCCAAATCCACAAAAATAAAAAAAGTGGCCGTGGCCAGACCCAGCCGATGGGGTGGCGTATTTTTAATGGATATGGCCTGGGCACAGGAGACGAAGTTTCCATAACCCAAACCGATAAGCGATCCCGCGAGAAGCAGCATGAATCCATTGATCGCCTGACTGAATAAAAGCATACCTGCCGCATAAATGAGCAGGCAGGGGTAGGCGACAAAATTGGATCCCCTGGCATCGAATAAACGTCCGGAAACGGGTCTTGAGAAAAAAACGGTGACCGCATAGACAAGAAAGTAGAAGCTGGCGGCTTCCTGCAGTTGAATTTCCCTGGAGTATAAGGATACAAACGTCAGCACTCCGGAATAACTGAAGCCAATGATAAAGATGACCATGGAAATCGGCACTGCTTTTATTTCCAGAAAAGTTGACAAACGAGTAGGGCTCTCGGATTTTACCCTCTCCTGAACAGATACTTTGCAGGCTTCCTCGTCAACAAGAAAGGACAGGATAAAACTGCCGGAAGCCAGAACCGACGTTAGTGTAAAAATCATCTTGAAATCCGTTCCGTGAATTAAAAGCATCCCCACAAAAGGACCTGATGCCACCGACAGGATCGCCCCCATGCTGTAAAAGCCGATGCCTTCCCCGCGTCTGCTGCCGGGGATAATCTGGGCAACGATAGTTCCCGTTGCGGTGCTGGCCGCGCCGAAAACAATCCCGTGCAGCAATCTGACGACAATCAGCAATGGCAAATTGACTGCGGCAAAATACAACGCAGATGTGATAATAAAAAGGATTGTGCTGTATTTCAGTACTTTCGCGCTGCCTGCCGCTTCAATGATACGCCCCGTACCCAGTCGGCCGATCAGGGCTCCGATAATAAAAATGCCTGCGACGAGTCCTGCCGTTTTGGTGGAAGCCTGAAATTTATTCACGGCATAAGAAGCGATCGTGACCATTAACAGGAAGTGCGTTGAAAATACTAAAAAATTGATCACTGAGACGGTGACAAAATCTCTCGTCCATAGTCTTTCTGGTTTCATGCCGGATTCCTTCTGTGAATGCCTGCTGGCAAACAAGTATAAGGAGGCAGGTTTTTGAAGTCAATCAAATATCGTGAACAAGTTTGAGTGTTTGAGAACCAAGCGTCTGCGATTCATGTTTCTTTGACATTTCTTGACATTCACAGATGCCGGCATTATGATAATTTGAAACAGATTTTAAAGCGCAGAATGTAAGGGCAGAGTAAGATGCTTTACAAATTGAATCATTTCAGCGGCTGGAAGGAAGATCATGAAAAAAAATAGAAGTTTTCTGAAAGCGGCAAGTATTATCGTAACCGTTTTATTGCTGTTTGCCGGATGCGCCACCGCACCGCTGGGGCCAACGGTTCAGGTGATGCCCTCTCCCGGAAAACCGTTTGCAAAATTTCAGACAGAGGCGGAAGAATGCCAGGCTTGGGCGTTTCAGCAAATGGGCGGCCAGGAAGCCGTGGACAGAATCAATGCGAATGCCGTTTTATATGGTATTATCGGAGGAGCAATAGGGGCCGGCATCGGCGCTCTGACAGGCGCATCATGGGGATACAGTCCCAGAAGCACGAGAAGGTATGCGGCACATGGAGCCGCAATGGGTGCAGGCATCGGGACAGCTGCGGGAGCCGCCCAGGGGGCCGCTGCATCAGCTTACTCCAGCCAGCAGCTTCAAATGATTTACGACGATGCTTACGTACAGTGCATGTACTCGAAAGGGAATCAGGTGCCCGGTTCGGTGCCCAACTATGAGCGGGAATATTACGATCGGGGATATTATGACTATGATGATTGATGCAACCCCTCACATGGCAAGATTAATATATTGAATTGTATAACGAATTGAGACATATATTTAGAATGCCGTGTACTTTGAGGACATAAAGCAGTGTTTGATATTTAAATGAACCTTAAGGTTTGATTGTGAAAGTTCCGCCACGGCTCCGGACAAGCTCTGCTAACTCAGGCTTTTTTGCCAGTATCGTGATGTCCCCCACTGTGTACTTAAAATCTCTCTCAACATATTCACGCTTCAGATCACACCCGGATTCTATTAACAATCGGGCAATATCATCATACCCCCTTGAAATCGCTATGACCACGGGTGGTGAACCATCTCCCGGCTCCAAAGACGCCCCCTTTGAGACAAGCAGTTTTGCGAATTGGAGGTTGCCCTTGCGCACAACAACCTGAAGGGGTGTTTGTCCATAGATGTTCTTGGCATTCACATCCGCCCCCGCCTCAATCAGAAGCTGTGCAAGATCAAAGCGATCGGCCTCCAGTGCCAGGTGTATCGGGCACTGGTTATATTCATCGGTTTTGTTGATGCCCTTCCCTTTAAGGATCAACCCATGGGCCTCATCAAAGCGTTTCTCCTCCAACGCCTTAAACAAATCCCAACCCGAACCCAGGTGCAGGTTTTTGATGAAAGGGACAGCGTAAGAAATAGCAGACACCGCCATAACGAGCAGCATGAATACCCCAATACCTTTAAAAAGAGACCTAATCGTGAACGAAAATGGCTCCGCTTTAATATCGAGGACTGTTTTCAATGTATCTGGAATAAATTGGACAAAGCGATTTCCCTCCGGGGTCTTCATAACCGTGCTGAACCCTCTCCACAGGATAAGTGGGAAAATGATGAAAGCAAGGCCGAAAAAGAGTATACAAAGATCCCTGAAGTATAAGGAATAGAAATCTGCCAAATGATAGACGCCATAGGGAGAGCCGATGATCTCTACATCCTGACCCGGTTTGAATCGTTCGAAAACATGAGATTTTGATTCCCTGACCTGTCTTTTCTCACCATTTCTGTCGGTGAATTCGAATATAGGATAGCTCATGTATGAAGTGGTTTTCACAGAATCAAAATTGCCGAATATGTCGGTGGTTGAACTGGTTGACTCTACCTCGATCGTATCGTAGCCTGCGAATCTTCCCTTTAAATGTTCGCTTGCGGTCTCGACAAAATTTATTGTGACCAATATCTCCCAACCTGCATAAAGTGAAATGGCTATGCCGCCGAGAATGAAAATACCAAAGAAAGCCTTGATTACAGTTGGCATAATTTTATTGCGCGCCTCTCATTCGCAGGTTAGAAAAATACGCCATAAACAAGGAGACCGATACCGGCGAAGAAAATGATGATGTATCCCAACTCTTTGCGGATAACACTTATGTCGTTCTTGAAGCGCGACTTCTCCGGATCATCAGGATCATAGAGAATCACGACTTCCCGACCGAGAAATTCATCCTTTGATACACTTACAAAGCGGGAGCTTGTATGATAGGTGGCCCCATTGACGATAAACTCCGCATAAAAACGGTACTGGCCGGAGTTAATGTCTTCAATGTCGGGGAAGGTGGCCGCGTCCGTAATCCTTCCCGTCGTCTCGATACCCTGTCGCACCAATCTCCTGTCGCAATTCCATTCATGGAAAATGATGAGCAGGTTGACTGAAGATATAACGAGCAATATCAGTCCCATGATTATGGCGAATTCCACGGACATGACTTCACCATTTGATAATTAAAGGTTTACATAATTATTGTATTATTGTTTGAAAAATATTCACCCAAAACATCCGTGAAAGTCAATCATTTAATGCCGCGTGCAAAGGAGCCGACCATGAAAACGATCGGGCGGACAGGCAGTGCCATCTTATTGATCGCGGTCATCATCGCAACCGCGCCAAAAGCATCAGGATCATTTCTTCAGTGATCTTGTACTCTTTTTTTCTCCCGAACACTTCCAAGTGTTTTAGATGTTCATGAGATGACGTAATAGTTAGATTGTCAAAGAATTTTGTCCACAATGTCTTAGCTCTCAACAAATATCATTTGTACTATT
>CAYMYR010000072.1:0-7598 GCA_964394715.1 uncultured Smithella sp.
ATGACATAGATCTTGACTTAGGCGGCCCGCAACGAGTTACCCGAAGGGCTATGACACAGAGGAACAACGAATCTCCCTATTGCGTAATCTGTATATTTAATTATTTATACATGATCGTTCATATTTTTCAATCAATATCCATAAATTATGTTTTATAACATTCCTCATGGTTTTTTATTAACCATTTATCCCGAGCCTTATATGGAAAATCCCCGCTGCGAACAGCGGGGATTTTTTTCTAATAGTATTTCCCGATGGTACGTATTAATCAATTTTTAGGCGCACTCGCTGTAGCCGCACATGCGACAGACTGCGCAGCCCCCTTCGTGTTCGACGATGCCTCCGCAGTCCGGGCAGGCACCCTTGAGGAAAACCCGCTTCGTGTGCTGCACTTTTCCGCCGTTTGCTGACAGGTGAGCCTGAATCGCTTTAGCCACCGCGTCGGCGCAGGACAGAACTTTGTTTTCACCGAAACCGGATGGTGAGTGACAGGAAATACCCTGCAGCTGTTTGATCACCTGCCGCGCCTGAAGACCGCTGCGCCAGGCCAGCGAAACCATGCGTCCGATCGCTTCGCTCTGGGAAGCCGCGCAGCCGCCGGCTTTTCCCATGGTTGTGAAGAGTTCAAAAAGACCCGTACTGTCCTCGTTCACGGTGACGTAAAGGGGTCCGCATCCGGTCTGCATCTGATACGTCCAGCCCTTCAGTACTTTTGGACGTTCCCGTTTGCCGGTTGACGTGTCTTTGTCCGGTGTCGCAGCCGCAGCCGGTTGTTCTTTTTTCGCGACGGAAAGGACCTGCTGATCGCGTGAGCCGTCGCGATAAATCGTGACGCCTTTACAGTCGAGCTTGTAAGCCAGCTCATAGACACGTGCCACATCCTGAACCGTGGCTCCATTGGCGAAATTGACCGTTTTGCTGACCGCGTTGTCCGTGTGTTTTTGAAAAGCGGCCTGCATGCGAATATGAACATCCGGTGTAATATCGTGGGCGGTGACAAAGAGATTGCGGATATCCTGGGGAATTTCCTGAATGTCACGCAAAGTCCCATGTTCGGCGATTTTCTGCATCAGCTCCGGTGAATAAAAACCCCTTTCTTTTGCAATGGCCTCGAACAGAGGATGAACTTCCACCAGGATGTCGTTGTCCATGACCTGCCGGACGTAGGATACGGCAAAAAGCGGTTCCACGCCGGAGGAAGCGTTGGCAATGATCGAAATCGTTCCCGTGGGTGCAATGGTTGTCACCGTTGCGTTGCGTACCGCCGGGGCGCCTTTCTTGTCATACAGAGATCCTTTAAAATTCGGAAATGCACCGCGCGTTTTGGCCAGTGCCTGCGACTTCGAGTGACCCTCGTCATTGATGAAACTCATGACTTTGCAGGCCAGTTCAACAGCTTCCTCTGTGTCGTAAGGAATACCCAGCTGGATCAGCAAGTCCGCCCAGCCCATGACACCCAGTCCGATTTTACGGTTTCCCATGGTCATTGCCGCAATCTGCGGCAGTGGATAGTTATTGATCTCCACAACATTGTCCAGAAAATGTACGGCCAGATGAACGACTTCTTTCAGACGTTTCCAGTCAACCTGACCGCTTAGAACCATTTTGCCCAGATTGATGGATCCCAGGTTGCATGACTCGTAGGGCAGCAGTGGCTGTTCTCCGCAGGGGTTTGTCGATTCGATGGTGCCGATATGAGGCGTCGGGTTGTCACGGTTGAGCCGATCCAGAAAAACAATGCCCGGTTCTCCGTTTTCCCACGCCTGCGTGATGATCCGATTGAAGACCTTGCGAGCGTTGAGGGTTCCGGAAATCTGACCGTCGCGGGGATTGATCAGGTCATAATTTTCATCTTTTTCCACGGCCTGCATGAAGGCTTCGGTAAGGCCCACGGAAATGTTGAAATTGTTGAGCTGCTTTTTATCGGCCTTGCACATGACGAAATCCATGATATCCGGATGGTCAACTCGCAAAATGCCCATGTTGGCTCCCCGCCTTGTACCCCCCTGCTTGATCGTTTCTGTGGCCACATCAAAAACACGCATAAACGAAATGGGACCACTGGAAATGCCTTTTGTCGTGAGCACAACATCATTGGCGGGGCGCAGACGGGAAAAAGAAAAACCCGTACCGCCGCCGGATTTGTGAATCAGCGCAGTAAATTTTACGGCATCGAAGATTTCTTCCATGGAATCGCCAACCGGCAGGACAAAGCAGGCCGAGAGCTGTCCCAGTTCACGGCCCGCGTTCATCAGGGTGGGTGAATTGGGTAGAAATTCCAGTTGCGAAATCATCCGGAAAAATTCCTCCGCAATGACGGTCGTGTCAGCCTGTTCATTAAATTTTTTTTCCGCCGACGCTATGGTATCCGCCACGCGGTGAAACATTTGAACAGGAGTTTCCAGGATTTTTCCTTCTTTATCGCGTTTCAGGTAGCGGCGCTCCAGTACGGTAATCGCGTTTTTCGTCAATGCCGGAACAATGGGGGAATAAGACTTTTTTTCCATGGAAATGAACTCCTTAGAACATGATTAAGAGGTTTGTAGAATAAAAAAACACTACATGTAGTATGATGTACGTCATTAACCACAACATCTAGACGATGTCAATAGATGGAAATGAAATTTTTTAAAAAGTAAAAAATGGCGCGTGGTTCGAGGTGAAAAATTCCGGAGTACGCGCTAGGATCGGCACGATTGCCGGATGTTTTTTAAATTTTTTCTGAAGAAAATTGCGGACATGAGCGCGCTGCCAGCCGTCGGGGTGTTGAAAGTTTTTATACAGGGACAAATCTCCTTCATAAAAATCGGATGTGGCAAGGTTTTGTGCCTGTGCACTGCCCGCGGGCAGATTGAAAACGGCCAGGTTCAGGAAGTGAATGCAACCGGCGTGACGGGATGCAAAATCGAGCGTTTTGACGGCACTTGCCTCGTTTTCCTGCGGGGTGCCGAACAGAAAATAGCAATAGGTTGCAATCCCTGCTCCGGTGATTGTCTTAAGAGCTGCCGAAGCCGTCTTCAAGTCGATTCCCTTGTTTAGGCTATCGAGTACGCATTGATCGCCGGATTCGATGCCCAGTTTCAGCATGACACAGCCGCTTACTTTCAATTCACGGCAGAAATCTTCGTTCGTTAAATGTTCGGTTACGCGGGCAAAACCATACCAGGGGATGCCCGGCGGCTGCTGTGCCATTGCCTGCAGACGCACCGGAGCAATCGAACTGTCCAGAATGTGAATCAGGGATGGTCCTGTCTTCTCTATAATGGATCGCAGTTCCTCTGCGTCACGGGCGGGAGACAGTGGATGGTAGGGATTGCCTTCGGCGGTTTCCGGGCAGAAAGCGCATTTTCTCCACCAGCAGCCCCGAGCGGTGCTGTATGGCAGGACAAAACCCGGAGACAAATATGGTTTATCCGCGACAAGGCTGTAATCGGTAAAGCCGGTTCTCTGAAGATCTTTTACACCTAGAAGATCCAGCAGTTTTTCTTCTCCCGCTCCTGCAATGACTTCATCAACCAGGCCCGTAAAAAAATCAGAACGTCCTGTGATTTGTACCCAGGATGTCGTCAGGGATCCTCCAAGGACAATTTTCTGCCGGGGATGCTGTTTTTTGATAAATCCGATCATGGCCATTGTGCAGATAGCCTGACTTAAAAAATTCAGGGAAAACCCGATATATTCGGGCGTCTCCTCCATGGCCTCCGTCAGGCGTTTTGAAAAATACGGATAAAAGGGATTGGCTTCCGGCGTTTCGGCAGCCGCGATCAAGTCTCCGCTTTTAACCGGAGAAAGTCTCTTGTCCGTGTAATCGGACAGAGTCAACATTGCTCCGTAAGGCTGTCCGGCGGAATTCAGGGCATGGTTGACGTCCACGACGGCACGTGTGTAGCGGCTTTTCTCACGGAAAGTATCGATGCTTCGCAGGGCGTGCAGATTGCCTTCCAGATTTTTAAAGGAACGGGTATCCCACTTGTTGCGAGCGGTCCCGTCTCTTGAGGCAGATCGCATCAGCCATAGCATGCCTTCCAGATTTGCATCCACCACCTGATGTTCCACGCTATTGGCTTTAAGGCAGGCCGATAGTCTGGCAATACCTGCCGGCGGTTCCGATGGTTTGGCGACAGGCGGATGAATGAAAATGATTTTTGGTTTCATAAATTTCCAATCGGTCGATAAATTCAGAGCTTCCTGGTCCTATATACCATTTCCACATCAAAGATGATATTATCTGCATCTACTCTTGCATAGGCAGATGCCCGTGCTTATCAGAACGGGCCGTAAAACCCTGCCCTTCAGGTCGGGAAGGATGTCAAATTTGCGCCTTGACAGGGGGCGGATTTTTAAGCGATAGTCAGCCCGTTTTAATAAGGAGTTTTACCGTTTCTTTCAATAAATAAGGCATTGTGCACAAGCCGGTTCCCGCAACCGGTGGCAGATACCCGCTTCCGGGACATCAGCCCCGCACAGGCATTTAAGGGTATAGTGTGAAAAATATTTTTCATTTATCTTGCCGTGCATACCTGAAAATTCTTCTCTTGTGCGCAGCAGTCATCATCGCGTTGACACAGGGCGCGGCCCTTGCCGCAGAAAAATATCCTCCGCACAGGGGGACGGCCGTCAACGATTTTGCCGGGGTGATTGATGCGACAAACGCGGCTAAAATGGAATCCCTGGCGCGTGAAATCCTGCAGAAAACAGGAATGTCGGTTGTTGTGGCAACAATGCCGGAACTTGGACCGGCAGAAGAAATCAATCTTTATGCAACCGGTCTGTATCAAGCCTGGGGTATCGGGAAAAAAGGCGAAGATAAAGGTGTCCTGATTTTTTTAGCGGTCAAGGAAAGACAGATCCGTATTGAAACCGGATACGGTGTCGAAGGCGATCTTACGGACGGAATTGTCGGCCTCATTCTTGATCGGTACGTCGTGCCTCACCTCAAGGCGGGTAATACTGGCAAGGCCCTCTATAACGCCATGTATTCCTGCGGAGTCGTTGTTGCCGAAAAAGCGGGTGTGACGTTAACCGGTGTTGATGTTCCCTACCGGTCACCTTCCCGGCCCGGAAACCAGGGGCTTAATATATTTGCCCTGATCTTTATTGTGGTTGCGGCAATCCTGCTTCTGGGCACCCGAACCGGGCGGGAGATCCTCCCGTGGATTCTGCTCATGCTGGTTACAAACAGCGGAAGGGGTGGTGGCGGCGGTTTCGGCGGTGGTTTCGGAGGTTTCGGTGGGGGGATGAGTGGCGGCGGCGGTGCCGGCCGCAGTTTTTAAAATATCATGAAAGGTGAATAAAATGGGAATAATACCGGATAAGCTTCAGGACATTCTTGCCGGTTTAAGTCGTGATTACCAGCAGGTGTTTGGGAAAGATCTGATTTCCCTGATGCTGTATGGGAGCGCGGCTTCCGGTTCCTGGGTGAAGGGGAAATCGGACATCAATATTCTGGTGGTTTTAACCCCGGACGGCATGGAGCGGCTTGATAATGGTTTCCCTCTGGTTGAAAAATGGAGAAAACGCGGTGTGGCTGTGCCCCTCGTGATGACCAGGAAGTTTATAGACTCGTCTCTGGATTCTTATCCCATCGAATTTCTCAACATGAAAAACCGTTCTGTTTTGATTTATGGCGAAAATGTTCTGCAGCCTTTACTGATAAAACCGGAAGACCTTCGTCTGCAGATTGAACGGGAACTTCACTCAAAAATCCTCTTGCTTCGTGAAGGTTATCTGGAATCCACAGGATCGGCCCGTCATTTGAGAAACCTCATCCAAAAATCATTTACGGCTTTTGTTGCCCTCTTCAACGCCATGCTGTATTTAAAGCAAGGGGAGGCTCCCCTGGATAAAAGGGATACCATCAGAGAAATGAACAGGGTCTTTACAATCGACGCAAATGTTTTTATGCTGTGTATGGAAATCAGGCAGGGTACAGACAGGCTTTCCAGCAAAGAGGTAAAGGATCTTTTTAAACAGTACATGCGGGAAGTGGAGAAGCTTTTTCACATCATTGATGTTTTAGAACCAACTAACTGAAAATGGAGGGCGGGAGAATGTCATCTGGGAAAAAAGTCATCATCGTATTGGCGGTCATCGCATTTCTGGCAATTTCTTTATATTCACTGGTTGCCGGCAATTACAACAAATTTGTGAAGATGGATGTCGGAATCAAGGCGGCCTGGTCACAGGTGGAAAATCAACTGCAGCGCCGTTATGATCTGATTCCCAATCTGGTGGAAACGGTAAAGGGCTATGCCAAGCAGGAAAAAGATGTTCTGGTTGAAGTCACCAACGCACGCTCGAAAGTGGGCGGGGCCGGAACCGTTCCCGACAAAATAGCGGCCAACAATGAACTGTCCAGCGCGCTGAGCCGCCTGATGGTTGTTGTGGAAAGATATCCCGACCTGAAATCCAATCAGAATTTTATGAAGCTGCAGGATGAACTGGCGGGAACGGAAAACAGGATTGCCGTCGAACGAATGAGATATAACGATGCCGTGAAAATCTACAATCAGGAAATCAGAACATTCCCCGCAAACATCATTGCCGGAATATTCGGTTTCAAAGAAGCGGCTTTCTTCGAGGCGCCCAAAGAAGCCAAGGCCGCTCCGCAGGTAAAGTTCTAAGTTATTTTATAGTTGAAAAAGCAAAAGCCCTGGGCGAGTCAATCACTCAGGGCTTTTTTTATGAAAAGTTGATGCCGGGTATCACTTGGCAATCAGTCCGCCGTCCACCACCATAATATGTCCGGTCATGAAGGACGAAGCCGGAGAGGCCAGGAACACGGCGACCCCTTTGATGTCATCCATTTCTCCTACGCGCCTGAGCGGAATTTCGTTTACCATCGCATCGCGAATCGGCTTGAATTCGGGTTTGTCGATGTAGGCCATCATATCCGTGTGGAAGAAACCCGGCGCGATGGCGTTGACGCGGATGTGATGGGGGGCCAGCTTTACCGCGAGATTCATCGTCAGAAGATTGATCGCCGCCTTGGTGGAATTGTAGGGAACAGCCGGATGGGCTTCTTCGAGTGAGCCGCGGAAGGCCATGACGGATGAAATGTTGATGATGTTGCCTCCGCCCTGCTCTTTCATGATGCGGGCGACTTTCTGTGTAAGAATCCAGACGCCGCGAACGTTGACATTAAAAAGCTGGTCCCATTTGTCCAGCGGGAAATCCAGCGTGGGGGCGCCCCAGGTTGCTCCGGCATTATTGACCAGAATGTCAATGTGTCCGAATTTTGCCACGGCTTCGGCCAGCATGGCATCGATGGCGTCTTCTTTTGCCATATCGCAGGCAATGGCCAGTGCTTTTACTTTCTGGGTTTCCTCCAGTTCCTTTGCTGTTGCTTCGAGATTTTTCATTTTCCGGGATGTCAGGATGATGTCGGCGCCCGCTTCCGCAAGCCCCGTGGCGATGAATTTTCCGATTCCCCTGCCGCCGCCGGTCACCAGTGCGACTTTTCCTTTCAGTGAAAACATATCCGCAAGTTTCATAAATCCTCCTTTTTTATGTATATTTTCGTCCGGCTGTTTCCGGAAGCGTTTTTTGCGGGCAAATAGTATCACAATCACCCGATAGTCGTTACTAAAATATTTAAA
>CAYMYR010000072.1:7698-13044 GCA_964394715.1 uncultured Smithella sp.
ATTTAAAAAAGTATCATGTTGCTTCCGCCGGATATAGCCTTTGTTGCCGGAGGAAATTTGTGCTATAAAATCAGCCATGACCAATGACCGATTAAAAAATCTGACCCTTCAGCAACTGGAGGCACTGATTGCCCTGGTTGAAGAGAGGAGCTTCAGCCGGGCGGCCAGAAGCATGCTTTTGACTCAACCGGCGCTTACCAAGAACATCCGCAACATGGAAGACTATATGGGCGTCAAAGTGGTTAACCGCAGCAATGCCGGAATTTCTCTGACCCCGGAGGGAAAGATCCTTTACGACTATGCGCAGCGAATGGTCCGTTTACGTAAGGAAGCCTGCGAGAAAATACAGCAAATGCACGAAAATGCAGGTGGCGATATTTATGTCGGTGCAAGCACCATTCCGGCAACCTATATTCTGCCGAAAGCCATAAGCGAATTAAAAAAAACTCATCCGGATATCCGGGTCTTCCTGAAGATGGAAGACAGTGAGGAAGTCATGAACATGGTGCTTGATCATGAAGTGGAAATTGGCTGCATCGGCAAAAAACCCCTCAACCGAAAACTGGTTGCCGAGCCTCTCTGGAATGATCGCCTGATTCTGATTGTTCCCGGTAACCACCGCTGGGTGAAAAAGGGGGCAGTCAGCCTTTCCGAGTTTCTGCAGGAGCCTTTCGTGCTGCGGGAAAAGGGGTCCGCGACGCGTGACGTTTTTGAAAAATATCTGAAAGAAAATAAATCGATAAGCCTTTCTCAGCTGAATATCTGCGGCGAAATGGGCAGTTCCGAGGCCGTCAAGGAAGCGGTCATGGCGGGTCTTGGGGTTTCCTTTATTTCCGTGCACGCGGTGGCGCGTGAACTGGTCCGGAAAACCCTATGTGAAATTCCGGTTGCATCATGCAGGATTGAGCGTGAGCTTTTCCTGATTTATCTGAAACAGTTTGACTTCCGCCTGCATCATAAAATTTTTGTCAATTTCCTGAAGAATCACAAGACCACATCAGCGAAAAAAGAATGAGACTACATTGTATTACTTAAAGATTGCCGGCCTCTGGATGAAAGAAGATTATCCGTTTGAAATCATGACATTATCATTTAGAAATAATTGACAAATATCCAATAAAGTGGTTTATAATTCAAAAAAATAAGCCACGGCGGGGAAAAATCAGAGTTTTACGCAGATGACTCGTCAATAAGCTCGAAAAAAACAGGCACAAAGAAAGGAATGCAAAAGGATGAAAAATATAAAAAAATTGAATCTTGTTTCTTTGGCAGTCGTTGTTTTCCTGCTGACATCTTTATGCACGGTGTGCTCTGCGGCAACAGTTAAGGGCAAATCCGTAAGAACGGGTGGATATGAGACAGGGAGGGTCGCGTCCGTACCCCATAATGACATCCGCCTCGATATCGGATGTGCGGCTGCCGAAAATTGCTGGGTGGAAGTCAGGAATTTAAACCCGAGACTCGCTTACCACAATATATGGTTTGAAATTGAATATGCGGGCCATCTGAAAAACGGAAAGATCGAAGATATAATCCTGCCGGGGCAGAAGGGAGTTTGGACAATAGATCTTATCTTTGCCTCTCAGCCGTCCGGCATAAAAATAAAACTGCTGAACGCCAATCCGTACGGGATGCAGACAACGCGGAAAGGAAAAGGATACGCAGGAAAAGTGGCTTCTTCTGATATCTCGGAGGGAAGACAGGTCAAGAGCATAACGTTGTTTGACAGGAAAAAAGGAGAGACCTGGTCATCGGGAATTGTTCCCACCAGAAAAAATTTCGTTTCCATGCGCTTTTTTGAAAGCGGGCAGGCTTCTTTGCCTTATTCTGAAAGGCAATATCAAGAGGAATTTTCCGCATCCGGTGTCCGTTTTATAAACTGGGAGCTGATTGTGGAACATCCCTCACCGGGTAAGGAAATCAATTACAAAGTCGAAGCATTTTGGAAAAACAGAAACGGTTCTGTTTTCAACCGTCAGATCGTGCAAACCGGAATGGGGCCGAACTGGCAACTTGGTTATACAACTTGTTCCCTGGGTGATAATGCAAGTGGAGCCTGGATTCCTGGAAGTTATTCTGTTGAACTCCGGGCGGGCGGTAAAAGAATTGGTGAAGGATATTTCAAGGTCGTAGATTGACATCCTCCCCGACCTGAAGGAAGGGGATTCCATAGACCTCGCGGTCTTTTAGGTTCCTGTTGCCGACGGCATTGGTTCACCGTTCGCTTGGCAGGCTAACTGGGCGTGCCCCGCCCTTAACTACTGTTGGTTGGTATGGCGCATAGCTTGGTTATCGCAAACGCTTTTTACATACTTAGCCCACAGAATTTTACGCGGCTCAGGTCTCAAAGCCGCAACCTCATATTCTGTTGTCAAAGAACAAAGTTATTATAGAACGTCCGTTCTACCTTGTCAATAGAATATTTAAGGGATTAGGCCGTAAAACCCCGCCCTGAAGGACGGGGTTTTACGGCCCGTTCTGATAAATTTAAAAAATATCAAGGCAAACAACGCCTGTACAGGTTTACATCAAAGGGGAGTGCCGCCATTCAGTGGTTGCATTCCCTTATTCTTTCATTATACACATAAAGCGGCAGGAAACACGTGGTTTGAAGGGTTGCGACATACGATTTTGTCATTGCTAGGAGCGCCTTGCGCGGCGTGGCAATCTTTTATGCGAGTTGGCAACCGGATATTACTGCCGGGAGGGGGAGTTACAACATTTTTCACTTAATGTTCGCGATGCGGGGGGCGTATCTGTTTATCGGAAAGCCCTTCGGTAAACCATTTTACATATATATTATTTGCGTAGTGTTTCTCTCGTTTCCTGTTCCGTCTTTTGCAGCGGACTCTCCGTTTAACGGCGCCGCGAACTGGGGTGCCACGGGCTTAATGGAAATCCCCACTGCAAGAGTGATCGAATACGGAAAATACAGGGTCGGCTTTACGCAGGTTAATCCTTACCGTTACTACTACGGTACAATCAGCCCGCTTCCCCGGGTGGAAATAAACGGCAGAGTAACGGAAGTGATGGGCGTGGAAGCAGGTGGCGGCAGTGGCGTATGGAAAGATTACGGCAATACGAAAGACAAAGCCGTTGATTTGAAGCTGCAGATCATCAGAGAAGGGAAGTACTGGCCGGCGCTGGCTTTTGGCATCATGGACCCTCACGGGACAAGAGTATACACCAGCCAGTACCTGGTCATGAGCAAACAGATCTATCCTTTTGATTTCACCCTCGGCATCGGCAATGGCAGATTCGGCAGAAGGCCGATATCCGGCGGCCATGATGAATTCGGCCTGGAGATTTTTACCAATTTCAACCAGTGGTGCTCCGATGCCCAGCTGTTCGGCGGTGTCGAGTTTGCCCCTTCCAAATATTTTTCATTGATGGTGGAATACAATCCCATCCGTTATGAAAAGCAGACAGGTGATCCGGCTCAGGCGAAATATTTTACGGACTCTGTTTCTTCCAGATTCAATTATGGCCTTCGGATCAAACCGCTGGACTGGGCAGAAATCGATGTGAGCTATCAGCGCGGAAATCAGTTCGGGGTAAATGTGTACCTGGATTTTATGCTGGGGATGCCGCTCCTGCCGATTTACGACCTGCCTTATCTGGAAAAGGCGGAGTTTGTGCAAAACCCCCTGCATCAGAGGATCAGCGACGGGCTTAAAGCTTCAGGCTTCAGTGATATCGGCATTTTGACCCGAAATGATGAAATCTGGATCCAGGCCGCCAATAACCGATACTATTACAATGCGCGGGCCATTGGCGTTATCCTGAAACTGGCCAGGCAGATTCTGCCGGACAAGGTTCAGAAAATTTACATTATCCTCATAGAAAGAGGAATTCCCGTGGTGAAATTTTATACCCTGCGCGACGACCTGCATAATTTCGAGGACGGCACTTTTAATGTTGATGAATACCTGACACTTACCGAAATGAATACGAATGTTTACTATGGCCCCGACAATATGACGCAGAGCCATAAGCAATATTTTTCGTACGGGATAAAACCGGAAGTCCAGGCCTATTTGAATGATCCATCCGGTTTTATTAAAGGCCGCCTGGGTGTGTCCGGTTATGTATCGCTCCATCCCTGGAAGGGAGCGTCGATGGTTGCCGGGGCGGCATATTTCCCACTCAATGACATATCCACCTCAAATGAACCGCTTTCCATTCCCGTGCGTTCAGACCTTGTCAAGTATCTGGAGAATAAGGCCGTTTTAAGCTCCCTGATGTTCGAGCAGATTGGAAAAACAAAATACGGGATACATGGAAAAGTTGCGGCCGGACTTCTTGAAACACAATATGCCGGTCTGGATGCCGAAATTGCAGTGCCTCTGTTTGATGGAAGAATTATGGCCGGTGTAAGCGGTTCCCTGGTCAAAAAGAGAGATTCCAGCAATCCTCTCAAACTGGAAAATAATGATTTCAGCGATTATTACGACACACAGTTTTTCAACGCGCGCCTGAACCTGCCGGAAGTGGAAATGGCCATTGACGTCAAGGCCGGCAGATTTCTGGCGGGAGACAAAGGAGCACGCATAACGGTTTCAAAATCTTTCAACGGCATTGTGCTTTCCGCCTGGTACAGCTTTACGGATACATCAATCTTCAGCGATTCATTTAACAGGGGCTACCATGACAAGGGAGTTGCCATATCTATTCCGCTTCGCATGTTTTTGGGAAGGGATTCGAGAACGGTTTATAGTTACGCGGTAACCCCGTGGACAAGGGACGTTGCGCAGGACATCGCGCACAATACATCGCTGTTTGATTTTATCGGACGCAACACAAATCTTTATCTGAACAAGGATAGAGAGATGCTGCAGTAAAAAAGTGCAGACGACGTGGCTTTATGTGGAATGTTAAATTGAATGGAGAAACCCCCTATTTCCATGGAATGTACGGGAAAAAGTAAAAATAGTATTACTTTGAAATACAAGATGAAACGGCAATAAAAATAATATGATAAACAATACTTATTTGAAGCCAACATTCTAAAATAATTATTGTTTCTTGCTTTTTTACATAGAGTAAGAGTAAATATAAAAGTTTTACGCTTAAAATCTGCTATCTTTGGGTGGATCGCAGGTTAAATATGTTCTGCTTCTAGATTCCTGCGGTTGATTTTGTAATCCAGAGAGCGGAGCTGTATCAAATGAAGCCTTAAAGCGAAAGCTTTGCACAACCAAAGCCCTTTATCAATTTTGTCACGCGTGCCCAATAAGGTATACCGGTGCAGGTGGCTGTGTAACAATGTCATTGCGAAGGAGCAACAGCGACTGAAGCAATCTCCTAAGTAGCCGAATACACGAGATTGCCATGACGCCTGAGAGG
>CAYMYR010000073.1:0-12958 GCA_964394715.1 uncultured Smithella sp.
CCTTTCAAATTTTTTCTTTGCCATCTCACCTTTCCTCCTTAACTTTGAATGGTTGATTTCCTTGTCGTTTCATATACAATGTTTAAAATTTATAATGCGCAAATGCTTTATTCGCTTCCGCCATTTTATGCACAGCTTCTTTTTTCTTAATTGCACCGCCGCGATTGTTTGCCGCGTCAATCAATTCGGCTGCCAGTTTTTCGCGCATGGTTTTTTCCGTACGCTCCTGAGCATTTGAAATTAACCAGCGAATAGCCAGGGCGGTACGCCTTGCGGGGAAAACCTCCGTCGGCACCTGATAGGTGGAACCGCCAACCCGCCTTGATTTCACTTCGATGACCGGTTTCACGTTATTGACGGCCTTCTCGAAGAACTCAACCGGCTGTTCCTTGACTCTTTTCTCAATAATATCAAAAGCGCCGTACAAAATACTTTCCGCAACACTCTTTTTCCCTCTTTTGAGCAAAGAATTGACAAATCTGGCAACCAGCTTGTTATTATATTTGGGATCCGGAAGAATTTCCCTTTTTTCTATTTCACGTCTTCGTGGCATTTTCCTGTCCTTCGTTTAACTTGGCTTTTTAGAGCCGTATTTTGAGCGGCCCTGCTTACGGTCGGCAACTCCGACAGCATCCAAAGCGCCCCTGACAATGTGATATCTGACACCGGGCAGATCTTTCACCCTGCCTCCGCGCACAAGCACAACCGAATGCTCCTGGAGATTATGACCGATACCCGGAATATAGGAGGAAACTTCATATCCACTGGTCAGTCTGACCCTGGCCACTTTACGCAGAGCCGAATTCGGTTTCTTAGGTGTCGTTGTATAAACTCTTACACAGACGCCGCGCCTCTGCGGTGAGCCGGCCAACGCCGGAGCATTTGTTTTTCCTTTGATTTTGGTTCTGCCTTTGCGAACCAGTTGACTAATTGTCGGCATTTCTCCTCCCGGACATTTCTCTTTCATTTTGAAAGCAGCAGTAAATCTGCGGTAACTATCAATTCAAGCTATTTCTGTCAAGCAATTTCTTCCTTTTTTGTATTTATTCTGCAACCAGTTCAGCATCCTGATCTTCTACTGTAATTCCCAGTTTACGATACATGACCAGGCCGGTTCCCGCCGGAATCAAACGACCCATGATTACGTTTTCTTTGAGGCCCCGCAGGTAATCTGTTTTACCGGAAAGTGATGCCTCCGTAAGAACCCTCGTGGTTTCCTGGAAAGAAGCGGCCGATATAAAACTCTGAGTGGATAACGATGCTTTGGTAATTCCCAGAAGCAACGGATCACCAATAGCCGGACGTCCGCCCTGGGCCATCACCTTTTCGTTTTCTTCCTGGAACCGGTAGCGCTCAACCTGTTCATCGGCAATAAACGTGGTGTCACCCGGGTCCGTTATGCGGACACGACGAAGCATCTGGCGGACAATAACTTCCATGTGCTTATCATTAATTTTAACGCCCTGCAAACGATAAACTTCCTGAACTTCATCAACCAGATACCTGGCCAGTTCTTTTTCGCCCTTAATGGCCAGAAGATCATGGGGGTTGTTCACTCCATCCATCAGGGGATCACCGGGAATCACCCGGTCACCGTCTTGAACACTGATATGTTTTCCTTTGGGAATCAGATATTCTTTTTCTTCACCAATTTCAGGGGTTACAACAACTTTACGTTTTCCTTTGGCATCCTTACCAAAGGTTACAATACCGTCAATTTCGCTGATCACTGCAAAATCTTTGGGTTTACGTGCTTCGAACAGCTCTGCAACTCGTGGCAAGCCACCTGTAATATCTTTTGTTTTGGTTGTTTCACGGGGAATTTTGGCCAGGATATCACCGGCATGGACTTCGTCTCCTTCGGACACAACGATGTTGACACCCACGGACAGGAGATAGCGTGCCACTGCGTTTGTCCCCGGAATTTTAGCGGTTTTACTCTTGCTGTCTTTTATGGAAACACGAGGCCTCAAGTCACCGCTCTTGAACTCTGTAATCACTTTACGCGACAGTCCGGTAACTTCGTCAACTTCTTCCCTCATTGTCTTGCCTTCAATAATATCACCATATTTTATGGTTCCAGCCACTTCGGCAAGGATGGGGATGGAGAATGGATCCCACTCTGCAATTAACTGTCCACGCTTTACAGAGCTCTTATCGCTGACTTTCAGATGTGCGCCGTAAGGCACGGTATATTTACCGCGGCTTCGGTTTTGTTCATCCAAAACATGCACTTCACCGTGACGGTTCATCACCACATAGTCATTTTCCCTGGTTTTCGCCGTATTTAAATTCACAAACTGGACCATCCCGTCATGGCGTGCCTCAAGCGTGGAATGCTCATCAAACTTTGCCGTACCACCAATATGAAATGTCCTCATGGTCAACTGCGTACCCGGTTCGCCAATGGACTGAGCCGCCACAATACCGACCGCTTCTCCGATGTTGACGATGTGGCCGTGTGCCAGATCGCGGCCGTAGCACATGGCGCAAACACCATGCTTTGCTCTACAGGTTAAAACCGAACGGATATTGACTCGTTCAATACCGGCGCGATCGATCTTTTCAGCCAGCGCTTCATCAATCGCTTCATTTGCCTTGACGATCACTTCATCAGTGAACGGATCCTTGATTTCCTGCAAAGCGACACGACCCAGAACGCGCTCTCCTGCGGTTTCAATAATTTCACCGCCTTCCATCAGCGCGGACACATACAGTCCGTCAACGGTTTCACAATCCTGCTCGGTAATGATACAGTCCTGAGCCACATCCACCAGGCGTCTGGTCAGATAACCGGAATTCGCCGTTTTGAGTGCCGTATCGGCCAGACCCTTGCGGGCACCGTGTGTTGAAATGAAATATTGAAGTACTGTTAAACCTTCACGGAAATTTGCCGTAATCGGCGTTTCGATAATTTCGCCGGAAGGCTTGGCCATCAGACCGCGCATACCGGCCAGCTGTCTGAGCTGCTGCCCCGAACCGCGGGCCCCGGAATCGGCCATCATGTAAATTGGATTGAAGCTTTCGACCTTGCGTTTCTTACCGTCAGCACTTATGGATTCTTCCATACTGATTCCGGTCAACATTTCTGATGCAATTTTTTCAGTGGCCTGTGCCCAGATATCGATAACCTTGTTATAGCGTTCACCATCGGTAATGAGACCATCCATGTACTGCTTTTGAATCTTCAAGACATCCTTGTCAGCCTGGGCAACAATATTTTTCTTGTTGTCAGGAATGATCATGTTGCCAACGGCAAATGATAAACCGGAAATCGTAGCGTATTTGAAGCCCAAGTCTTTGAGCCGGTCAGCCAGAAGAACCGTCGTTTTGTCACCGCACAGCCGATAGCAATGGTCGATCAGGTTGGCAAGCTCTTTTTTATTCATCAATTTATTGATTGCATCAAAACTGATTTCTTCAGGGATAATTTCAGAAAGAATAACGCGTCCCGCAGTCGTTTCTTTCAGTTCACCGTTGATGCGGACCTTGATTCTGGCATGCAGGGCAATCGCTTTCGCGTCTATGGCCGAGCGCACTTCGTCGGGACCGGAAAAAATCATACCCTCGCCCTTCACATTTTTTCTGGCTCGGGTCAGATAATAAATACCCAAAACGATATCCTGACTGGGGATGATGATCGGTTTGCCGTTGGCCGGCGACAAAATGTTATTCGTGGACATCATCAGCACACGCGCTTCCGTCTGTGCTTCAATGGACAGAGGTACATGAACGGCCATCTGGTCACCGTCAAAGTCCGCGTTAAAGGCCGTACAAACCAGAGGATGCAGCCGGATAGCCTTCCCCTCAATCAGCACGGGTTCAAAGGCCTGCATGCCCAGCCGATGCAGCGTCGGTGCACGATTCAGCATAACGGGATACTCCCGTACAACCTCATCGACGGCATCCCACACTTCAGAGGTTTCCCGTTCCACCATCTTTTTGGCGCTTTTCACCGTGGTGACATAGCCTTTTTCCAGCAGACGATTGTATACAAAGGGTTTAAAAAGCTCGAGGGCCATCTTCTTGGGCAAACCGCACTGATGCAGTCGCAAATCCGGACCGACGGTAATTACCGAACGACCGGAATAATCCACGCGTTTTCCAAGAAGGTTCTGGCGGAAACGGCCCTGTTTGCCTTTCAGCATATCTGAGAGAGACCGAAGCGGTCTCTTGTTGGTTCCGGTAATGGCCCTTCCACGGCGGCCGTTGTCAAAAAGGACATCCACAGCTTCCTGGAGCATCCGCTTTTCATTGCGGATGATGATTTCCGGCGCATTGAGTTCCTGCAGGCGCTTTAAACGGTTATTCCGGTTGATCACGCGACGATAAAGGTCGTTCAGATCGGACGTGGCGAACCGCCCGCCGTCCAGGGGAACCAGCGGCCTCAAATCGGGCGGGATAACGGGCAGAACGGTCAGCACCATCCATTCTGGTTTATTACCGGACTTGCGTAACGCTTCGACCACCTTTAGCCGCTTGACGATCTTTTTCTTCTTTGTATCTGAAATCGATGTAATCACTTCCGCACGAAGCTCTTCATACAGTTTTTCCAGATCAATTTCCTCAAGCAGTTCGCGGACGGCCTCTGCTCCTATGCCGGCGACAAACCCTTTCTCCCCATACTGCTCTTTCGCTTCGATGTATTCTTCGTCCGTCAGGAGCTCTTTCTTTTTCAGAGGGGTGTCTTTCGGATCCAGAACAATCCAGGACTCAAAATAGAGAACTTTTTCCAGTTCTTTGAGCGTTAAATCCATGACATTGCCGATACGGCTTGGCAGGCTCTTTAAAAACCAGATGTGTGCAACCGGTGTCGCCAGCGTGATATGTCCCATCCGCTCCCTGCGCACTTTGGACTGTATGACTTCGACACCGCACTTTTCGCATACTACACCGCGATGCTTCATCCGCTTATAACGGCCGCAAAGGCATTCGTAATCCTTTACCGGCCCGAATATCTTCGCGCAGAACAAGCCGTCGCGCTCCGGCTTGAATGTCCGGTAATTGATCGTTTCCGGCTTTTTAACTTCGCCATTGGACCAGGAAAGAATTTTTTCCGGTGATGCGATCGAGATTTTCATTGCGTTGAATCTGATCGGATTTTTGGGTTTTTCAAAATAACTGAAAAAGTCTTCCACAGATTATTCTCCTGTACTCTTAAAAACGTAAGTGAAATTGAATATTTTATTCTTCTTCAATCAATTCCACGTCTAATCCGAGACTCTGGAGTTCCTTCACCAGTACGTTGAAGGATTCCGGGAGACCCGGCTCGAATGTATGTTCACCCTTGACGATGGATTCATAAATCCTCGTCCGGCCGGCAACGTCGTCTGACTTGACCGTTAAAAATTCCTGCAGCGTATAGGAGGCACCGTAAGCCTCCATGGCCCACACTTCCATTTCTCCCAGCCTCTGACCTCCGAACTGCGCCTTGCCACCCAGAGGCTGCTGCGTCACCAGTGAATAGGGACCGATGGAACGGGCGTGAATCTTATTATCAACCAGATGGTGAAGCTTCAGCATATAAATGATGCCGACCGTCACTTCCTGATCAAACGGTTCACCGGTTCGCCCGTCAAACAAGACCGCCTGACCGGTCTCCGGGAGTCCCGCCATATCCAGCATATTGCGGATCTGTGACTCGGGGCAGCCGTCAAAAACAGGACTCGCCACCAACATGCCTTTTTTCAGCCTGCCGACAAAGCGCCGGATGTCTTCCTGGGATGCTTTTTCCAGAAATTCATCAAAATCGGGGGACGAATACGTCTTTTTTAACTCATTTTTAATGTGATTCAGGTTGCTGTTCTTCTCGAGCAATTCATTCAACCCTTCGCCGATGGACTTGGCCGCCCAGCCCAAATGAGTCTCAAGAATCTGGCCGACATTCATACGGGAAGGAACGCCCAGGGGATTGAGGATAATATCAACCGTGGAACCGTCAGCAAAATATGGCATGTCTTCTTCCGGAAGAATTCTGGACAAAACACCCTTGTTCCCGTGACGGCCCGCCATCTTATCACCAACGGACAGTTTCCTTTTGATGGCAATATAAACTTTCACCATCTTGATGACGCCCGGCGGCAGTTCATCACTGGCCTTGATCTTTTCGAGCTTTTCTTCAAAATGTGCTTTCACAAAATCGACTTTTCTTTCCATCACGGAAAGAAGATTAGCCAATTTTTCTTCCCCGCCGTCATTTTCAGCAAGGGAAATATCCTTCCAGTAAGTGAAAGGGATGTCCTGCCATATTTCTTTGGTTATTTTTTCACCTTTTTTCAAAAGCGTCTTCTTTTTCGCATCGACAATCTTGCCGGCAGCCGTCTTGCCAATCACGAGTTTGGCAATATCTTTTTTGATGGATTCGGCAAGAATCCGGATTTCATCATCGCGATCCTTTGTCAATTTCTCAATGGCGTCTTCTTCAATCTCCTGCGAACGCAAATCCTTGTCTGCCCCTTTGCGCGTGAAAATCTTGGCGTCAATGACGGTTCCTTCCACGCCAGGAGGAACACGTAAAGACGTGTCCCGGACATCGCTTGCTTTTTCGCCGAAAATCGCCCGCAGCAATTTTTCTTCGGCCGACAGCTGCGTTTCTCCTTTGGGGGTAATTTTCCCAACCAGGATATCTCCGGGCTTTACGGAAACACCGATACGGATAATTCCGCTTTCATCAAGGTTTCTCAACGCCTCCTCGCCGACATTGGGAATATCGCGCGTTATTTCTTCCTTGCCCAGTTTGGTGTCACGGGCCATGGTTTCAAACTCTTCAATGTGGATCGATGTGTAAATATCCTCCTTGACGATTCTTTCGCTGACAAGGATGGAATCTTCGTAGTTGTACCCTCCCCAGGACATGAAGGCAACCATCACGTTGCGCCCGAGCGCCAGTTCACCATTGTCCGTTGCGGGACCGTCGGCAAGGATATCCCTTTTTTGCACATGATCACCGACCGCAATAATAGGCTTCTGGTTGAAACAGGTATCCTGATTGGAACGCTGATATTTAGACAGAGTATAAATATCCACTCCCGTATCCAGACCGTCTTCTTCCGGTTTATCTGCGCGTATCACAATACGTGAAGCGTCTACGCTTTCGACAATGCCCGAACGTTTTGCCACAACCACCGCACCGGAGTCGCGGGCAACCACGGCTTCCATTCCTGTGCCGACCACCGGCACTTCCGGACACATCAGAGGCACAGCCTGACGCTGCATGTTGGACCCCATGAGCGCGCGGTTCGCGTCGTCATGTTCCAGAAACGGAATCAGCGCAGCCGCCACGGAAACCATCTGGTTGGGTGAAACATCCATCATCTTGATTTCTGTCGGTACGGCCGAAACAAAGTCGCTCCCTTTTCTGACAGATATCAGTTCCTCTTCAAATCTTCCTTTTTTATCGAGCGGCCGGTCGGCAGGCGCGATAAGGAGATTTTCCTCCTCGATGGCCGTCATAAATTTTACATCATCCGACACTTTCCCGTTTTCGATCAGTCGATAAGGTGTTTCGATGAAACCGAATTCATTGACCCGCGCATAAGTACTGAGAGAAACGATTAACCCAATATTCGGTCCTTCCGGTGTTTCAACGGGGCAAATGCGACCATAATGAGTGGAATGAACGTCACGAACTTCAAATCCGGCGCGTTCCCGCGTCAGGCCGCCTGGGCCCAGAGCAGACAAACGGCGTTTATGTGTAATTTCGGAAAGCGGATTGGTTTGATCCATAAACTGCGAAAGTTGACTGGAACCGAAAAATTCGTTCACTACCGCAGACACCGGTTTGGCATTGATGAGATCGTGCGGCATCATGGTTTCGATATCCTGCAGGCTCATTTTTTCTTTAATGGCCCTTTCCATGCGCACCAGGCCAATGCGATACTGATTTTCAATGAGCTCGCCGACAGAACGAACGCGGCGGTTTCCCAAATGGTCAATATCATCGACGCTGCATTCCCCCACGCCGTTCTTCAAATCGATCAGATATTTGACGGATGCCAGGATATCTTCGTTTCTCAGGACGGTTAAATCCGTTGGTACATTCAGGTGCAGCTTATAGTTCATCTTCGCCCGTCCAACATCCGATAAATCGTAAGTCTCCGGCTCAAAAAAGAGACTGCTGAAAAACTTCGCGGCGGTTTCCGGCGTAGGAGGATTGCTGGGACGGAGCCTTCTGTAGATCTCCATGATCGCGTCTTCCGCGGTTTCAATGTGATCCATGAGCAGCGTATCGCGAATGGAAGCATTGTCCAGATCTTCATCAATGTGGATGAATTTCAGTTCTTTGACTCCCTTTTCCTGGGCAATTTCAAGTCCGTTTAACGGCAGCTCTTCGTTGCACCTGAAAAGAATCTCTCCGGTAGCCGGATCGTGAACATCCGAGGAAAGAATCTTTCCTGTCAAATCTGCTTCTTTAACGGCCACGCGCTTAACACCCGCATCCATGACTTTCTTGAGCAGGGGCTTGGTAAGCTTACGGCCTTTTCGAACAATGACCTCATCACTTTTCGGATCTCTGATGTCTTCCGGCGCCTTCTGACCGGACAGCGATTCATCAACTCCAAAATAAATTTTTTCGCCTTCGAGCGTGATTTTCTCAATACTGTAAAAATAATTCAGGATAAATTCCGTAGAATTACCCATGGCCTTCAGGAGAATTGTGACCGGCATTTTCCGGCGGCGGTCGATCCTGACATAGAGCAGATCTTTGGAATCAAACTCCAGATCCAGCCAGGACCCCCGGATGGGAATCACACGCGCCGAATAAATCAGTTTGCCGGAAGCGACGGTTTTCCCTTTATCATGATCAAAGAAGATTCCCGGCGACCGGTGCAACTGACTGACGATTACGCGTTCTGAACCATTGACGATAAACGTACCATTTTCCGTCATGAGCGGAATCTCGCCAAAATAGATTTCCTGCTCTTTAATATCGCGGATCGGCTTGGTCTCAGCTTCCTCACGATGGTTCCTGCCGTCGGCAAGCCGGTCGGTGTCAAACACCACCAGCCTGACCACGATCTTCAAGGGAGCGGCATAGGTCATGCCCTTCTGAATGCACTCCCTCATATCATACCGGACATCCCCGATTTTATAGCTTACAAATTCCAGAGAGCACTTTCCGCTGAAATCCGAAATCGGAAAGACGCTCTTGAAAGCACCCTGCAGGCCGATGTTTCGCCTTTTTGCCAGCGGCACGTCGGCCTGCAGGAATTTTTCGTAAGATTTCGTCTGAATCTCAATCAGATTGGGTATGTCCTGTATTTGCTTAACACGGCCAAAATTTCTTCTAAAGTCGCCCATAGTATCCTTACATTACATTTAATATAAAATTGGCAGGGAGATTATTTAATCTCGACGGTTCCGCCCACTTCTTCAATCTTCTTTTTGATATCAGCCGCTTCGTCTTTAGAAACGCCTTCTTTAATAGGCTTGGGCACGCCTTCCACCAGATCTTTCGCTTCTTTAAGGCCCAGGCCAGTGATTGCACGAACCACCTTAATAACCTGAATCTTTTCTGCGCCAAATCCGGTTAGAATGGCGTTGAATTCTGTCTGCTCTTCGGCAGCAGCGGCAGCAGGTGCAGCACCGGGAGCCGCCACGGCGGCCATCATTGGAGCGGCGGCGGAAACACCAAACTTTTCTTCCAGTTCTTTCACCAGAGCGGAGAGCTCCAGCACGCTCATGTTTTCAATAAATTTGATGACATCTTCTTTCGTTATTTGATCAGCCATTTTTCTATCCCTCTTTTATGATGTATTGATTAGTTTAAAGTTTTTTTCTTCTCGCAATAGGCGTTGAGCACCTGCACCAGACTTCTGGGAACACCACTGAGAACGGTTACAAACGACGTCGGCACTGCAGCCATGACGGAAACCAGTTTGCCCAAAAGAATTTCTTTGCTTGGCAATTCAGCCAGGGCGGTAATATCGGGCTTCGTCAGCATTTTGCCGTCTAAAACACCGACTTTGATTTCAAGTTCCGGATTTTTTTTGGCAAATTCGATCAGTGCCTTCGATGGTGCCACAGGATCTTTATAGCTTAAGACAACTGCGACGGGCCATTTGAAATGATCCGATAAAACTGCAAAGTCTGTGTCTTTTGAAGCAATGCCCAACAGAGTGTTTTTTACAACTTTTAATTCCGCATCGTTTTTACGCAAAGCGTTTCTCAACGATTCCATTTTTTCAACGTTCATCGCGTTGAAAGTAGTCAGCACACCCAACTTGGCCTGCTTGAGTTTCTCCTGTAGTTCGGAGACAACCTGTTCCTTCGTTTTCCGATCCAATAGTTCAGCCTCCTTTCAAAATTATTTTTTACTTGAGGCCGGAGAATTTAGCCGCATGCAGAATAAAAACGGTTGATCCACGAAAATGCCGATCCCCGTTTTTCAAGAAAAATGATTACCCCGAAATTTCTGTAATTATTTTAACTTAACGAGTCTCGGCAGGCCATCTTCCGTTTAAACTACCGTACCTGCTGTCTTCGACCTTTACTACTATCATTCATTCGCGCCTGGTCCGTTTGAGCTACCTTTTAGCGAATGTTGATTGCTTTGATTTAACCCGCACTCTTGATATCCAGCGGATCAATTTTCACACCTGCACCCATCGTGCTCGATATCGAAATACTTCTAATATAGGTCCCTTTGCTGGACGCTGGTTTCAATTTGATAATGGTCTCCAGAAGCGCGTTGATGTTCTCGCTCAATTTTTCTGCACCAAAAGACATCTTGCCTACCGGCGAATGAACGATCCCCGCTTTTTCCACCCGGAATTCCACTTTTCCAGCCTTTAGCTCTTTGACGGCATTGGCAATTTCAAATGTAACCGTCCCGACTTTAGGATTAGGCATTAAACCTCTTGGACCTAATATCTTGGCGATTTTACCGACGGAACCCATCATGTCCGGTGTTGCGATCACTCGGTCGAATTCCAGCCAACCGCCTTTTATCTTTTCAATGATCTCTTCATTGCCGACTAAATCCGCACCGGCTTCCAAGGCCTCTTTTTCTTTATCGCCTTTGGCAAAAACCAGCACACGAACCGTTTTCCCCAGACCATTGGGAAGAACGACACTGCCCCGAACCATCTGATCGGCATGAGCCGGATTGACCCCCAGACGAACAGCAGCGTCCACCGTTTCGTCAAATTTCGCACCCGGCATTGATACAATCATTTCTGCAGCCTCTTTAAGCGTATAGCGCTTGGTTGGCTCAACTTTCGTTTTTGCGGCTGTTATGCGTTTGCCTCTTTTTAACATGATAAAAAACCTCTTTTATTAACCTGTTATTTCAATTCCCATTGACCTTGCTGTACCGGCAATAATCTTGACCGCGCCTTCTATATTGACGGCGTTCAAATCATTGAATTTCAGCTGCGCAATCTCCTGAACCTGCTTGGCTGTAACGCTTCCCACTTTTTCTCTCTTGGGGTCCGCCGCACCCTTGGCAACTTTGGCGGCCTGTTTAAGCAGAACAGAAGCCGGCGGCGTTTTGGTGATAAACGTGAACGACCGGTCCGCATAAACCGTAATGACGACAGGGATGATCATGCCTTCCTGATTTTGTGTCAAAGCATTGTAGGCCTTGCAAAACTCCATAATGTTCACGCCGTGCTGCCCCAGCGCAGGTCCGATCGGAGGGGATGGCGTCGCCTTTCCCGCTTTAATCTGCAATTTAATATTCGCAATAACTTTTTTTGCCATAACAATCACCTGATCTAAAATTTATTAGGCCCGAACTCTGCGCCTTGAAATCCATTATATTTTATTGTCCCTGCGTCACCTGGATAAAATCCAGCTCCACCGGCGTCGGTCTTCCAAAAATGCTGACAATCACCCGGAGCTTGCTTTTTTCGGGTCTGACTTCGTCAATAACACCGTCAAAATTCGTGAAAGGTCCGTCAATGATTTTTACATGATCTCCCACATCAAACTTGAACTTCGGCTTCGGTTTCAGTGTTCCTTCGTCAATTCTTACCTTCAGATTCTCAACGTCTTTATCCGGAATCGGGGACGGTTTATCCTTGCTGCCTATGAAACCTGTTACCTTTGGAGTATTCTTTACGATATGCCAGTTTTCATCGCTCATTTCCATTCGCACAAGAATGTATCCCGGAAAAAATTTTCGCTTTGATGTTTTTTTCTCCCCGGATATCAATTCAACGACGTCTTCTTCCGGAATAAGAATATCGGAAAAAGAATCCTGCGCACCGGCAAGCTCGATCCTTTCCTGAAGGCTCAATTTAACCTTATTCTCGAATCCTGAATAAGTATGTACGACGTACCATTTAAAAGCCATGAAGTTAACCTAATATAAACTTTACAAGTTTGGCGAGAATGAAGTCAATGATCCCCAGATAAACAGCCGTGATCGCAACAATCACCATAACAACGCCGGTGGAAGCCAATGTCTGTTGCCTGGTCGGCCAGGTAACTTTCTTCAACTCAGCCTTAGCCTGAGAAACAAACTGCGTTGCTTTATCCACAAACAATTTGATTTTTTCCATATCTTCAGCCCTTTTTTCAAGGAAAACTGGCAGGCCAGGAGGGACTTGAACCCCCAGCATCCGGATTTGGAGTCCGGCGCTCTATCCATTAGAGCTACTGGCCTATCCGAAATAAAACTACTTCGTTTCCCTGTGCAGTTTGTGTCCACGGCAAAACTTGCAATATTTCTTCATTTCCAGACGGTTTTGCATAGTACGCTTATTTTTTGTCGTCGTATAATTTTTCTGCTTACATTCGGTACAAGCTAAAATAATATTGTTTCGCATAATTCTCCTTCACTGGAGCCCACGACCAGGATTGAACTGGTGACCTCATCCTTACCAAGGATGTGCTCTACCGACTGAGCTACGTGGGCGTGGCAATTTTAAAAACTTTACAACCGGTATTTATTAAAAAACCTGGAGCGGGAAACGGGATTCGAACCCGCGACCCTCAGCTTGGAAGGCTGACG
>CAYMYR010000074.1:0-10648 GCA_964394715.1 uncultured Smithella sp.
CATACGGGGATGAGTGGCGCGAAACCTTCAAGACCTACTGGGAAACCCTCGGGGGGGCCATCACGGCAGACAAACCCGCCAACTACTATACAAGAACCGACTTTGTCGCCCCGCTGCAGGCCGCGATTGCCACCAATCCTGATGGCATCCTGATTGGCGGCCCCACGGGAACAACCGCGCTTGTTATTGAACAGGCCAGAAAGATGGGCTACAAAGGCGGCTTCATGATCGTTGACCAGGCAAAAATGGACGGCATCGCCCAGCTTCTGGACGGCACAAAACTGATGGAAAACAGCATGGGAGTTACGACACTTGCGGCAATTCCGTTCCCTGCCACCAATACATTCATTAAGAGATACCAGGCTGCATATCAACGGGCGGCTAACACCGAATCGGCATTGCATTATTCTGGAATGTATTTACTGGCCAAAGCCATCGCGGCGGCGGAAACGCAGGACAATGTTTATGCAGTCCGGGCGGCCTTCCCCAAAGCGCTGCCTTTGCTTGCCGATCAGCACGTTCTGGAAATGCACGGTATTTCCAAAGGTGGTCTGGTTCACATCGGAACGGGGATTCAACAGGTTAAAGATGGGAAATTCCAAAAAGCCGACGTTTTGCTATGGTGGACAAATAAGCCGGAAGAGATTGCAAATATCAATAAAGTCACTAAATATTCAGCGCCTATGAAACCCTACAAGCTAAAGATCGCTCCTCTCGATTAGCAAACAGATGTAAAGTGTAATAAAGTTAAGAGTCCCGGCCTCAATCCTGAGGCCGGGACTCTTTTTTATACGGGGAAAGAAATTTTTCTTCTTTTTCCTCTTGTCGTAAAGCAGGAACCGATCGCCTATTTTATCTACCGCTGGTGCAAACCCTGTGGACCTGCTTGATATCCGTCAGCCCCTGAAATGCTTTCAGAACACCATCCTGATAAAGCGTCAACATTCCTTCTTCCATCGCTATTTTCCGAATAACGTCAATACTCTCATGGCGTTCAATGGAACGTTTTCTGATTTCATCGGTATTAATCAGCAATTCATGGAGGCCGATCCGTCCCCGGTATCCTGTCCGATCGCAGGCATCGCACCCTTTGGGGCGGTATAGCTTAAGATTCTTCGAATAGGGGATTTTCTGCTGTTGCCAGTGTTCGCGCCCATAACTCTCCACGATTTGATCATATTCTTCCTGGGTCGGATTGTAGCCTTCCTTGCATTTTTCGCAAAGGGTTCGGACAAGCCGCTGCGCAAGAACACCGAGCAGGGAATCTGCGAAATTCAGGGGGTCGATGCCCATATCCAACAGACGTGAAATGGTCTCGGGAGCGCTGTTGGTATGCAGCGTACTCAAGACCAGATGCCCTGTAAGTGAAGCTTCAACCCCGATTTTAGCTGTTTCCAGATCCCGCATTTCACCCACCATGATCACATCCGGATCGGCGCGGAGAAAAGCCCTCATGGCCGTGGCAAAATCAAACCCGATTTTAGGATGGACCTGCACCTGCCTCAATCCCCTCTGTGTTATTTCGACAGGATCTTCGGCCGTCCAGATTTTTCGATCCGGTGTGTTGATGTGCTTCAAAACCGCATGCAGGGTTGTTGTTTTCCCTGAGCCGGTGGGTCCCACACACAAAATCATTCCGTAGGGCCTTTCACAAATTTTCAAAAGTTCCCTGTAATTCCTCGGCGTGATCCGCATGGCTTCCAGCGGCAATGAGTCTCCCTTGGCCAGAATACGCATCACAACATCCTCTACCTCACCCTGCGTCGGAATCGTAACAACACGAAGTTCAATCTCCCCGACACCGGGTTTTTTAAGTTTGATCTTCCCGTCCTGCGGTATTCTTTTAACGGTAATATCCAGATTGGACATGATTTTTATTCTGGAAATAATTGCAGCCCGATAGCTGTAAGGAAGGGTCTGATAGAGCACGCAATCCCCGTCAATCCTGTATCGCACAAGCACATTCTTATCGATGACGTCCGGTTCAATATGAATATCCGACGCCCGCCGGACAAATGCGTCATTGATGATTTTGTTGACCAGCTGTATAATCGCGCTGTCCGAATCCCTGACGCTCTCTGCATCCTCTTCTTCCTGCGATGAATCGCCGCCTTCCAGCTTCCCTAGCAAATCCGTAAAAGTCGCCTCTTCGACATTTTCGCGGAAAAAGAAATCGATATACTTGAGAATATCTTCCTTGAGGGCCACATCGTATTTTATGGACTTGGATTTCAGCAGGTTTTCTATGGCATCGCGCTTGATGATATTCTGGGGATCATCAATAATGACGTGGACATTCTTATCGCTTTTTTCAAGAGGAACCCAGATTTCCCTTTGCAGATAGTCTTTTCTCAGATTCTTCAGAAGATCACCCGGAATGGGGGTGTTCGGATCAAACGAAATAAACCGGGATTGGTAGAAATACTCAAGGGATTGACCGATCTCAGATTTCGGGATATTGTGTTTATTGATTAAGATATTCTCAAGAGAATCCTTCGACGTTTTGGCTTCTTCTTTTGCCTGGTTCAATTCTTCTTCCGTAATCAGACCGTTTGAAACAAGATAACTGAATTTTGATTTTTTTGCCCGGGGATCCACCCGTTGCTGATTGTAAAGTGCGACACCCAGCACATCCACAATTTCCTGCAGCAACACCGGTTCATCATCTGAAAACTGTTCCTCCTTGCCCTTTTTGTTGATAACTTCAATGGCGCCAAGAACTTCACCGCCATAAACAACCGGCATTGCCAGAATATGTTTCACTTGTACACCGAATCTCGAATCCGTGTTTGAATCAAGCAGAAGGTCTGAGTACTTGTTGATCTGTAGATTATTGCTGAAATCGGAAATATTAATCATCCTGCCGGTATTCGCCACATAACCGGGGATGGTTTGATTGCTGACTTCTGTTTTCCTTTCCTTTACCTGATCGCCGGAAAGAACATAAGTGAATATTTCTTTCTTGTTCTTGCTGTTGACAACGTAAATATGCGCTGCTTCGACATTGAACAATTTGAGAATCAGCGGCCGGGAATCCAGAATGATCTGTTTTAAGTTCTGCGCAGCATTGATGCAGTCGGTAATGTCCTGCAATCCCTGTTGAAGTCTGAGGATCTCCTGCAGATCGGAAATTTCGGAATTGCTTTGCATGCTACCCATAACAAAACATCCTCTGGTTATTGACAACACTTCTCATCATAAAGGACATCAAGATCAAATTATCAGATCGATCCATTCAGGATGAGTCTCTCTCATGATTTTCAGTCAGGTTATTATCCTGAATATTGCCTTCCACACCCGTTCAGTCCTTATCGGAAGAAAAAGAAAACCGCTGAACGATCTTAAGTAATTTATATAACTAACTTTTAAAATAAAACACACACGAATGAATGAGTCAAGGTTATTTTTATCAGGTTATTTCAGACGGGCTGGAATGATCAGTGGTTTTGATTTGCAGAATCAGCAAACAGGTATATTCTTTTGAAACATGTCTATGATAATATTTTCCATCGTAAAAAGGCCTTTTTTCTTGTGGATAAGCCAGTTTGCGGCAAAAATCGCACCTTGTCCGAATGCGGCACGATTAAAACTTTCATGGATCAGACGAATGGTCTGATTGGGAAGGCCAAAGATGATTTCATGCTTTCCGACAATCCCACCAACCCGGATGGAATTGACATGCCTGTCCTTTTCTAACCCCAGGATGTTGGCTATTTTCAGCGCGGTGCCGGATGTTTCTTTTTTGTCGCGGAAATGTTCCTCAACAATTTCAATGTCGGCATGTGGTGCAATTTTTTGCAGGATCTGAGAAGCGATTAGCAGAAAATTCACACCCAGCGTAATATTAGGCGAATATAGAACGGCCGTATCGTTCTTCAGGCTTTCAAGCAATTGAATATCTTCCGGGTTATACTTTGATATTGCAGAAATGATTTTTATTCCTTCCCCTGCCGCGGCCTGATAGGAATAAACTCCCTTCGCACTTGAGAAATCGACAATAATGTCGACAAAATGATTTTTAAAAAACCTTTCATCAATGTCAGCGATCGAATAAATTGCACCTCTTTCATATTCATAGCCAAGCAGATGACTTGCAAATTTATAATGATCTTTTAAGGTCCTTCTTGCAACCCAGACAACATCAAAATTCCTATCTTGTAGAAATTCATTGGTAACCAGCCTGCCTGTTTTACCAAAGCCAAAAATGCCTATTTTTATTTTCTTATTCATCATCATTATGAACTTTTCATTCTGAGTTACTTTTTTCAATTTTATGAATGTCGGTTCTTTTAAGTTTTACTGCTTGCGACTGCCGGAAATTCAAAAACATGACCATCAATATTGATGATAATTTCACATATTCTTCAAGATTAGTCAACCTTTGATCCACCGCCGCGGTGAAAATCAGATGGAACGGCATTGTTCAAAACCAAATAGAAATAAGCTGCCTGCAGAAGAAAGCGCTCGTCCATCCACACAATGAAGGCAAGAATTTGTCAGCTCTTGACGGTCTGTTGCCCAAACGATATCCCTTTGAGCGGCCATTGAATGATAAACTCCCTTTTTGTGATCAAACGGCAGGCCTCGGTCAGCCATTTCAATGACAGGCAAAAAAACGCATTTTTCACATATTTTTCTTTTTGCGTTCATCACCACTTCACAATCACCATTTATCTTAACTTCCAACGATGGGCCAAAACCATTGGAAACCAATTGATCGAGGAGGATATATCATGAGAGTAATTTTCAGGCTTATTTTATCGTTTACTGTGTTGTTCACTCTTTTCCCGTATGCCGGTTTTGCGGGTCAGGACAGTGATAAGACTCTATCGCCTTACTTTGTTGTGACAGGAGGCGATGCATCCGTTGATCGGTTCCCGCTGAAAAAAACAAAAGCCGATGTTCACATCAGCGGCATCATTGCCGATGTTATGGTGACCCAGCATTATGTCAATGAGGGTTCACAACCGATTAACGCATGCTATGTTTTTCCCGCATCCACACAGGCGGCGGTTTATGGGATGAAAATGAAAATCGGGAATCACATCGTAACCGCCAAAATTCAGGAAAGAAAGGCTGCCCGGCAGACTTATGAAAAAGCCAAAAAGGAAGGGAAAAGCGCTTCTCTTCTCGACCAGGAAAGACCGAATGTCTTCACCATGAACGTGGCCAATATCCTGCCCGGCGACAGGGTTGAGATTGAACTGCGATATACCGAACTACTCATACCGACGGCAGGTATTTACGAATTCGTTTATCCGACGGTCGTCGGTCCACGCTATTCAAATACTCCGGAAGCTGCTGCTCCGGAATCCGACAAGTGGGTGAAAAGTCCCTATCTGAAAGAAGGCAATAAACCTACATCCGCTTTCAATATTGCGGTCGACATCACCGGCGGCGTTCCGGTGGAAGACATTGCATGCACTACGCACAAAATCAAGACCGTCTGGCCGGAAAGGCATGCGGCATCGGTCACCCTTGACGAGTCCGAAACCGGCGGCGGCAACAGGGACTTCATTTTGAAGTACCGTCTGACCGGCAAAAAAATTCATTCCGGTCTGATGTTATACCAGGGAAAAGACGAAAATTTCTTTTTACTGATGGTTCAACCTCCGCATCATATCAGGACCTCCGACATTCCCGCACGAGAGTATATTTTTGTGGTTGACGTTTCCGGTTCCATGTATGGCTTCCCTCTTGATATCTCCAAGAGACTTCTGCAAAATCTGATCAGTGGACTGCGTCCCGCAGACCGGTTTAACGTTGTTCTTTTCTCGGGCCGTTCGGTCACTATGTCACCGGCGTCTGTATCAGCCAGCCAGGAAAACATTGACCATGCTATCCGTTTAATCGACGGTCAGCAGGGCAGCGGCGGAACTGAACTTTTTGAAGCACTGAAGACGGCCGTTTCGATCCCTCGAAAGACCAATGTTTCCCGTTCAGTCATTCTGGTGACAGACGGATATATTTCAGCGGAAAAGGAAGCCCTGCGGCTCATCCGGGAGAGTCTCAACAATACCAATTTCTTTTCTTTTGGAATCGGAAGCAGTGTCAACCGGTACCTGATTGAAGGCATCGCGCATGCCGGACAGGGTGAACCTTTTGTTGTCACCAGGCAGGAGGGAGCGGCAGCAGCGGCTGAAAAATTCCGAAACTATATTGCATCGCCTCTTTTGACCGGCATTGGCGTGTCTTTTGAAGGATTTCAGGCCTATGACGTCGAACCGGAAAAAATTCCGGATATGTTTGCCGAACGGCCGGTTGCTCTGATCGGAAAATGGCGTGGAAATCCTGAGGGAAGAATCACCATCACCGGTCAAAACGGCAACAATAGCTATTCTCAGTCATTGGATCTTGCCTCCATCGAACCTTCGGATAAAAATGCCGCACTCCGACAATTATGGGCAAGGAAAAAACTTTTCTTTCTTTCAGATTTTAACACCGCGTACGGAGATGACGGCAATAAGGAAGAGATTATAAATCTCGGCATGCAATACAATCTGCTCACAGCCCACACATCGTTTGTTGCCGTCCATGAAGTTGTCCGCAATCCCGAAGTTCAAAGCAGGGATATCAGGCAGCCCCTGCCGCTGCCTGCCGGCGTGTCCGAATTTGCCGTGGGGGGCGGAATGCAGAACGCGCCCGAGCCGGAGTTTTATCTGCTGATCCTCATGGCCTTTCTGATCATCCTGTTTGCTGCGCTTAAAAAAATACGCAGATCAGCGGAGAACCGGAGTTAGATACAAATTTTTCAGCAAGGGGGAAAAATGAGAATGTTGAACCGGATGAACGCAGGAAAAATTATTTACTGTCTGCTGGTCTTATTCATTGCAGCAGGGCTGAAATACACATACAGCCAGTCCACAAGCGAAGATCTCCAATGGATTCTCGGCCCTACTGCATCCCTTGTTGAAGTCCTGACCGGAGAGCAGTTCATGAAGGAACAAAACATCGGATACGTAAGCGTCCATCAGCGTATCGCGATTATCCCGGGATGTTCCGGCATTAATTTCATGATTGCCGCATTTTGCATGTTGACAATTTCGCTTGTTTGCTCAACAAACCGCAAACAATATTTAACGCTTTACCTGATAACCGGTTTTGCCGCTGCCTATGGCATGACGGTCTGTGCTAACAGTCTGCGCATCATTCTTTCTATCCATCTTTACCGAGCCGACATCTACTCTTCCATGATGACACCTGCGAATATCCATCGATTCGCCGGTATTGCCATTTATTTCGTCTGTCTGTGTTTCCTCTATTTTAGCGTTCAAAAGATCTCATCAGGCCGGCATTTTGACACGGGTAAACGAGAAAATAAACGCGATGACCATAAAAGCATCTTCGTCTCCTGTCTGGTCCCTCTTTTCTGGTATCTCTTCATCGTGCTCGCCCTGCCCGTTCTAAATCAGGCGCACATCAAGAATCCCTCTTTATTTCGGGAGCATGCCATGTATGTGCTGATGGTCAGTTTTTTCCTTTTTGTAATGATGTTTCTTCTGGTAATATGCTATAGGTCAGTCAAACCGAAACAGGAGCCCGGGCGGAATTTATGAAATTACGAATTCTTATCGTAGATGACGAACCGGCCATCACAGACGCGATCCGTTATGTGCTGGAAACGGACGGATTTGAAACCCTGAGCCTCTCCGAGGGCAGCCCGGTTCTTCCCCTGCTGCAAAGCGAAAGGATTGATCTGATCGTCCTGGATGTGGGATTGCCGGATATCAACGGGTTTGATCTTTGCAGGGAAATCCGGAAAATCAGCGACACGCCGATCCTGTTTCTGACAGCAAGAACAACAGAAATCGACCGCGTCGTCGGCCTGGAAATCGGTGCGGACGACTATGTTGTAAAACCCTTCAGCCCGCGCGAGCTTTCCGCGAGAATCAAAGCCATTCTAAGGCGTTCCAAAACAGGCCAATCGGCTGAATCAGGTTCCCACACTTTCCAGGTTAATGAGTCAAAACGGCAAATCACCTATTTTGGCAAACCGCTGGATTTGTCCAATTACGAATACCGGATTCTGACCACTTTTATCAGGAGACCCGGGCACGTTTATTCCCGCAGCCAATTGATGGACCTCGCCTGGGACGTTCCGGAAGCCAGCATGGACAGGACCGTGGACGCGCACGTCAAAAATCTGCGGGCAAAATTAAAATCGATTGAACCGGACATCGAACCGATCATCACCCATCGGGGAGCCGGATATTCCCTGAAAGAAAATTTATGAAAATCGGCATCCGCATTTTTGTTTGTTACCTGATCATTTTCTCGGCCTGCTTTTATTATTCGGTAAACTGGATGAAAGACAAAGTCCGTTTCCGTTATCTGGAAGGAGTGGAAGATCCTCTTGTGGATCAGGCCAACATTCTTGCAACCATGGTAGGTCGCGATATGGAAACGAAACAATTCAGCAGCGACCGCTTGTATCAGGTATTTGACAGCGTTTATCGCCGGCGGCTGTCCGCCAGAATCTATGAATTTGACAAAACAAATGTGGACATGAATATCTACATCACAGACAAAAACGGCAGGGTGCTTTTTGACGCACAAAACAGGAATAATGTAGGCGCCGATTTCACAAAATGGCGGGATGTCCGCCTGACGCTGGAAGGAGCATACGGAGCTCGTTCCACAAGGGCGAGCCTCGAGGACCCGAAATCATCCATCCTGTATGTCGGCGCTCCCATCTATGTCCGCGGCGACATCGCCGGCGTTTTGACGGTTGCCAAACCGACAACCAACATCAACAATTTTATCGCGAATTTTAAACCCGAATTCTACAGAGTGGTTTCCATTTCCATGTTGGCCGCGGTCCTTCTGAGCCTGCTCGCGTCATGGTGGATCACATTGCCCATCAAACGCCTGACAAGCTATGCCAATGATATCGGGGAAGGAAAGAACGTTCATATCCCCAGACTGGACGCTACGGAAATCGGTGAAATGGGTAAAGCATTTGAAAAAATGAAAACCACCCTTGAGGGGAAAAAATACGTGGAGCAGTACATCCAGACGCTAACACATGAGGTAAAAAGTCCCCTGTCTGCCATTGTCGCCGCGGCGGAGCTTCTTGAGGAAAAAATGCCGCCCCAGCAGCAGGCAAAATTCCTGGCCAACATCCGCAATGAAGCCGGCCGAATCAATGATATCGTTGAACGGCTGCTGGCCCTTTCGGCGCTTGAAAATCTCAAAATGCTCCAAGCGATTGAAAAAGTAAATCTGCCGTCCCTCCTGTCCGAAGTACTGGAAAGCAAACAGCCCCTGCTGAAACGCAAAGGACTTGACATTCATTGTGAAGTACCGCCGGAAATCACCATCTCCGGGGATAAATTCCTGCTTCATGAGGCCCTGGCCAATCTCGTCCAAAATGCAATTGACTTCAGCAGGCAAAGCGAAGAAATCCACATCATTGGCCGGCAGGAAAACAGGAGCGTAAAAATCATTATTGAAGATCACGGCCCCGGCATTCCCGATTATGCACTGGATAAGGTATTTGAAAAATTCTATTCCCTGCAAAGGCCCGAAACAGGGGAAAAAAGCACAGGGCTGGGTCTGAATTTCGTCCGTCAGGTTGCATCCCTTCACTTGGGTGAAATTACTCTGGAGAACCGTGAAAGCGGAGGGACCCGGGCCATTCTGAGCCTGCCTGTATAAATCTTTTCTCACACTATGCTCTTCAAACGGTCAGCGGCTGTCTGACCCATATGTTGAAAAACATGTCAATAATCAACCATCAACTCCAAGATTGCCCAGAAAAGATTTTATGCTTGACGAAAATGCGAACAAGAAATTATGCTTCAGCATACAGAGCGTATTTCTATCCTTAAAAAAACATAAAAGGAGAAAGTTTATGGGCGTTTACAGAATTGCAAGGTTTTTGAGTTTGATGGTTTTTGTCATCATATTGGGAGGATGTGCGGTTGGCGTAACAAGGGTTAAACTTGAACATGATCCACTAAACCCTGTAGCCCAAAAAAGAGAAGGGACCATTCTGGTGAGAGAATTCAAGGACATCAGAGCGCAGGAAAAATCCTATATCGGCAACAAGCGTAATATGTTTGGCATGGTTCTGGGACATATTGGACCGGAAGAAAACGTTCAACTGACGAAAGTGATTACCCGATATTTTATTAAAGCACTGCAGCAGGCTGGTTATAAAGCTGAAATCGTGCAGGAAAATAAGCCGGCGGGTGCGATGGGGAAAGTAGACGCGATTATCGAAGGAGAAATCCAAAATTTTTGGCTCGACCTGTACATGGCTGTCTGGCATTACATGGATGTCAAAGTCGTTCTGAAGAGTCCAGAAGAGAAAATATTGTGGGTTGGAAAAATCCACGGCGAGGAGAAAAACGTTCTCTGGGTCGGGGCAAATGCAGAATACGAACAAGTGGTTAGGCAGTCCATGACCAAAGCCCTTAATCAGGCGGCCCAGGAATTTGCTTCGGAGGCATTTTACATATCGATTACTTCCGGAAAGAAGATACCAAACACCCCTTGAGTCACAACCGCAAGAGTCATTTTCAACTATCGCGTAGCCGGGGGTATTTGGAGGTATTTGCGGGTCAAATCTTTACAGCCTGTTGCCCAAAGATCCTTTTCGCTTGCCTGAAAGTATTTTGTGCATAAACCAACGCGCAGGTTTCGC
>CAYMYR010000074.1:10748-12460 GCA_964394715.1 uncultured Smithella sp.
ATCCTTTTCGCTTGCCTGAAAGTATTTTGTGCATAAACCAACGCGCAGGTTTCGCGCATATTTAATTATTTCTGAATTATATCAATCAATTATCATAAAGACGACAAAAATTAGTATTTTTTATTTGACAAAAAAAAGGTTTGTCAGTAAGCATACGGCAAACGGCTGCCGATTGCCGTATGGAAAAAATATGAAAGAGTTTTATAAACCAGAAGATCTGGAACGCAGGGTAATCCTGATCCTGAAAATACTCCACGAAAGCGCGGAGCCGCTAGGAGCACGTGTGATTGCCCGCCGGATGCTGGAACAAAATATACAGCTCAGCGAACGAACGGTGAGATATCATCTCAAGATTATGGACGAGCGCGGTCTTACCAAACTGGTGGGCCGGCGCGATGGCCGGATGATCACTGACAGGGGGGAAAGTGAAATATCTGACGCCCGGGTACAGGATAAAATCGGTCTTTCCATTTCACGCATCGATGTTCTGTCCTTCAAGACAACTTTCGACGTCAAAAAGAAACGCGGCATGGTGCCGGTAAACATCTCTTTCTTCCCAAAAGAACAATTTTCCAGAGCGCTGAAGCTCATGAAACCTGTATTCGCAAAAAAACTGGCTGTCAGTTCCCGCGTAGCGGTGGGCCTGCCCGGAAAAACACTTGGCGATATCCTGGTGCCCGAGGGCAAGGTTGGCCTGGCCACCGTATGCAGCATTGTGATCAACGGCGTACTGCTCAAACTAGGCATCCCCATCGACTCCAAGTTTGGCGGTATTCTTCAGATGAGAAAGGGGGAAATCTTAAGATTTGTTGAATTGATCCATTACGCCGGCTCCTCCCTTGATCCGTCGGAGATTTTCATTCGCGGCAAAATGACCTCCGTTTCACAGGTGGCTGCAGAAGGTGAAGGAAAAATTCTGGCCAATTTCCGTGAAATCCCCGCCTTAAGCAGAAATCTCGTGAATCATGTGATCGACGATTTCGACAGAGCCGGCATTCACGGTGTTTTGTCCATCGGCAACACGGGACATCCCGTGTGCCAGACCCATGTTGACATGAACAAGATCGGAATGATTCTGATCGGCGGCTTAAATCCGATAGCCGCGGCCTGTGAATCAGGCTTTGATGTGGACAACAAGGCCATGTCCACAGTGATGGAATTCGAAGAGTTACAAAGCATCGACACGCTTTAAATTATGATGAAAAATGTCATGTACAGATAGCTGTAAAATTATAAAAATATTTTATAAGGGGGAATAAAACTATGTCAGTCATTAAAGATGTTATCGCAAAAGTCAAGCAAACCGATCCGGATCAGCCCGAGTTTCACCAGGCCGTTGAAGAAGTTATGGAAACGCTCGAACCTACCGTTAAAAAGCATCCAGAATTTGTAAAAGCCAATATCTATGAGCGGATTGTCGAACCGGAAAGAGCTATGACCTTCCGCGTACCCTGGGTGGATGATAAGGGCAATGTAAAGGTCAACCGTGGATTTCGCGTCCAGTTCAACAACGCCATTGGTCCTTTCAAGGGCGGTTTGCGCTTCCATCCGTCTGTCAACCTTGGCATCATAAAATTCCTTGGTTTTGAACAGATTTTCAAAAACGCACTGACCACACTACCGATGGGCGGCGGCAAGGGCGGTTCTGACTTTGATCCGAAGGGCAAGTCCGACGGCGAAGTCATGAGATTCTGCCAGGCGTTCATGCGCGA
>CAYMYR010000075.1:0-12246 GCA_964394715.1 uncultured Smithella sp.
CTGCAAGAAAATATCTTGACAGTTTTCAATGATTCATATAGCTTACTGGTTAATTCGTCAGGGGTTCATTCAGCCCTGCCTTTTGGAGCGATTCAAGGATTCAAATAAACAAGTCGATATTAAATCCGTAGCTGCTAAAAAAATCGGGAATATTCTCCTCGAACTTCTTGAAAATATTGCAGTCTTTACAATTATATATTTCACATCAATATCGAACCTGTTGCCAATCTAAATTAAGGAAACGTGTATGAACATCGAAGACATTAAGAGGCTGCCCATCAGCGAACTCAATAATCTGGCCAAAGAACTGGATGTCCCGGGAGCCAGCGGCATGCGACGCCAGGATCTGATCTTTGCGATCCTGCAAACCCAGGCGGAACAAAACGGCGTGATATCCGGTTCCGGTGTCCTGGAAATTCTGCCGGACGGTTTCGGCTTTCTGCGCGCAGTCGATTACAACTACCTGCCCAGCCCCGATGATATCTACATATCACCTTCGCAGATCCGCCGCTTTAACCTGAGAACCGGCGATACCATCTCCGGCGAAGTCCGCCCTCCCAAGGAAGGAGAGAAATATTTCGCTCTGCTGAAAGTGGATGAAGTCAATTTTGAAAGCCCCGAGCAGGCCCGCGATAAAATCCTCTTTGACAACCTGACGCCTCTCTATCCCGACGAAAAATTAAACCTGGAATTTGACCCGGAAAACTATTCTACCCGAACACTGGACCTCTTCGCCCCCATCGGAAAGGGGCAGCGCGCCCTGATTGTTTCACCGCCTCGCGCCGGCAAAACCGTTTTGCTGCAGGATATCGCCCACAGCATCACGGCCAATCATAAAGAAGTCGTTTTAATGGTGCTTCTGATTGACGAACGCCCCGAAGAAGTCACCGACATGCAGCGCAGCGTCAAAGGCGAGGTCATTTCCTCAACCTTTGACGAACCGGCTTCACGCCACGTTCAGGTTGCCGAAATGGTCATTGAAAAGGCAAAGCGTCTTGTCGAGCACAAAAAAGACGTCGTGATTCTGCTCGATTCGATTACCCGTCTGGCACGCGCCTACAACACAGTCGTGCCGCCTTCCGGAAAAGTCCTTTCCGGCGGCGTTGACTCTAATGCGCTGCACAAGCCCAAACGCTTTTTCGGAGCGGCCCGCAACATAGAAAATGGCGGCAGCCTGACCATTATCTCCACCGCCCTGATTGATACCGGCAGCCGCATGGATGAAGTTATCTTTGAAGAGTTCAAGGGCACGGGCAACATGGAACTGCATCTGGATCGGCGCATTGCCGACCGCCGTATCTTCCCGGCCTTTGATCTGATCCGTTCCGGAACAAGAAAAGAAGAACTGCTGATTCCCAAAGCAAACCTCAACCGCGTGTGGATTCTGCGCCGTCTGTTGCAGGAAATGAATCCGGTCGACGCGATGGAATTCATTATCGGTAAAATCAGGAAAACAGAAAACAACAAGGAATTTCTGGAGTCCATGAATTCATAGGGGGATCAAGACGGATCAGCCCCTTGAATAAATGTCTTGAATTTTTGATATTTATAGGATAATGCACCGAATCTGTTACAAATTATAGAACTTTGTTCAAAAGGTTCAGGAGGAAAAAGGAAAGATGAAAGAAGGTATTCACCCGGATTATAAAGAAACAACAATCACTTGCGTTTGCGGCAATGTGATTGCAACAAAATCAACCAAGAAAGACATCAAGATCGAAATTTGCTCCAACTGCCATCCGTTTATAACCGGTAAACAGAAACTCGTAGACACGGCCGGACGAGTGGAAAAATTCAAGAAGAAATACGAAACCAAAGCCGAAACCGCTCCGAAAGCAAAGAAAACAACAACAAAAGCGTAGACTTAACCATCAGGCGACAGGCAAGCTTCTGGATTTGTCCCTATGATAAACATGTCACAGCATTCCCTGCATTTATAGCAATCCTCTCATCAAGAGGACGGCTATAAATGCGTTTTTCTCCCTCAGCCAACATTCCCTGAACATTAACCGGACCACAGGATATGGATATTTTACTCAACAAACTTCGTGATATTGAGCTCCGCTACCAGGAACTTGAAGGCCTGCTCAGCGACCCTCAGGTGGTTTCCAAACAGGGGGTATATCAAAAATATGCCAAAGAACACTCCGATTTAACAGAGCTGGTGGAAACCATCCGCCGGTATGAAAAGCTGAAGGTCCGAATCGCGGAAAACAGGGAACTGCTGTCGGAAAATGACGAAGAAATCCGGGCAATGGCCAAGGAAGAAATACCGGTTCTGCAGAAGGAACAGGCTGATCTGGAAGAAAAAATAAAAATTCTGCTTCTGCCCAAAGATCCGAATGATGACAAAAACGTCTTTTTGGAAATCCGGGCGGGTACCGGCGGCGATGAAGCCGGTTTATTTGTGGGCGATTTATTTCGCATGTATGCCCGATATGCCGAATCCCAGGGGTGGCGGGTGGAAATTGTCAGTTCATCTCCTGCGGGTGGTATGGGCGGTTTTAAGGAAATTATCGCCCAGATTGATGGCCGGGGCGCATACAGCCGCATGAAATACGAAAGCGGGACCCATCGCGTCCAGCGCGTTCCAGTAACCGAAGCCCAGGGAAGAATTCATACCTCGGCGGTTACCGTCGCCATCATGCCGGAAGCGGAAGAAGTGGAAGTGAACATTGATCCCAACGAATTGCGCATTGATGTTTACCGGTCAACCGGCCACGGGGGACAGAGCGTCAACACTACCGATTCCGCCGTACGCATCACCCATTTGCCGACCGGCCTGGTTGTTACCTGCCAGGATGAAAAATCACAGCTCAAAAACAAGGCCAAGGCCATGAAGGTCTTGCGCGCCCGACTGCTGGACGCCATGATCCAGAAGCAGAATGCCGAGCAGGCACAGACGCGCAAAAACCAGGTGGGTTCGGGCGACCGTTCCGAACGCATCCGTACTTACAATTTTCCGCAAGGCCGCATCACCGATCACCGGATCAATCTGACCCGCTATGACCTGGACAGTTTCATCAACGGCAACATCGGTTCCATGATTGACGCGCTCGCATCGCATTATCAGGCGGAATTGCTTAATAAACAGGGCTAGAAGGCAATCATAAGAAATTCTGATCAATTATTGATGATATCATGACATCACAGATACCCTGATCCGAGATTTCGCTTTGATCAGAAACAAACATGTGGTAAACAGACACCCGATCAAACGATAACGCTGCGCTCACTTGTGAGCTGCTGTTCCGAAACAAGATGACCTGTTGCACGAATCCGTTCAATTCCCTCTCTCTTTCCTTTTCAAGTTATTGTTTACATCCATGAATGCGGAAGAATTTCCGGCCGTTTGAAACCTGACGGGTTTGACCGTCAGGAAAATTTGTTCAAGGAGGAAACCATGTCACCTGGATTATTGAAGCGATTCATCATAGAAAAAAACACAAAAAAAGTAATCAGCAAAATCATGCGAAATATAGATCAAACCCTCCAGGCCAATCCCCGCCTGACGGTGGAAGAATCACTCGGCATCATTGACAAGAAAAAGGGGATTTTTTTCCCGTCTGAGCAGCTGCCGTCAACGGATTTAAAAAGCCTGTTTACAATGATCGTATGGAGATCTTATCAGTACGAGTGTTCCCGCGACCATTCTGACGCATCCCCGGAACACCGGGAAATCGTCGTTAAAACCGTAAACGATTACCTCAATGGTAAAGATCCGGTTAAAATAAAATTTCTGCCTCATGTGAAACCGGACAAGAATTTTATCCATCAGAAAATCATACGTCCGGCATCCCTGGCGGTCAGTGCCCTGGTGGTGTTGGTTTTTTTCGGTCTTGCGATATCCTTTCATTCAAAAACACAGAAAGGATTCCATCAGCCCGGCAAAACGAAATATAGCGCCGTCCTGACCCGGAACAACCTGTTCAGATACAGCGGGCTTTTATCCAGCGGACAGGAGCGTTTGGCGCTTGTCAACAAAGCGATCCATCAGGAAGGTGACCTGATCGACAGTCACGGCCGATATATCCTGAAAAAGATTTATCCACAATTTATTGTCATTCAGAACAGATCCGACCGTTCGGAATTCTCTGTTCTCATGAAATAAAAAGGATTCCTATCGCCCGGACATTTTCCGGTCTGTCAGGGACGGGCCGTCAGACTCATTCCATCTGATTTGAAGCGGGAAGATGATTTATGCCGTCTTGTTCTTTTTGGGCTCGAACTGATTTTTTGCCGACCAGAACGAAGGCAGGTGGCGAAGAAGATACAAAAGGCTTTTGCGGTGCTGCCACAGACGGCTGCGGAATTTTTTCCGCCAGACGGCATCGGAGTAAAACCGCTTGACGTATTCATTGTAAAGGTAATCGAGTCTTTCTCTGGATTTGATCCCGTGCGGGACAAAAACAAAATTCAAACAGTTCATGAGGCGCCAGTCCTCTTCAAATGCACCCTCCTCGCGGATCGTTGACCACAGCGGCGCACCGGGAAAAGGCGTGAATTTGGCCATGTTCATGTCATCGAGCTCCAGGGAAAGAATAAAGTCGGACGTGCGCTTTATGGTTTCTTCCGTCTCACCGGGCAATCCCATCATAAATAATCCCTTGGCTCGCAGGCCCGCAGCCTGAATTCGGTGCACCGTGTCACGTACGTCATCCAGCGACACTCCCGATTTATGGCGGGCAAGCATATCCGGATCCGCCGATTCAATACCCAGAGACACCATCAGGCATCCCGCTTCCCTGAGCATCCTGAGCAAATCATCATCCGTGTAGCCGACGCGAACGGCACAGTTGAAGTTGATTCCAGGAGGCTGCCGGGACAATTTTTCACAAAGTTCCAAAACCCGCTTTTTGTTGGCGGTGAAAAGATCATCGTAAATATTGACATGGCGCACACCGAATTTTCCCCGCAGGTATTTCATGTGTTCGTAAATGTAAGCGGCGGAGTTGTAGCGATACCCTTTTTTAAAAACAGAACGGTCGCAGTAAGAGCACTGGTACATGCAGCCGCGTGAAGTGATCATGGTTGCCCCGGGCGTCCGGATATAGCTGAAAAGAGGCAAATGGTAGTCCCGGGGGAAACCGGTAAGTTTTTCATATGCGGGAAAGGGAAAATCGTCAAGATCGGCAATATGCGTTCTGGGTTCATTGGCAACGGCAACACCGTTATGCCGGCGGATCAGCCCGGGGATTGCCGCAGGGTCAACACCGGCGACGAGGTCGGACATCGTGATCTCGCCCTCACCTGCCGCAAAAAAATCAAAGTCCGGACAGGAAGCAAGCAGATCTTCCCTGAGGGCCGAAACGTGGACACCGCCGCAAACGGTAACAATTCGGGAATTTCGTTTCTTGATTTTTCCGGCGATATCCAAGGCATCCGGAAAAGAGGATGTCGTGGCTGAAAACCCGACAATCTGCGGACTGAAAGCAAGAATTGCCTGAACCTGCTTATCCAGATCCACCGGGGCACCGGGACCCAGACAGTCATAAACAAACACATCATGCCCTTCGCGGATCAGATAGGCCGCGATGGAGAGCATCCCCTGCGGCACCATACGGTTGGCTATATCCGTGATATCACGGCGGCCGGGAAACCAGTTGAACCCGCGCGGATGAACCAGCACGATGCGTTTTTTTTTCGGGAGGGACGGCATAAAATTACTTTGTAACCGCGGCAACCAGTGCCTGGCGACCACTCGCATGATGATTCCCATGGACGACCAGCGTGGATTTTTTTGTCAGAAAGGCACGCGCCAGACCAAAAGCCGACGCCGTCGAAGAAATTCCACAATGCGGCAGATAATCCTCGATGTCCCATCCGGATTTTTTCCAGGATGCTTCATCAAGATCGAACAAACGAAAACCGGGCAGGAACAGGCGGTTGATTCCGTGATCTTCGCTGGAAGGCAAAATTCTCGCAGCCAAATCTTCACAACGTTTCAGCCAGACATCCGAAAGGGTCCGGCCGATTTGCTCCACACGGTCTGTGATCCCGACGGACAAAATATCGCCAAGTTTTTTCTCTTCGCTTCCGCCCACCAGAAGCCAGGAGCTCCCCTCGCCCATCGGAGCAACGCGATATTGGCCGGAACTCAGATTCATCCGTTCGCGATAATCTTCAACACTCGGTGTAAAGACGTCACAGCCTCCGACCAGCGCGAGGTCCAGCTCTCCCGATTCCAGATAACTTTGCGCCAGCCAAAGCGCGGATTCAAAAGAGAGTTCCTCCTGCGAAATAGTCAGCACGACCCCCTTGATTTCGCAGACCCGGGCAACGAAAAAAGCGGCGGCGTTGCTGACAGAATTGGCAAATTGGTTCGGACTGGGAAATCCGCCTTCATGTTTAAACACCTGTGTGATAAACGGCAGAATCTCATCGATGTTCCCAAGACCGGTCGCCAGAAAAATGCCGACTTTTTTCTCCTTTAACTCTTCGGGAGGAATGCGGTTGAGGCAGGCGAGCGCGCCCAGACAGACCAGCTTGATGAAACGGCCAGCGCGCCGCATGGGCTGTCCCATCATTTTCTGCACCAGGGCATCGGGATTGAAAGGCAACCTGGCTTCCTCCCAGGCGGCTTCCTCATTGGGAGTAAGCGAAGGCCCCAGGTAACCGGCCGAGATTACCGGCATGACGGAAGGTAATAATTTTATAGTCATATTTCTAGATTCGCTGTCATTCCCGCAAAGGCGGGAATCCAAAGGTTACATGGATCATAAAATTATTTTAACTTATCTCTTGATATAAATCCACCCATTGTGGATTATGCTTTTCAATCAGATTTATCTTCCATTGCCTGTTCCATTTTTTCATTTGCTTTTCCCTTAAAATCGCTTCGCTCACATCTCCGTATGTATCATAATAAACAAGATTGTGGACTTTATACTGTTTAGTAAATCCTTCTACATCATTTTGTTTATGTTCATAAACACGTTTTACCAAATCGCCAGTTACACCAATATACAAAGTCCCGTTCCTTCTGCTTGCCAGAATGTAAACATAATATTGTTTCAATTTTCAATCAGCGATTATTCTAGATTCCCGCCTTCGCGGGAATGACAATATATAGCATTACTTACATTTTACTAATGATATAACTCGTGCACGTTCCACCGAAACCGAAGAATGTAAAGAGATACGCGCCATCATTCGCGGGTAAATTCACCTGCGACGGGACAAAACCGATTTCCGGGTCCATTTCCGTAAATCCGAAACTGCGGGGAAGCGTTCCCTCTTCCAGGCAGGAGAGCCACAGGGCTGTCTCAACCGTTCCCGCAGCCCCCAGGCAGTGACCAACAGCGCCTTTTATGGAAATCACCGGAGGCAGATTATCTTCAAACACCTTTAAGAGACCGCGCCCCTCGGAAAGGTCATTGTCTCTTGTGCCCGTACCATGTGCTTTGACGGCGACGATTCCCCCGGGTTCCACCCTCGCTTTGGCAAGCGTCTGTGACACCACGCTTTTTACCAGCTCACCGTCGGTGCCGGCAGAGGTCAGGCTGCTGTTGTCATTAAACAGGTAGCCGCCCGAAAACAGAAATTTGTTTTTACCGGCACCAAGGCCGGGACCTTGTTCCATAATCAAGCATGAAGAAGCTTCGCCGATCTGCATGCCTGAACGCAGGTTGCAGAAGGGCCGGCATTGTTCTGAATCGTAAAGCAGCAGGCTGGCAAAACCCTGCAGCGTCAGATTTAAAAGCGGCTCAAAACCGACAACAATGGCCCGTTTGATTTTCCTTTGCGCAAGCAGGTCAGCCGCAACGACCATCGCATGTGAACTGGACACGCACGCCATGCTGAACGTAAGCGGCAGGCCGCGAATACCGTATTTTCGGGCAATCTCTTCAGCCACCTCGCCCGGCCCCCGGTTGCGGCAGACGATCGGCGGCGACTCCTTACCGGGATTTAGCCTCACGGATTCGGTAAACTCAAATTCGTTGCGTATAAAAATGCCGCCGGTGGTCCCTACCAGCAGCATGGACTCTTCAATTTCTGCGGAGGTCAATCCCGCACGTTCAAAAGCCTCGGTGATGGAGGCATCAAGCATCTTCAGCGATTTTTCCAGCGGATTCCCGTCATAAGCGACTTCAAACGCCTTGAAGTCGCGGTTGGTGAGGTGAGACGACGAGCAGACACACGCCGGTCGCACGTTGCCGGCGATCAGATTGCGGGCGGACCCGGATGCGCTCCACCCCAGCGTGGTTACAGCACCCCATCCCCGGATATAAATATCGCTTCTGCTCACTTTTTAACCTTTGGTGCGCTGATAATAAAATCGGCCAGTGTATCGAATGACTGCATCGCCTTGGCCGCGGTTGACGCGTTTTTCAATTCCACACCGAACTGATAACGAATTTCCATCGCGATTTCCATCGCGTCCAAAGAATCAAGCTTGAGCGGTCCCGGCCCACCGATGAATGGAACATCGGTAGGAACGTCCTCCGGTTTGACATCCTGAACTTCGCACGCCCTGATAATCAGCTCCTTGAGCTTGAAGATCAGGTCTTCGCGCGATGTCACATTTAATTCCTGATACGCCTTTTCTAAATCCATTTAACTCTCCTTCCGGCAATATAAAAGCAGATTCCCGCGAACACTGTCAATATAATTAATCTGGGCAGGATATCGGCAAACGAAGCGTCCCTGAGAAAAATATCCAGGTACGCCTGGTGTGCCCAGTACATCGGCGAAATCATCGCCAGTTTCTTCATCATCAGCGGCATGAGAATGTGCGGCATCATGATCCCGCCAAAAACAGCCATCAGGACGGCCCCTGTCGCCGCAAGGGTTGAAGCCTGCTCGGTGGTTTTCGCAAAAGCCGCAACCAGCACCCCATAACCGGTTGTGGCGGCAGCAACAACGATGGTAACAGGCACCATGTGCCAGCGATGTTCGCCCAGGTTGAAAGAAAAACTGATAATGTGGGACATTACGTAAACCCCCACCAGCATCATCAGGATGAACTGAAAAACATTGATAATATAATAAGGCACAATCTTCCCCAGGATCACCAGATTGGTGTTGACCGGATAAGTAAAAAGACGCTGGAGGGTCCCGTCCTTTTTCTCTTTGAGAAAACCCACGGACATGGGAATGGCAATGAAAAACATGGCAAATATCGCGTAAGCCGGAACATTTTGCTGAAGAGGGGTGGGAAATTCTTTGTTCGGCTTTTTCTTTTCGGTGACTAGGTCGGCAACAACCGTCTCGAGGTTGTCGATCCCCATGACGACTTCCACGGTCAGGCTGATGATCAGCGACCGGGCCGCAATTTTATAACCGGCGTCAATCACGGGGTCAAAATACATTTCCACCGGCTTTTCGCTGTCTTCAAAACCTTTGGGAATCGTAATAATTGCATGCGCCCTGCCTTCGGCAAAAATTTTGTCATCATTCATGCCGGCGGGACGTTTAACCTCTTCGATCAGCTTATTGGACCGGATCTTTTCCGCAAGAAGATTTGCCTTGGGAGATTCGCTTTCATTTTGAATCACCAGCTGGATTTTCCGTCCGGTCAGCTTATCCGCCCAGACGCCCTCCATGGCCAGGGACAAAAAGAAAATCAGCGCCACCGGCATCAGGAAAAGAAGCAGAACCGTCTGCTTGTCGCGAAGCAGGATGAGCATTTCTTTCTTGATCAATTCTTTGAGCTGGTTAAGCATCACGCAATCCCCTACCCGTCTTTTCCAGAAAGAATTTTTCCAGATCACTGATTCCGGACATCGGCCCGTTAAAGATCACTTCGCCTTTGTCCACCAAGGTCACACTGGAGCATAAACGCTGTGCCTCTTCCATAATGTGCGTGGACAGCAGAATGGTCATGCCCGCGGCATTCAATTCCAGCAGGGTATCATAAATATGATTGCGGCTTTGCGGATCAACTCCCACCGTGGGTTCATCCAGTAGCAGAAGTTTCGGCGAATGCAGAAGCGCCGCCGCCAGATTCAGGCGTCTCTGCATACCTCCGGAATAGGTGGCAACCTGATCTTCTGCATGATCGGTAAGGCCGACTCTTTCCAGCAGGTTTTCTGTACGCAACCCAATCTGTTCTTCCGTCAGTCCGGCCATCGCACCGAAGAAGCGAAGGTTCTCGCGGGCTGTAAGCGAAGTATAGAGCGATATGGGTTGAGGCGCGTACCCGATTGATAAAAGAGCGCTGCGATCCGGCATTTTTGTGCCGAAGATCGACACCTCTCCTGTATATCCCCTCATCTGCCCTGTAACAATCCGCATCAGGGTTGACTTTCCCGCTCCGTTGGGTCCCAGAAGAGCCTGAATCCGCCCGTCCGGAACCGACAGCGAAACGTTCTTCAGCGCAAAGTCAGATGCCTCTTCATAACAAAATGTAATGGAAGAAATATCCAGCGCGTTCATGTCTTCAGTTTCCCAGCCACCTTACCCAGATCCTTAAAAAAATTCTCTTCCCGCCCGGCGCAGATCAGCATCAATCCACCTGCCTTGGCAAAGGTCTCCTCCTCTTTGTTTCTTTGTTTGACAATGCGCGCGGCCGTCACGGAAAATGCACGCCAGCTATCGCCAATAGCATTCATTTCTTTTGACAGATCGGCAAGCTCATCCGAGCCGAACAGTTGGGCAGCTTCCTGCAAAAAAGCGGCGTACATGTAACGAAATCCACCGCCGCCCGTGCCAACCTCTTCTACCCAGCGGATGAGACCGACGAGCTGCCGGCAGGCTTCATCAAAACCAAGTTTGTCCGGACTTTTGATAACTTTTTTAGCCAGAAACCGCATGCCGCGGACACCGAAAATAGGCATGGGAATCTTTAGCATCATGAAACAGGAAGTCTTCATTCCCTGGATGCACGCTTTCCGAAGATCAGGACGGGGATTGACGGATTTAAGATAATACATATAGCCATGCGGGTTTGCAGGACCCGGTGCAAAACGCGCCCGTTCCAGATCGGCAGCCGGGCAATCCATTGGATGTTCATACGTCGGGTCGCTGATGCGAAAAACACCGTCGGTTTCACGTAAGGCGATGATGTTGTGTCCCAGAAAATTCCAACGGAAACGTTCCGACATGTAGGGAAGCCAGTACATGTTTGTTGTCATACCGACGATCTGTCCGGTTTTAAGCACCTGCTTTAGCTCATCCATGCCTTTTTGCGGATTACGAAACTTTTTTGTAACGAATTCTGCACCCAGCCTTTTGGCCGTCTTATGAAATATGGACCCCGGTGCCGCCCGGAAAGTGCTGATCGGCAAACCTGTAAGTTTCATAAACGGCAGATAGCCGAAAAAAATTCCGCTGCCGATACCGAAAACCATTGGTTCGGAAATATCCATGCCTTTGTCGCGAAGCAATGCTGATGTGACACCGCTTTCACAATGCGCCGCATGATGATGGACAAAGGGTTTGCCATTGGCTTTGCGTTCCGTGGTCATGAAAAAATATTATCCTTCCTTATGCTTCGCTATCCGGCACGGTTTTCAATTCTTCCGGGGTAACCGCAAGAGCCGCGGCATAACGATCTAAAACTGAGGATTTAAGTTTGGCAAATATCTCGGGACGCATATGCCTTTTGACACGAAATACCGCTATACCTGCTGCCCTGGCCAGAAACTTCACATCCATCTGCCGTACTTCCATATGATAACAGAGCGGGCTTTTCAAACCGGCAAGGACCCCTTTTCTGGCATTCTCGATATTGGCCCGTACTTCAGAAACAATCGCAGCCACGCAAACTTCTTCCGACCAGCAATGGTTTGTATCAAGGACATATTTCCCGTTGTCGTCTTGCGTGTAATACCCTTTCGGCATTCCGTCCTTAAAGATTTCTTTTTCTAAATCCATAGCCGGTTCCTTTTGATCATGTTGATGGATTTGTCTCTTTTATCCTAATTTCAGCGAGTCTCAAAGAAATTTTTCACAAAAAAAAACGGATCTATTCAACAGTCCGGGATATCAAAATAGACAAAAAAATTACTTATGAAATACAGGAAACCTTTATGCTTTAAGTTTTTTAACGGCTTTCTGGAGATTTTTGAAAAACGCTTCTTCGAGGTCCGCGCATTTCAAAATCAATCCGCCTGCATTGGCAAAGGTGGCTTCAGGCCTGTTGCGCTGCTTGATGATCCGTGCAGACATCACGGAAAATTCCCGCCAGGTATCACCGATAGTTGTCATGTCACGGGATAACCGGGCAAGATCTTCCGAACCGAACAGTTCGGATGCTTCCTGCATAAAAGCTGCATACATGTACCGAAATCCCGCCCCCCCCGT
>CAYMYR010000076.1:0-12136 GCA_964394715.1 uncultured Smithella sp.
CGACAGGCAGACCGACGCATAATAGTAATAAAACCAAAAGCCGAAAAGATTGCTGGTTGCGTTGATCTGTCTGTTCATTTGAAAAACCTGTCTATTGTAATTTTTTGCCTATATAAATGAGAGATTCCAGCTTGTCAAGAAATTATTTTAGCGAATTAATAATTTTGCCAGAATGATTCCCAGAATTAACCACAAAGGGATGGAAATAATCAGCGACCAGATCAAACCCCGGTTGCTTTTCAACTGTTTGTTCATGTCTTTTTCCACCAGAGCACGTTCAATCTTCATCTTGATTTCATCAAACTGAAACGGTTTGACAAGGTAGTCCTTTGCGCCCCTTTTCATGGCCTCCAGGACTGTTTCGATGGAGGGATAGCCCGTAATGATGAAAAAAAGAATCTCCGGATCAATGCGTTTCACCTCTCCCAGAAGTGTCAGTCCATCCATGTTGGCCATTTTAATATCTGATACGACAATGTCGAAATGATCTTTCTGGAACAGCGACAATGCTTCTTCGCCGCTGGAAGCGCCGACAGCATCCAGTCCTATGATTTTCATATACTGTCCCAGCACATCCAGAATGGCCTCATCGTCATCGACAATCAATATCCGCTTGTGAATTTTTTTCAAGCTGTTGAGTGTATCCATGGGCCATCCGTCATTGATCAAAAGGTTGTCATTTTTTTAACAGGATATATAAGCAAAGTCAATTGTAATCATCAGGAATTTTCATGACCTGCAGCATGGATAATCTCCTTGACTTCTCCGGCCATTATGAATTAAGTATACGTATATTATGAAAAGAATTGAATAATCTTAGCAATCCGCATCATCCACCAAAATAAATATTATTGAAGTGACGGTGATGACAGACTCAAAAAAAACAGATCAAGCACTCAATGCACTGGTGGTCCTCAACACGGCAATTAAAAATGTCCGTCTCTACCCGCCGACAAGTGCGTCCGTTTCAAGCGTCATCGAAAAACTCTACCTGTCCCTTCTGGACCTGCTGCTTCAGCAAGAAAAATTTTCCTTTTCTGAATCGGAAAAGGCTCTGCTGATCGACGGCCGGCCTTTGAGTCCGAAAGATCAGGAACGGCCTCATACGGCTTCATTGCTGAATCTTCTTCTCGGATTAGGACTCAAGAGCATTACGTTCACCAAGGGACTGGAAAAAGAAGAACTCTTCCGTTTTATAGAGCTGTTCTCCCGAACACCGGAAAGCATTCAGGAAAAAGGCGGCATCAATAAACTTTTAACCGATCAAAACATTGTTCATGTTGTTCTCGATGAGAAACTCTATGTAGCTATTGACAAGGATCATCAGTTCGTTGCGGGTCTTGATATTACCGACGATCAAATCAAGAAATTTTTTAACATGATGCATCCGGAGATGGATCCGGATTCTCCGCAATTCGCTGAAATGGCCAAAGACCCGGAGGCCCTGTCAAAAGCCTTCAATACCGGATTGTCGAAAATCATAGCACAGAAAGAAACATTGACCGGCGTGCAGCTTTCAGAGAGCCTGAATCACATGTTGTCCCTTCTGGATAAGGCCTCCGGTAACTTAAACGATGAAAAGAGAGAGCTTCTTTCGCACAGCGTCGGCCAGGCCCTGATTGCATCCGATCCGGCACTTGCCGAAGAATTGACCAGACAGAACACAGAGCATCTTCTTGGAGGCTTTCTTTTGCAATATCTCATGGCCGAGATTATGGAAAGAAATCCGGATACGGGCCAAGACAATGATTCGGGTAATCCTGGCGTAAAGGAAGCATCCGGCGATCCGAAAAGCAAACTTCTGCAGGTCGCAGAGAAATTCAGCCAACGCCTGCAGGATACCAGAACTTTGCTGGATGAGGGCTTAATGGCCGTTCTGCCGAAAATCATCGAACAGCTTGCCGCACAAAAAGAGCAGGAAACCATCGAACATATGCTTGAGCAACTGATCGAAAATTTGTACAGCAAAAATACGGAAGTTCGCCTAATCGCGGCAAAAAGTCTGGCCGACATTATTGAAAATCTTCCCGGTGAACGCAGAATTGAAGTCGTTGAGAAATTATCACGCCAAATAATTCCCTGGCTGACCGACGAAACGGTCTTCTCTCTCGGATATCAGAGAATCTGCTTCATTTTAAGGGACATTACAAGAGATTATATCGGTCAAAGAAATTTCCCCTATGCATTGAAGTATCTGGATGCTTTTAACGCCATCACAGGCAACACTGCAGGAAAGCCGGATGACTTCAAAAACACGTCTGACGAAATCATCAGTCAGCTGGCCTGCCCCGAAAACATCCACATCCTGCTTCAGGAAATTGAATCATCAGATCAACAAATACGGGAAAACGTGGGCCGGGTATTTGTATCACTGGGCAGCACTGCCATTGAAGACCTGCTTGACCAGCTTCGCACAACTACAGACAGCAACGAACGCGTTCAGATCATGCACCTGATCTCAACGGCCGGGGAAAAAGCATTGCCTCTGATTACCGGCCGAATCAACAAAGAGGAACCCTGGTTTTACCTGCGGAACATTGCTTACCTTCTTGGACAAATCGGCAATACGGAAAGTACCCGTGCGCTGGTCCCGCTGCTGTATCGCAGAAACGAAAAGCTCCGTAACGAAGCTCTCAAAAGCATCTACCGCATGGGCGGGGACCAACGAGGGAAAATACTGATTGAGGCATATCCGCTGGTCGAAGAGGAATTCAAGCCCGTGATTATAGAAGTAATAGGACAGTCCAAGGCCGCCGATGCGGTGCCGTTTCTGATGGATCTGCTGAAGGATAAACCCTTGATCACATCAGCCTCAAGAACCACCCTGGAAGAAAAAATCTGTTCGGCGCTGGGAATGATCGGATCACCGGACGCTATTGATCTTCTTTCCGATATAACCGCAACAAAATCATTTCTCGGCCTCCGCGCCTACCCGGAAAAAGTGAAAGCTGCAGCGGCCAGAGCCCTGATATCGATTCAGACAAAACTCGGGCAATCCCCTTAGCAATGACTTTCAGAAAAAAAATACTGCGATTCCATATGTCGTTTTCATAAGAGGCAAGTAAATACCATCCTTAGAAACTGATTGGACAATGCTGACAGGCATTACAGTACGTTTCTAAATGCACATACGTGTTGGCATTGATCACCTGTAAAGTCGCTTTACACAGAAATGCAGTCACACACAATTGATTATACGAAGGAATACAAAACCTTGCAGAGAGTGTATTTTATCTTGTTCGATCCCGTTGATTAATACGAACTTAAAATGATCTTTACATTTTACAACCGGACGAAACATACAACTGGTTCCAGGTTATATGAATATGATATATTTTCTTTTAAGAGATTGTAGAAAGTGTTATAGAAATCATATCATCCGATCAAGGAAAAAGGTCGCATCATGAACGAGTACTGCCCGAATCGGGCATACCTGAACTCACAGGCACCGGGATATACCGGCGTCAAACCATAAGGCGGCGCGGAAAGAGGCCCAAAAGCCGTGCGCACCGGCACCAGAGAACAACAACGCACCGATAACGGATGAATAACTTACCGCACCGGACACTGCGGCAAACAGGCACGAAAAACCATGGCTGAGGAAAATTTCAGTTTCATTCGCCAGAGCATTTTTAGTTCCGTCAGGGCGAACCAAATGACCGAAAAAGAACAGTTTGTGCCGGCGCATGTCCTGATTCATGTTCTTTCCGGAAGCCTTTCTGTCGTGGAGGCGGATTCGGTGCATACATTTGAAAAAGGAAACACCCTATTTGTCCGCAGAAACACCTTGGCCAAATTTACCAAATATCCGCAGCATAACGGCGAACCTTTCAAAACGTTGAGCATCTTTATCCGCAAAACCTTTCTTCTGGATCATCTGAAAAAGGAAGGCATCGCTTACGATCCGTCAACGGACCGCACCACCGCGTATTGCCGGGTCAAGAAACTGCCGTCTTCGGCACTCATGGACAATCTGTTTGAATCGCTTCGTTTACATTTCGACTCCGGTATGTCGCTCGGCAAGGAGCTGAGCGACATTAAAACCCGGGAAGCCGTTTTAATCATCAGGCAGCTGGATTTATCGCTGTTTGAATCCCTTTTTCATTTCACGGATCCGGGTAAAATCGATCTGGAAGACTTCATGAGCAAGAACTTCGTTTTCAACGTCCCCCTGGAAACCTTTTCCAGAATGACCGGCCGGAGCCTTTCTACCTTCAAACGGGACTTTAGGAAAATCTTCGATGAGCCGCCCAGCCGCTGGCTCAAGAAAAAACGACTTGAGCATGCCTATTACCTGATCAAAGAAAAACACAAAGCGCCTTCGGATGTTTATCTTGAGGTGGGCTTTGAAAATCTCTCCCATTTTTCATCGTCATTCAAAGAGGCTTACGGTCGAAATCCCTCGGCTCTGAATGACCTGCACAGCAAAGCAATTTTGGCCCGCGAGCGGTAGCGGTCAACATGATTTTTCTGTATAGTTGACCTCTGCCAAACCAAGGGCGCCTGACAAGCGGAACATTGACGAAAGTTAATCATTAAACAGTTGTTTAATTCATGGAGGTGATTTCGTGCATCAACTGAAATATGATCAAAAGGTATGCGCAAGCTGCAGGTCCGCCGACTGCCTGCTTAAATGCCAGTACATGACGTTTAGCGGGCATAAGGAGGCTCACGGGGAAATGATGAAAATCATGAAAGGCAGGGACTCGCGAGTTCTTACTGAATGCATGACCTGCTATGCCTGCGAAGAGTACTGCACGCGGGGCAACCATCCCTTTTACCTTATTTCAGAACGGCGCGAGGAAAAAGGAATGTTTACCGCACCGCGTCCTATCACCAATCAATGGATTAACATGACGCAAATGCAGGGCAAGTACCTGGTAGGCGACGTGAAAGATATAGCGCTCTCCTGCTGCTACATTCCCGACCTGGGGGCGCTGGGCACTGGAGAAATCTTCAGGGATGTCGCCTCCGCGGGCGTGTTCGGAGCTGAATTCATGTGCCCCGCTGTCCATACGCACTTTGCCCGTATGTCGGTCATCAAAGAAAGGCTGCCTGTCGTCATCGAAAACTACCGAAAGCTGGGGGTGAAGGAAGTCATCTGCCTGCATGACGAATGCTACGGCACGCTTACTTCGATTGCTTCCGCCTACGGAATGGAGGTGCCTTTCAAGCCGGTTTACTATCTGGATTATGTTCTTGAGCGAATGAAAGAACTCAAAGAAAAAATCAAACCGCTGAACATCACCGTTGCGTACCAGCGTTCCTGCTCCAATCGGCTCATTCCCGATAAATTGCCGGTGGTCAAAAAAATCTTCCAGCTCATTGGCGTCAAAGCGCCCAAAAGAACCTATCAGGACGAAAACGCTCTTTGCTGCGCAGAGATTCTGCGCTCCATTTCCGGCTACAAACTGGCCGACGACGTGGTCAAGCGTAATATTGACGACATGCTGATAGTCGGCGCCGAATACTGTGTTTTCAACTGTCCGGCCTGCCAGATTTCTCTCTCGGAAAAAGTCGCAAAGCGGGGGCTCAAACCGGTTCACATCATCGATCTATGTAAAATGGCCATCGGTGAAAAAGAAAGGGGGACGGCATGAGAGATATTCGAGAATCCCTGGTGGATATTGTCGGCGAACGGGGCGTATCCGACGCTCCGGAGGAACTCTGGTTTTATTCACGCGATCCCGGCGTGCTCGCGCCGCACAGACCGGATTATGTGGTCGCGCCGAAAACCACAGAAGAAGTCCAGAAAATCGTTAGGCTGGCAAACCGGGAAAAGATTCCCGTTGTTCCGATGGGAAACGGCATGTCGTTGGCGGGACTCGTCATCCCGCTCAAAGGCGGCATCGTGATGGACATGAAGCGGATGAACAAAATTCTGGAAGTCAACTCCATGGCCCGCTATGTGGTCGTGGAAGGCGGAACGTCCCAGGGCGCACTCAAAGCTTATCTGCAAGAACACCATCCGACGTTGAGACACAGCATTCCCGACGCACCTCCAGCCACAACCATTGCTGCCAACGTTTCCCTGCACGGCCAGGGCAGGCTCACCAATCAATACGGTTTTAACTCAGACATGGTCACGGGGCTAGAAGTAGTTCTGCCCACAGGCGAAATCTGTCTGGTCGGCTCGCCATCAATCGGCCCCTACTGGATTTCCAAAGGGCCCACGCTGCCGGACCTGTCGGGACTTTTCCTGGGCTGGCTGGGATGTACGGGCATCATCACCAAGGTCGGTCTCAAGCTTTATCCCAATAAAAAAATTCGCGATGCCGAATTGTTTGTCACGGACCGGGTCGATCTGATTCCGCACATTCTTTACAAGCTGACCCATCTGGAAATGCTCGAGGACATCAACGTCTGGTTCCAGCCCAAGCCTCTTATGTTTCTGGGCAACTTCCACATCACGATTTTCTTCACCGGCGACACGGAGGAAGAAATCGAATTCAAGCGGAAGATGATCTGGGATGCCCTGCAGGAATACATGGATTCAAAGGACGGCGGCTTTATGGCGATACAGTACATGAAATCCGTTCTCCTGGAAATGCCCGGCCGCAACATCGCCGATTTTGCCGATGTGCCCAAAGGCGGCGGGTTCGAATACTCCGGGCCCATTGCACCGATTGAACACTTCCCGCAATACGCCGCCAAGCTGGTGGAACTTGCCGCTAAATATAATGTTCTCTACGCCAGCGCAGCCAGGCTCATTTCCGGCGGGCACTGCATGATGTTCAGCATCTCTTTCGCCTTCAACCGCAACGACCCGGCGATGATGGAGCGCGTGGAAAATGCTCTGGATGAGGCGATGGCTTTTGCACTGGACATGGGCGGTATTCCCTGGAAGCCTAATTTCAAAGAACAGAAGATGACGCTCGAAAAAATGGAACCCAACGCGCGCAATCTTCTTTTGATGATCAAGAAGAATCTCGATCCGCAAGGGATCATGAACCCCGGCAACTGGGAGGTGAACTCATGACCTACATCCGACACATCGAACATGAAACTATCGTCCATCGTTGCTTTCGCTGCGGCTACTGCAAGTATCCGTCCGACTACAGCGATTTCAACTGCCCTTCCTACAAAGCTTTCGGCTGGGACACCTTCGCCCCGGGAGGCCGGATGTGGCTGACGCGCGCCTGGCTTGCAGGCGAAATTGAAACCTCTGCGCGTTTTGCCGAAATCATGTTTTCCTGTGTGGCATGCGACAACTGCAAAAACCAGTGCGTCTTTCCCAAATTCAAGGATTTTCTGCCGGACATCTTTCAGGAAACCCGCGCCGAGCTGGTGGGCGAAGGCAGAATTCCGCCGGGCGTGCGCGACTATTTCAAGGCCATTGCGGTGAACGGCAATCCCTACAAGCTCCCGCAGAGTGAGAGGGGCACGTGGGCCGCAGGCACAGGACTCAAGCCGTACAACAACCACAAATACCTCTTTTATGCGGGCTGCGTCGGCTCTTACGATGAAGTCGGACAGCGCATGGCCAAAAGCGTGGGGAAAATTCTGGTGGACACGGGCCTTTCTGTTGGAATCCTTGGAAGCGAGGAGACCTGCGACGGCAACGATGTCCGGGTATTGGGCGAGATGGGACTCTTTACCCAGTTGGCCCAGGCCAACGTTGAAGCATTCAAGGCCAAAGGCGTCAAAGAAATCATTACGCTTGATCCCCATGCGCTGAACACGTTCAAAAAAGATTATCCCGGGCTCGGCGGGATATTTCAGGTCCGTCACTACAGCGAAGTGCTGGCCGAGCTGATCCGAAAGAAAAAGATCAAGCTCAAAGCTTATCCGGTAAAAATCACTTATCACGATCCCTGCTACCTGGGGCGGCATCAGAATATTTACCAGGCGCCGCGGGAAATCCTTAAGACCATTCCAAAAGCCGAACTGGTCGAAATGCACCGCCACGGCCCAAACGCCTTTTGCTGCGGAGGAGGAGGCGGCAACTTCTTTACGGACATACTGGGAACAGCGGAGAGCAGCGCCTCACGCGTTCGCGTGCGCGAAGCGGCTGAAACGGGGGCCAATATTCTGGCGGTCGCCTGCCCCAACTGCGCCAAGATGCTTTCCGACGCAGTGAAGATGGAACATCTGGAAGACTGCATGGAAGTGCTTAACCTTGCTGATATTCTGGAACGGGCCAGGAAATGATAAACGATTAAAATAGGATACTCCGTAATGGAGGTGGAAAGCTTTTTTTAGTCTATAGCCAAGAAATAACAACGGAGACGACAATCAAATGAACAGAGAAGAAATGCTTGAAGCGGTTTATCAAAAAGCGAAAGCCAGCGAACTCAAAGGTGGCAATTGCGCTCAATGCTCCATTGCCGCCATTTTCGACGTTCTGGGTGTGGAGGATGAAAACGTTATCCGGGCCGCGACAGGGTTGGCCGACGGCGTGGGCCTGACCGGCGATGGCCACTGCGGCGCGCTCTCCGGCGGCACGATGGCCATCAGCTACTTTTTCGGCCGAAACAAGGAAGACCTCGGTCGATTGGGCAAGCAGCTCAGGGCGCTGCTGCTCGCCAAAAAATTTCATGCACAGTTTGTAAAAGAGTTCTCCTCTTGCCGGTGCCATGATATTCAGATCAAGCGATTCGGCCGTTTTTTCAACCTCTATGACATGGAGGATCTGAAAGCGGCCGTTGCCGCGAACATGGCCGAAAGCTGCTCCACGCTGGTCGGTAAAGCGGCCCGGATGGCGCTTGAGATCATCCTTGAAGAGCAGGAAAAAAGGAGCAAGAACGTGGAATTACCGGTGGCGTAAGTGTTGAGTATGTTACCAGATCCCCGATCCAAATCCGGCGTCTCGGCCGGACCTCTATAAAGACGTTCACCGTCATAAAAAAAATTTAAAAGGCAGGTATAAGCAAATGATTCGTTCTATTTCTGAAAGTCCTCTCTATCCGATTGTCAACCCGAGAAGCATCGCCTTTTTTGGCGCGTCCAACACGTTTATGCGCATGGGATCAATCATGCTTTCTTCTTTGCAGGCCCTGGGATTTGAAGGGAAAATATTTCCGATTCATCCCACGGAAAAAGTTGTCCGCGGCCTTGTGGCCTATACGACCATCATGGATGTGCCCGAAGTTCCTGATCTGGCCATCATCGTGCTGCCCACGGAAATCGTATGCCAGACGCTTGACGATTGCGGGAAGAAAGGTATTCGTCATGCCATTGTGGTTTCAGGAGGGTTTCGCGAAGCAGGCCCTGAAGGCGCCCTGCTACAAAAGGAACTGGAGGCAATCGCCTGCCGGTATGGTATCCGGTTTCTGGGTCCCAACTGCCTGGGCGTCGCCAATCTCCACCTCAAGCTAAATCCCACGCCCATCAAGGCGGATTGCCCGGCCGGCTTTGTCGGTCTGGCCTCGCAAAGCGGAAGCTTCATCACGCAGATGTTCAACTATCTTCACCGCCACGGCATGGGGTTCAGTACAGCCTTAAGTGTGGGCAACGAAGCCAATATCGATATTGTGGACTGCCTGGAATATCTGGGTGCCTGTCCCGACACGAAAGTCATCACTCTGTACATTGAAGGAATCAACCGCGGAAACAAATTCGTGGAAATTGCTAAAGCGATCACCCCCCACAAACCCATCGTTGCTCTTTACGTGGGCGGTTCAGAAACGGGAAAGCAGGCGGGGCTCTCCCATACCGGTTCTCTGTCCGGTCCCAATGAAATTTATGACGGAATTTTTAATCAATGCGGCATTATCCGTGCCCGGACACTCACCGAGCTGTTCGATTACGCGCTGGCCCTGGGAACCCTGCCCCACCCCGCGGGAAACCGGGTCGTAATCCAGACGCATTCCGGAGGACCCGGCGCGACTGCGGCGGATTCCTGCGGACGCTCGGGACTTTCACTGCTACGCCTGTCACCCGAAACCGTGGAGAAGCTCAAACCCCTGATTCCAAAAACCGCCAGCACGGCCAATCCCGTGGACATGACCTTCAGCAAAAATCCTGCGGAGGATTTTTTCAGTATTCCGGATATTCTTCTCCAGGACGAACAGACCGATATGCTCCTTGCTTATTTTGTCTCTCCGGGAATTTTCATCGAACGAATCCTGGGAGAAATGGGCATTGCGGAGGATTTGGTCGCCTTGGAAACGGACAAACTGAGCGTTGAATACGCGGAGAAATTCTTCAGTCTCACCAGGCTGCACCCCGATAAGCCGATTGTTGGGTTTACCTATCGCAGCCTTCAGGAAAAAATGATCCGGAATCTGCTGGACCATGGCGTTCCTGTTTATCAGGATCCGGAGCGGGCCGTAAGAGCCATGGCGGCCGTGTGGAAGTACTATGAACAACGGGAAAGAATGAAGGCTGATGCTGCCTGAGGGTGATTGACGATTGTGAGACAATGTTAGCCTGCAAAGGTCAGCGCTCCGGTATGCCCGACATTTGAACGGACCGTAAAAAGATACCTCTATCTTTCAACCCGGTTCAGCCATGTTTTTTCATCACTTCATCCATAATATTTTTGAGTTCTGTAGCGGCGGCTGACGGATCATCGGCTGAACAGACTGCCGAAACAACAGCCAGACAGTCAGCACCCGCTTCTGCCACGGCCTGCGCATTGGAAATGTTGATCCCGCCGATGGCCACCAGAATATGCCGGCTGAAAGCCCGGATTTTCCTTAATCCTGCAAGTCCCCAGGGCTCTTTGGTATCTGTCTTGGTTGGCGTGGCAAATACGGGACTCACTCCGATGTAATTTACATCCAGTTTTTCAACAGACTCGACATCCTCCCAGGTTTCCACGGACAGACCGATAATTGCTCTTTCTCCCATCAGTTTACGGGCTTTGTCATAAGGTATATCCTGCTGACCAATATGCAAGCCATCCGCCCCGCAGGCCAGCGCCACATCAATCCTGTCATTAATAATCAGGGGAACCTGAAAGGGAAGCAGAATCTTTTTTACGGCCGCGGCTTCCTCGATGAAATCACGTGTCGGCAGGTCCTTTTCCCGCAACTGCACGCACGAAACGCCTCCCTGCACTGCCTTCAAAACAACATCCTGCAGCGATCGGTTGAGACACAAGCCGCGGTCCGTCACCAGATAAACACCTCGCACAGCTATTCCTCCACTTTAAGACGCAGGCGAATATCGTTTTCCGACAAGTTATACAGGATATCCAGAAAATGCGTCTGCAGTGAACCGGGGCCCGGTGACTTCTCAGCCGCCATCTCCCCCGTAATGCCCATTACTGCCATTGCTCTGGCCGCGGCGGCCAGACCGTCTTTTTCAACGGCTGCGAAAGCCCCGCAAAGAGCGGTGGCCGTGCAGCCCAACCCTGTAACTTTTGTCATCATTGGATGGCCGTTGGCAATTTTTATCATCCTGTTTCCCTGAACAATATAATCGATCTCTCCACTGATGCAGACAGTGCAGTTTCTTTCTTTGCTGATCAACCGGGCTGTCTGGAGCGCCTCACCTGAAGCAGCTGTGCTGTCGACCCCTTTGGTTTGCAGAGTGCTGTCCGTAAGCGCCATAATTTCAGATGCATTGCCCCGAATAATCTTCGGTTCAGCGACATTGATCAGTTCCCGAATCTTAAGGGTCCGATAGGGCGTTGCTCCGGCGCCCACCGGATCGATCACAACTGGAACGCCGTTTTCCCAGGCCGCAGCGAAAGCCTTGAACATTCCACGCGCCCAGGGTTCACTGATCGTACCAACATTGATCACCAACGCGGAGGCCATGGCCGCCATGTCGGCGACTTCCTCTTCGGCGTGGATCATCACCGGTGACGCACCAAGAGCTAAAAGCGCATTTGCCGTATTATTCATGACTACATAATTGGTGATATTATGAATCAGTGGACTTTTTACACGAATCTCTTTTACCGACTGATAAATTTCCGCTGCCGTAATTTTCATATTTTCTCCCTTCTCAATAGAGGCAATTAAAGAAAAACCCTTTTTCCACGCGGAGAAAGGGTCAGGCAAATTGTCTCTATTCTCCCTCCGCCGGCATTATCCGGATCAGGTTCAACGGGTATGATCTCAGACAGGATTTCATAACTGCCACCCCGAATTTGTTCGTCATTTTTAACAGTCTTCAGTCCCTTTGTCAATTGTGGATTCGCAACTTTTATAAGTACTTGACGGAAACACCTGATTCAATTAGG
>CAYMYR010000077.1:0-11845 GCA_964394715.1 uncultured Smithella sp.
TTTTATTCTGGTAGTCCCACGGGGACTTGAACCCCGGTTTCCGGCGTGAGAGGCCAGCGTCCTAACCACTAGACGATGGGACCATTTTGGTTGCAATCCAGGATTATCATCTGTGGGCGAGGAGACTGGAATCCTGGGTTTAGTGACTTATCGATCCACTGAAGGCGGTGTAAGTCGAGGGGCAGTATCTATTCAATTCGACTTCAAAAGTCAAGATGAAATTGACGCGGTTTGTATGGCCTGCGATACTAGCGACGCTCTTATTGATTCTGGTGATCAATATAGGCAATCGCGTCATTGATTCTTTGCATCACTCGTTGCCGGCCCAGGGTGACCATGATTTCGTCAATGCCCGGGCTGACGGTTTTACCGGTCAGTGCCACACGTAATGGCTGGGCGATTGCCTTGAATTTGATTTTCTGTTCTTCAATAAAGTTTTTCAGGAACGCTTCAATGCTTTCTTTGTCGAAATTTTGCACTTTCGGAATCGTGTCAGCTATCGCTTTAAGATGTCCAGCCACTTCAGAAACCAAAAACTTCTGCGCGGCCTGTTCTTCATACTGGATCTGATCAGCAAAATAGAAATCTGCAGCCTGGGCCAGTTCAACCAGTGTCTTGACACGGGGCTGTAAATCGATAATGACTTTCTGAGTGAAAGCTTCGTCGTCCGCGCTGATTCCTGCTGGCCACAGGGGCCTCATCTCTTCCATCAACCGTTCGGGTTTTGCTTCCTTAATATAATGTGCATTGAGCCAGAGCAGTTTTTCGGGATTGAAAACAGCGGGCGATTTGCCGACGGAGTTAAGTTCAAAGAGTTCAATTAACTCTTTGAACGAAAAAATTTCCTGATCGCCATGCGACCAGCCAAGTCTTACCAGATAATTGACAAGTGCTTCCGGCAGAAATCCCATTTCTTTATAGGCCATGACGGAAGTCGCCCCGTGACGTTTGCTCAAACGGGTCTTGTCTGCTCCCAGAATCATCGGTACATGGGCAAATTGCGGGACATCAAAACCTAAAGCCTGATACATTAAAATCTGGCGAGGGGTGTTGTTGACGTGATCGTCGCCGCGGATCACATGTGTGATGTTCATCAAGGCATCGTCGATGACGACGGCAAAATTATAAGTGGGATAGCCGTCGCCACGTTCAATGATCAGGTCATCCAACTCATCGTTATTAAAAATGATGATGCCCTTGATGAGATCCTCCACGATAGTGACGCCGGTTTCTGTGCCGCGGAAGCGCACAACGCTGCCGGTTGTTTTCTTCAGGCCCTTATCGCGGCACTTGCCGTCGTATTTGGGTTTTTTCCCTGTCGCAAGGGCTTCTTTTCTTTTAGCTTCCAGTTCTTCCGGTGTGCAGGTGCAATAATAAGCTTTGCCTTCCTGAACAAGCTTTTGTACCATTTCTCTATGAAGATCAACTCGTTGAGCCTGAAAATGTGGTCCCTCGTCCCAGTTCAGCCCCATCCAGGCCATGGCATCTAAAATTGCTTTTGTGGATTCTTCCGTGGATCGCTGCTGGTCTGTGTCTTCAATTCTTAATACAAATTCTCCGCCGTGATGACGGGAAAACAGCCAGTTAAAAAGAGCGGTTCGCGCTCCCCCGATGTGGAGGTAACCGGTGGGGGAGGGTGCAAAGCGGGTACGGATTTTGTCAGCCATGTTGTTTCCCTTCATTTTTGCGCTTTTATAGGATTGCGCTTCACTGTTTGTCAAGTGTCTTTTGCCTTTCATCCGGCTTCAGTGGGAGGAACGTTCATTTTCCGCTGTTTTATATGGTGTTTAATGAAATCAAATTGTTCTTGACAATAAAGAAAATTTATCATTAACTCATCAGCTTAATGCGATTGGCTAATTTTAATTGAAGGCAGTTAAAGTTCCATGTCCGATTCTTTGAAAATTAATCTGACGATTCTTCCCGAGGAAGGGTTACGGTTGGCTTTTTCAGAAGATGCCCGGTGGTTCAAAGAGTGCTTTTCTGCCGATGAATTGCCCGAGTTCTCACTTGTCAGGGTGGACGTGAATTGTCTTATTACCCGCTCAGGTGATACCATTTACATCCGGGGGGAACTGGCCGTGCAGATCAGCCAGGAATGCAGCCGCTGCCTCGAATTGGCGACGATTCCGATCAATGGGGATTTTACGTACACCCTGGTACCGGCAAAAGAGGAAAATGCGGAAAACCTGGAGCTAACCGTTCAGGAACTTGAGACAAGCTATTATCAAGGTGACTTTATTGATCTGGCGCCAATTATCTGCGAGCAGATTGTTTTGCAGGTGCCGATGAAGATTCTCTGTTCCGAAGATTGTAAAGGATTGTGCCCAAATTGCGGTATCAATTTAAATACGGGTTCATGTGATTGCCATTCGGACGTCGTGGATGACCGTTTGGCCGTGCTGAAAAATTTTAAAATTAAACATTAATGATAAAAGAGGATAATTTACCATGCCAAATCCAGTAAAAAGACATTCCAAAACAAGGCGCAACACAAGAAGAGCGCACGACTTTTTAAAACAGCCGGCATTGTCGGTATGTCCGCAGTGCAACGAACCTAAAATGCCGCACCGCGTCTGCCCGAATTGTGGTACTTATAAAGGCAGAGAAGTCATTCCGGCTGAAAAAATTTCCTAAATAAGCAAATCCGGCATAGACAAATGCCGGATTCTTTTGCACCCCGTTTTTTTATGACGGATGGTTCAGAATAAACCGGACGGGTCAACAATAGATCGTCCTGTTAATGCAAGAGATTGTATTTGCTGATAAAAGAATGATGTTTTGAACCTGTGAATGCCGGGCCGTCGAAATCTCTAAGGGCCTGAAAAGGCAAAAATCATTTCTGCAGAAAAAAATAAGGATTTTTTTTAAAAAAACAGGTAATAAAGTCACCACTTAATATATTTTAGTCCAATCATAGACTGAGGGAGGGAATTCATGACATTAGAAGAAAAAGTCATTCAACTCGTTATGGAACAGCTGGATGTGACCCGGGAACAGTGCAAACTGGAAGCATCTTTTATCGATGATCTTGGTGCTGATTCTCTGGATCTTGTTGAGATGATCATGGAAATGGAAGAAAAGTTCGGCGTGGAAATTGCCGATGAGGAACTGGAAAAAATCAGGACAATTCAGGATGTTGTCGATTTTATCCGGGCAAAAAACATTCAAATTGATTAATTACTTACATCAGGATCATTGCTTATGAAAAGGCGTGTCGTTGTAACAGGCCTTGGTGCCGTGTCTCCTCTTGGAACATCCGTTTCAGAAACATGGGAAAACGCGATCGCGGGAAAATCAGGCATCGGTCCCATTACACAGTTTGACGCTTCTCCGTTTACGTCCCGGATTGCCGGAGAAATCAAGAATTTTGAGCCTCTGCAATATGTCGATAAAAAAGAAGTCCGCCGCTACGATAATTTTGCCATTTATGCCCTGGCTGCGACGCAGATGGCGATGGAAGACGCTTCTCTGACCATTGGCCCGGAAATTGCCGAGCGGGTCGGTGTCATGATCGGTTCCGGTATGGGCGGCGCATTGACCATTGAGAAAGAAGTCGAAGTGCTCATCAAATCCGGTCCCCGTAAAATATCACCGTTTGCCATTCCGGCCATTATAGCGAATTTGGGTTCCGGGCATGTTTCCATGCGCTTCGGCGCCAAGGGCCCCATCAATTGTTCCGTGACCGCCTGTGCCTCAGGGACAACAGCCATCGGCGATGCTTATAAAACCATAGCCTATGGCGATGCGGATGCCATGATCGCCGGGGGCGTCGAAGCGGCTGTGACAAGGCTCGGTGTTGGCGGGTTTTGCGCCATGCGCGCGCTGTCCACACGTAATGATGATCCGGAAAAAGCCAGCCGTCCTTTTGACAAGGGACGCGATGGTTTTATTATTGCAGAAGGGTGCGGTGTGATCATTCTGGAGGAATTATCGTTTGCCCTGGCAAGGGGGGCGCGGATTTATGCCGAAATGATCGGTTACGGCTGTACGTCTGACGCATATCACCTTGCCGCTCCCCCGCCTGAACACGAAGGAGCGGGACGCAGCATGCGGGTGGCGATTAAAGACGCAGGCCTGGAAACGACCGATATCGACTATGTCAACGCACATGGCACTTCGACACCACTTAATGATCTTTACGAAGTACAGGCGATCAAAAATCTTTTTGGTGAACATGCCCGGAAGTTGATGGTCAGCTCGACGAAATCAATGACAGGACACATGCTTGGAGGTACGGGTGCCGTGGAAGCGATTTTTTCCATCAAGGCGATTCAGGAAGGCATGATTCCGCCCACCATCAATCTGGAAAACCCGGATGAAGGATGTGACCTGGATTTTGTGCCCAATGTCGCCCGTAAGAAAGAAATTAATACGGCGATGTCCAACAGTTTCGGGTTTGGCGGTGTAAACGCTGTCGTTATCTTTAAAAAATATTGCGCGTAGGTGTTTTTTGTAGGGAGGATTCTTTTTCGATGTCTTTTTTAGATAAAGTGGATCCGGAAGTTGCTCATGCCATTGATCTGGAAACCAAACGTCAGGCTGGAAAGCTGGAGCTCATCGCTTCGGAAAATTTTGTCAGCGAAGCCGTCCTGGAAGCCCAGGGCTGTATTATGACCAATAAATATGCCGAAGGGTATCCCGGCAAACGCTATTATGGCGGCTGCGAATATGTGGATATTCCTGAAACGCTGGCAATTGAGCGCTGCAAGAAACTTTTCGGCGCGGAGGGAGTCAATGTACAGCCGCACTCCGGCACACAGGCTAATATGGCCGTGTATTTTGCCGCCTGTTCTCCTGGAGACACAGTCCTCGGTATGAATCTGTCGCATGGTGGCCATTTGTCTCACGGCAGCCCGGCAAACTTTTCCGGTAAGTTTTACAAAATCGTTCCCTACGGTGTAAACCGTGACACGGAAACCATTGACTACGACGAACTGGCCCGGATTGCCAGGGAAAACAAACCGAAGATGATTGTAGTCGGCGCCAGCGCCTACCCGCGGACGATTGATTTTAACAAGTTCCGCGCCGTGGCCGATGAAGTCGGGGCGGTGATCATGGCGGATATCGCGCATATTGCGGGGTTGGTGGCCGTGGGGCTGCATCCGTCCCCGATTCCCGTCTGCGAATATGTCACGACTACGACGCACAAAACCCTGCGAGGGCCGCGCGGCGGATTAATCATGTGCAAGGAACCCTACCTCAAAATCCTCAACAGCCGGGTGTTTCCCGGCATGCAGGGCGGTCCGCTGATGCACGTCATCGCCGCAAAGGCCGTGGCCCTGCAAGAGGCCCTGCAGCCTGAATTCAGGGAATACCAGCAGCAGATTGTGATAAATGCCAAAGCCATGGCGGACGAATTGAAGAATTCGGGTTTCCGGCTGGTATCGGGAGGTACGGACAACCACCTGATGCTGGTTGACCTGACCGCCAAAGGCGTGACTGGCAAGGACGCGCAGGAGGCCCTGGACCGCGCGGCCATTACCGTCAACAAAAACGGAATTCCTTTTGACACGAAAGGGCCGATGATCACCAGCGGTATCCGAATCGGTACGCCCGCGCTCACGACCCGTGGCATGAAGGAAAATGAAATGCGCCTCATCGCTTCGCTGATTGCCGATGTGATCAATCATATCAATGATGAGCAGAAAATTCAGGCCGTGGCCGAAGAAGTCAAAAAACTTTGTTCCCGGTTCCCTCTGTATGCTTCAAGAATAAAAGGATAAATGGGAGCGTAGCGGATCGCCTGCGAGAACGGCTCATCGGAAAGCAGAAGACTATGGCGGAAAAACAAGCGCCGTCGCAGAATGTTTCGGTCAAAAACCATTCCCGTCCCGACTGGGACACTTATTTTCTGGACATAGTTGACCTGGTTTCAAGACGCTCCACCTGTCTACGCCGCGCAGTGGGCGCCGGTCTGGTACGCGACCGGAGGATTCTGGCCACCGGGTATAATGGCGCTCCTTCCAAACTGCAGCATTGTCTGGATATCGGGTGCCTCCGCGAACAGCTTAATGTGCCGTCGGGCGAACGCCATGAATTATGCCGCGGTCTTCACGCAGAGCAGAACGCCATTATTCAGGCCGCTCTGCATGGAGTAAGTACGAAGAATTCCACTTTATACTGCACCAATCATCCGTGTGTGATCTGCGCCAAGATGATCATTAACGCGGGCATTACACGAATTGTTATTCGTGATGGATACAGCGACAGGCTGGCCGCTGAAATGCTGAGAGAAGCGGGCATCAGTGTTGAGCAGTTGGATAAAGGATAAAAGGATCGGACAGGCACAATCATGAAATGTCCTTTTTGCAGTAACGCGGAAAACAAGGTGATTGATTCCCGGATCAGCAAGGATGGCAAGGCCATCCGCCGCCGTCGGGAATGCCTGGGCTGTGCGAGACGATTCACTACCTATGAATATGTGGAAGATATTCTGCCGATGGTGGTTAAAAAGGACGGCAGGCGAGAACCGTTTGACCGGATCAAAATCCGCAATGGTGTGATGACGGCTTGTGAAAAACGTCCGATCAGCATGGAGGACATGGATAAAATCGTCGAGAACGTGGAAGCGGCCTGCCAGGAGTACCAGGGTGAGGAAATTCCTTCCTCGGTGATTGGCGAAAAAGTGATGGCTGAACTCAAGGTGCTCGACGGCGTGGCCTATGTCCGGTTCGCCTCGGTATACAGGCAGTTTCGTGATGTCGGAGAGTTTATGTCCGAATTAAAGGATCTGTTGAGTAAGGGCAAGAAATAATTATGTTTACCGGCATTATTGAAGGGATGGGAAAAGTTGTCCGCCTGACCATGAAAGGCGCGGATGCCTTGCTGGAAGTGGAGACTGCAATCCATCTGAACGAGGTGTCCTTAGGCGACAGTATTGCGGTGAACGGCGCCTGCCTGACCGTGACCTCGAAAACAGACAAAACATTCACTGCTGATGTATCAGCCGAATCCTTAAGCAGAACAACACTCAGGTTTCTTCAGGCGGGACATCAGGTCAACCTGGAAAAATCCCTGCGTATCGGTGGTTTTTTAGGCGGCCATTTTGTGCTGGGACACGTGGACGGGATTGGCCGCATTATGAGCAGGACACAGAAGTCCGGGTCCATTATTTTTGCCGTCGAATCACCCGAGCCGCTGTCGCGTTACATTGTGGAAAAGGGATCGGTTGCCGTCGATGGGATCAGTCTCACGGTGAACAGGCTTGAAAAAGGCCGGTTTTATGTTAATATTATTCCTCATACCGCGGTCAACACGACGCTGACAGGGAAAAAAGAAGGGGAGTGGGTGAACATTGAAACCGATATCCTGGGAAAGTATGTAGAAAAGTTATTGCAAACCCCGCGGGGAATCGATAAGGATTTTCTCGCTGAACATGGTTTTATTAAATAAGCAGGTAGGAAAAATGGCAGTCAGTAAAATTTCAGAAGCAATTGAAGACATCCGCAACGGGAAGATGGTTATTCTCGTGGATGATGAAGATCGTGAAAACGAAGGTGATCTTTGCATGGCGGCACAGTTTGTGACTCCGGAATCGATCAATTTCATGGCGCGCCTGGGTCGCGGTTTGATTTGTCTTACAATTAATGAGGAAATCGCCGAGAGGCTGAAGCTGAATCTGATGGTGAAAGACAACCAGGCCCGTTTTGGTACAGCGTTCACAGTTTCGATCGAAGCGCGCCATGGTGTCACCACGGGCATTTCTGCGGCGGACCGCGCCACCACAATTTTGACCGCGGTGAATCCCGCCGCGAAACCGGATGATATTGTCAGCCCCGGCCATGTGTTCCCGATTCTGGCCCGCAAGGGCGGTGTTCTGGTACGAACAGGCCAGACGGAAGGTTCGGTGGATTTGTGCCGCCTGGCAGGACTCACCCCGTCAGGCGTGATTTGCGAGATCATGAAGGACGACGGTACAATGGCACGGATGCCGGACCTGGAAATATTCGCGCGTGAACACAATCTGAAAATTGTGACGATTGCCGATCTGATTGATTACCGGATGCAGAATGAGTCGCTGATCCGGCGCATGGCTGAGGCGAACATGCCGACTCTCTATGGCGGCGATTTTAAAGTCATCGTGTATGAAAACGATGTTGATGACATGCAGCATATCGCACTGGTCAAAGGTGAAATCAAAAAGAGTGACGAAGTTCTTGTACGCGTGCATTCGGAATGCTGCACGGGCGACATTTTTGCATCCGCTCGATGCGATTGCGGTGATCAGCTGCACAGAGCGATGGAAATGATCGAAGAAGAAGGCAAAGGTGTCATCGTCTATATGCGTCAGGAAGGCCGGGGGATCGGCCTGGTGAATAAAATCAAGGCCTACGCGCTTCAGGACGAAGGCCACGATACGGTTGAGGCGAACATAGCGCTGGGTTTCAAGGCAGACCTGCGGGATTACGGCATCGGCGCGCAGATTCTGGCCGATCTGGGTGTGCACAGGATGAAACTCATGACGAACAATCCCAAGAAGATTGTCGGACTCGAAGGGTACGGTATCGAAGTGACCAAACGTGTGCCGATCGAAATACCGCCCAATGAGAACAATATCCGCTACATGACCACCAAAAAAAGTAAGATGGGGCATATCCTGGAGCTTTAAAAAAAGCAGGAGGCGCGCTGCGCCCGGAATCAACCAACTCGCAGCAAGCTGTCGAGTTGTGAAATGAACGTTATCATGTCCCCGGCAAGTTGCGGAGAATTAACGCTCGTCCTGTGTAAGCGGGATGACAAATTTAAAATAAAAGGATGGTGCTGAAATCATGCCGAAAATCATTGAAGGAAAAATCGTTGCCAAGGGAATGAAGTTTGCGATTGCCGCAAGCCGTTTCAACGATTTCATCAGCGGCCGGTTAATTGAAGGTGCGGTGGATACGCTGGTCCGGGCTGGCGCGGATGAAAAAGACATTCTCATATACAAGGTGCCGGGTGCGTTTGAGCTGCCGCTCGCGGCAAAGAAACTTGCCAAAAGTGCCCGCTTCGATGCGGTCATTTGCCTTGGTGCAGTCATTCGTGGCGCGACCCCGCATTTTGAATATGTCAGCGCCGAAGTATCCAAGGGAATCGCCAACGTGGGACTGGACGCGGATGTTCCAGTGGTCTTCGGCGTTTTGACAACGGATACGATTGAACAGGCCATTGAACGGGCCGGTACGAAGTCCGGTAATAAAGGTGCGGATGCGGCAATGGCGGCCATCGAAATGGTTGATCTGTTCAAAAAGATGAACGCATAGCCTGATGGATGCCAATAAACAGTGCCGGAGAAAGCCGGTGCTTCAGGGATTTGGGGATTAGATGCAGGGCAGGAGAAAGGCACGCGAAGTTGCCATTCAGGTTCTTTACAGTCTGAATTTTGTCGATCTTGACGTGGAGAAGGCCATGGAGCTTTTCTGGGGGAATTTTATCGCGCCCAGGTCAGCCAAGGAATTTGCAGCCACTCTGATCGAAGGGACCTGGCATCATCGGGAAGAATTGGACAGCCTGATTGCCGGCTGTTCCGATAACTGGTCGCTAAGTCGCATGTCCAAAGTTGATATCAGTATATTGCGGATGGCCGCGTTTGAATTTCTCTACTGTGCCGACATTCCGCCCAAAGTCAGTATCAACGAAGCGGTCGATCTGGGGAAAACATTCGGATCGGAAAACTCCGGTTCTTTTATCAACGGGATTCTTGATGCCCTCAATTTGAAGATCAGTAAAGATCATGCAGATAAACCTGTCCACCCATCCGCCCGACCTGCAAAAGCATAAATGCCTGGTTCTGGGTTGCTTCAGCGATGAAAAACCCCCTCGGGGGGCATGCGGTCTGATAGACTGGCGCTTAAACAGCATGATTTCAAGGGAAATCAAGCAGGGTCATATAAACGGCGAATTTCAGGAGAAGGTCATCATCCCCTATCCCGGGCGCATCAACGCGGATTTCCTTTTTCTTTTCGGAATGGGTGGCCTTTCCGATATCTCTTACGATCGAATGTACAACGCGGCATATGAAATTGCCGGAGCGGTTGATGCACTGAAATTTCAGGAATTTTCATTTGATCTGCCGGGTGACGGGCGTTCGAGACTCAATGCTGCCGGGATACTGGAAGCCATGATTACCGGTTTTTTTGATTGTTTGTCCAGGGATATCCGGAAACTGGACGCCATGAACATCTGCCTGATTACGTCATCGGATCGGCTTGAGGAAATCGCCCGCGGGATCGCTCAATTTAAGAAAAATGTGAAGCATTCAGATTCGGTGGATTGCAGCGCTCTTCAGCCGCATTTCACATAATCGTAATGTCCAGGGGTGAAGACGGAATGTATTATAATCTTCAGATGATCAGGTGAATGCTGGTTTATTCAGCAGCGGCCCCAAGGAAGATCCTGCTCACTTTACCGTTTTGAAAGTTGAACATTAAACCTCCGTAGACAGAACCTGCCACGAAGGCCCCGAAAGCTTTGCTGTCCTCCTTGTTCCAATTGGGCCGGTAGGCTTCCATGACCTCCTGCTCGGTGCTCCCGATCCGGATCCCCCGTTTGGTGCTCAGATTACCCGGACTTACCAACGTAATGGATTCTATGGACTTTAGAGCCCCCTTTTTTTCTGAAACCATGCCAAGGGTGATTCCACAACCGGCATACTCCCATTTCTGGTGATAAGCGCCGTCTGCACCCCACAACTTTTCCGGTCCGCGCTTCAGGGTACAATGAATCGTCTTTTTGACTTCCCGCTCAGGAAGATCGATCCGAAGGGTGCCGATTTGTTCTTCCCGCAAAAGGGAAAATTCATCTTCGGCAAAAGAAAGATTGCAGATAAATCCAACAAGCAGCAAAGGGATAAGAATTTTCCTGACCATCGTTTTCTCCTTGCATCAATTGTGAAAATCTTTCTTGTAAGCTGCTACCATGACTCTTTTGCCGCTCGCAAGTTGCTCGTTGCCACCCGGGGTGACCGGGACGATCTCAACCTTTGCAAACCCCGTTTTTTCGAGAATCCAGATGACTGCTTCAATGCTCGGACATAGCGCGATACCGGTAATGCCTGCCAACGGAATTGCCAGTTGATCCGTTTCGTCAATGATGGAAAATACTCCGTGGATCTTTTCTTGTCTGCGATAGGTTCCCCAATCGATTGTTCCTGATATTCCAGGGCAAACCTGGGTTTCCAGCAATAAGACGTGCTTTGTTACTTCCGAGGCTTTTCGAATGGCGCCAATCGGGTCTTCAAGGTGGTAAATCAACCCCATCATCAAAACGATATCGAATTGACCATATTCTGTCAGGTCTGATTTTGTTACATCAGCATGGCCGAATGAAATGTTTGTAAGTCCTTTAACTTCCCTGATCATTTGAGCATCTTGAATCAATGATTCACGTGCTTCGAGTCCAAGTACGTGTTTATATCCCTTTTGCGCAAAATGAAGAGCGAAATATCCCTGATTGCAGGCGAGGTCAAGGATCGTCGCTTGATGAAAGGTATCTTGATATATCGGGTCCAATACAGATTGAATCATCTGAATCCGGGTAGGATGTATATCAGCAACTTCCTCCGGCACAAAGGGTTCGGTGGTTCGGCCACTTGGCAATTCAAATCGATAAAACCATTGTCTCTTGAAAATATCGTCTTCTGTAGTCATGATTTTCTTTTGTTTAATTTTCTTTCATTGATTTTTGTGCAGGCGTTTTCGTTTCTTTAACTCCCTGCAAGATCGCCCATAACACTTTTTATTGATTTTTTATAGTCGCATGGACAAGGTTTGAACACGTTTATTTATTTCTGGTCCAGGACTTCGCGTACTTTGGTTGTCAGATCGTTTCTGGAGAACGGTTTCTGAATGAAATAGACACCTTCATC
>CAYMYR010000078.1:0-11643 GCA_964394715.1 uncultured Smithella sp.
TTCCAGCAGCCTGCTTAAATAATGCTCGACCGTGACTTCATAGTGAGTTCGGGAAACACAAAATCCCGCCGCTCCTTCCAGGGCGCCGGTGCATAAGGCGTTCATTTTTTCCAGCAAAGACCTGACATCGATGTTCATCATCATTCATTGGACCCTTTCTATCGTATTCTTCAGGAAATTAAATGATTGTCGTTGCCCCGTCCTCCCCCTAACCCCCCGAGACTGTGCCGCAATGTCATTGGAGGGAATACAGCGACCGAAGCAATCTCATATCTGACACCCAAAGGGGAAAACCGCGCGGACTTCGCCGATTTTTTCACATGAAAAAATCCAGGTATCCATTCCCAACCGGCTTGACGTTTCCATGCCCAGGCGAACGCAGGTTGCTTCTCCCTCCTGTAAAATCAGCTCCAGGTCGTATTCCAGTGGATCCAAAAGATAAAACCGGGTCAACATAGAGAGGCGTTTATTTTCTTCGCTTCCCGGGAGCAGTTGCTGAAAAAGCGTAAAATTCACAGGACCCAAACGCAGGCGGAATTTCCCGTTATGATCCCTGATTTGCTCGCCGATGATGCTGTCTGTGCCCAGACTGCTTCCCGTTTTTCCCAGCAGCAAACGCTGCGACAAAGGAATTTTCACAACACGCATGGCACATTGCATAACTTTCACCGGAACATCTCTGAAAGCATCACCAAGCATCGTTTCCAGTCCCCATGCACTGCGGGGATGCTGGCTTAAGATCCCGCTGTAGCGGATCATGGAATAAGCGTACGGCATGTCCCGGCGATGCCTGAGCTCTCCCAGACCGATCAGGCAGTAAAGCTTATTGAGAATTTCCGGATTGCGTTCTTCACAGACCTGGAAAAACAGGCGGTACTTCATCGAACAGCGGAAAAAAAGCGTGAATATCCTGTGATTGAAAATATCCAGAAAATCCCTGACGGCGGATTCTTCGTCTGCTTCCTGCTGGATCAGATCTTCGGTGTAGAATGTCGGCAGAGGCGACACCGGCCCGTAAAGTCCAAGAAAACCGGCATTGATCAGGAAACCCGAAGATTCTCCCTTTGCTCTTTGAATGGACATGACATCCGAAGCGGGAAAACTCAAATTGTTTTGGGGCCTGATCCGCAGGCTCTGCGTTTGCCGGGCGAACGTCTGCGGATCTTCGACGGTTTCAGGAACATGCCCCAGAAGGCGCATCAACCTCATCACCTGAAAAAAAGAGAAATGACGACCCTTTTCCAGGAGTTCGGTTTCTATATCAAAGGTTGACAACCCAGCCTGGCCGGCCATAAATACCTTTCTCCTCTCAATACTTCATCGATTGTCAGCCTGGTAAAAGAATTAATAGAGGCATATCCCCCCAAAAACTGATCCAGCATACAACCGAAGATGAACATGTCTCCCGTCGAGGCAAAATGATCCTCGCGGAGTTTCAGGGTAATGTCGCGCCCGCGCAAAGGCATTCCGCGATAAATCCAGTCGGCTGCTTTGTCGTCCAGGTGTTCTATGCCGCTTACGCGTTTTTTATTGGCCAGAATGACTGGCTGATTTTGAGATTCGGAAAAAACATAGAGGTCAAGCAAAGCCCGAAAGTTATCTGTGCCGGCAAGCGACAGGTAGTTCAGGGACAGATGCGAGATCAGCCGCCATAAAAAGTTGGAGCCCACAGGTTGCACAGCGGCCGGGGTAAGCGGCTTGATATTGCGGAACGTGACAAATTCGGGACCGGTTCCGACAGGAATGCAGATATCACCCACACGCAGATTTTCCGGTAATGACCCATTGGTGCAGGTAAGCTCGATACAAAGCGTCTCGGTGGCAAGAGCCACGGCCGATTTCGGGTAGGCTAGTGCAAGATAAACATCCGTGGCCCCCTTTATCCGGGAATGACGGTGCGTGATGCTGTAGACGGGCACAGTTTGCACGTCCGGATTAAAATGATCAAACGGTTGATAGGACCTTTCTCCGGCTCCGGCCTGCACATATCCGGACACGTTATCGATGGAATAAACCTGGTAATGATCGGGCCTGGAAGACGCCGGGCGCACATAGTACCACTCTTTTTGATGATCCACAAAAATCGGGTCCGCCTCATAAGGAAAGAGGTTAATGACGGGGGTGGCAAACAGTGCAAAAGAATTTGGAGTAATACGCGGTGGCGTCACAGGAAGATTCTCAAATTCAAAACAGATTTCAAACACAGATCCGTTTCCCCGGTTTTGCCACTTTTCCCATCCGGTCAGGTCCAGGTATAAAAACTTTTCGGGAGAGTAAAAATACTCCTGAAGAATACGGTAACCCGGGAAAGAATGGGGTGGATAAGGAAAAAGCGCCGCCCCTTCTGAAAAACCCGCATCTTTGAGGTAACTGCCGTGCAGGGCGATGGAATCCCCCGACTCCAGCGGTTTGAAAACGATTTTTTTCAGATGACGCATCAAAAGAAAATAAAGATTGGCGGCCCCCGGATAATCTCCGGCAAGAAAAAAACGTAAAGATTGGATCGGCCATTGCGACAATTCCAAGCCGTCAAGCGTCATCACCAGTCTGACCTGCGGCACCTGACCGGATGGCTGCTCAAAAACCGCATCGGTTATGGAAAGGGGATGAACATCCACATCGAAACAGGTTTTGAAAAAACAGGTAGTCCCCTCAACCGGGATGGAAGCCAGCCGGGTTCCCGCCGGAATGCTTACAGGTTGCTTCATGGTGGGTTTTGGCCTGAAGGCAACGGCAGAGGTTGACGGAATGGGTCTGAGATAATGGGGCCAGAGCAGGCGAATCAGGTCCTGGACGATTTCCGGAAATTCGTCGTCCAGTTTCCGGCGCAAGAGGGCTGTCTGAAAGGACACTCCCTCCAGCAGCCGTTCCACGTCGGGGTCAGCCGTCTGTCCGCCGAGCATTGGCGCCAGCGCCGGGTATGCCCTGGCAAATGCGCCTCCCAATTCCCTTAACTGATCCATTTCCTGCTGATAATATCGTTTGAGCATAGGGTGCCTTAAACCTCAAATTCACTCTCTGCAGATTTCATCCTTTTAAGCTGATCCGTCCGTCCGAATTCACAATGGTTTCAATTAGGATATTTCTTCCTGTCCCGGCATTGATCCGGGCGGTAATCTGAAAACGCAGGCACAAAACATCCTCTTCCTGCGGCAGAAAATGGACTTTCACCGATTGAAGCCGCGGTTCGTATTTTTCAATTGCCTGCCGGATGGACTTTTCAACCCCGGTTACCGATTCCGGATAGGAGGTCAGGAAATCGTTTAAATCAGGAATACCGTAAGCATCGGATATCGGAACGCTGCCCTGACGGGTGTTCAAAATGCGCCGAAGATGGGCCAGGATGGAATCTACCTGCCGGATGTCATCGGCATGGCCGCGCCGATCGGGCTCACCTTCCCACGTACGAATACGCTCAAGAAGCCTTTCTTCTTTCATGAGAACTCAACCCTATTCAATTTTTTGTTGCGTCAGATAAGAATTTTATTTGGAAGATGCGGCTTTATAATCAAGACATGCTCCCGTGTCAACTGATATTTTCTTTTTCTGTTGATTCAGGGTTTTTAAAGTCTCAAATCAGCGCCGCGGAGATCTGTTTCTCGATGCTTGACCTGAAAGGATGTTGTGTATATACATTTTTGCAAATAAGAATTTCAGGAGGTCTAAAGTGGCGATTTCAATGAAAAGCAAAGTCATTCGCAGCAATGATCCGATTGCGGAACCAGTGGACGATGAACTTGTGATGGCGGACATCGACCGCGGCAAGTACTACGGCCTTAACGACATTGCGACAGCCATCTGGCAGAACCTGGAGAACAAGATCACCGTGGAAGACTTATGCAGAAGGCTGTGCGAATCCTACGAGGTCACCCCAGAACAGTGTTCGGCGGAAGTGCTTGCGTTTTTGAAGGAACTGGAAACAAAAAACCTTGTTCTGGTTGAAGAATAAAGCGTGCCGACCTCCGCAGGGAACCAAAGGAAGGCCTACAAAACCATAATTTCCGTATTTTGTTCAAATAAGTCATTTATCCAGGAGTTTGAAGGAAAGTGTCGAATCTATCCCCATGACCATTTCTGACACCGGTTAAGACATGCAGACGATTTGAATAATCTGCATATTATTTCCATTTTGCTCCTCAATTTCGAATTATCATGGACAGATTGGGGACCATTTTGCTCAAAAGACAACTTCAAAATATTATTGAATATTCCTTATTTCATGCAAAGGCTATTCTTATTTACGGTGCAGGACAAGTTGGCAAGACAAACTGTTAACCGCACTTCAAAAAGAATCTTCTGTTTCATCATTATACCTAAATTTCGACGAATCGGAAGTGCGCAATATGATTCCCATGGAAGATTCAAATATTGAACCTTAATGATCACACAAAAAATTTGATTGACTTTTTCAGAATGAAGCATTACCTTTATGTAAGGAATATACATACAGGTAAGGAGGATGCTTTATGCCGCAGGCAACATTAACCAGCAAGGGACAGATTACCATCCCCAAGTCAGTCAGGGATATCCTGAAACTGAATGTGGGAGGAAAAGTTGATTTTTTTGTTCTGCAGGACGGGCGTGTACTGCTTCATCCTATAGCAAACACCGTTGATGATATTTTTGGAAAACTTCATCATCCCGGGCGAAAGCCCACATCCATTACAGAAATGGATGAAGGCATCCGGAGAAAGATTCGGGTGGCAAAAAAATGAAGGCGCTGGATACCAATATCATTGTGCGTTTCCTTGTAAGGGATGATGAAAAGCAGGCCCAGGCTGTTTATAAGCTTTTCAAAGAAACCGAGTCGGCAAAAGGGCTTTTATTTGTTCCTCTGGCGGTTGTTCTTGAAACAATATGGGTGCTGGAATCAGTTTATAATATTTCCCGCAATGAGATCATCGAAACGTTTAAAGATCTTCTTTCCATGCCCATTTTGAAATTCGAATCACAACCCGCCATTCAGGCTTTTATTGCATCAGCCATGAACTCATCCGTTGATATGTCCGATCTGCTGATTGCTCAATCGGCTCATCATTCAGGATGTAAAGCCGTTCTTACTCTGGATAAGAGGGCCTCAAAATCAGAGTTGTTTGAATTATTGCGATAAAGGGTAACATGAATAGGAGACTATCATACAAACGGCCGTGATAAAATTGGGACAGAAAGATATCTCCAGCACAACCATCAGAAGCATGGGTCTAATTCCCGTAAAAGGTTAGTAAACCCTAAATATTTCTTGATCTTATAAATATTAATTATAATTTGGTGACCATGTTCACCAAATTATGGACATAATTGGGGATCCTTTTGATCAAAAAACAACTTCAAGATATTATTGAAAATTCCTGGCGGCTTTCGTTCTGCGTATCCCGACGTTGGGGTCGAGCTGATTCATCGAGAAAACTTCATCGATTTTGTAACGTCTGAATACACTGTAGACAGAGGTGTGGCAAACTGATGGAAGTGGAGAAAGAATAAAGATGCAAGGAACGAGGCACAAGGCATGTCGGTGGAAGTGCTGGTGTTCCTGAAAGAATTGGAAGCACGTGGTCTGATTTCTGTTCAAGGTTGAACAAAACAACCTAAAGAGTTTTAATTTTAAAAAATTATAGCTATGAATCATCATTCTGCTATGCCCCTTATTTCCGTCATCATGCCGGTATACAACCGAGAAGCCTTTGTGGGCGAAGCCATTGAATCGATTCTTCATCAAACCTATGAAAATTTTGAGCTGATCATCGCCGATGATGGATCAACCGATGGGTCAGCCGCCATTGTTCGGGAATATGCTGGCAGCGATCAGCGTATTAAACCTTTCTTTTGGCCACACTGTGGCCTGCCTGCTACTTTAAATAAGACAATATCATCACTAACATCGGAATTTATTGCCTTCGCTGATTCTGATGACATAGCGTTACGATACAGATTAGAAACACAGCTTAAATCGATACAGGACAATAAACTCGATATATGCGGCAGTAGTGTTATAGAAATTATACGTAATAACATTCATCATACTGGTAAAGACGATCATGTTGTTTATATGCCTGAATCACATGATGTAATAACACGTGAGTTACTTTTTTGGACCCCTATCTGGCGTAGCACGTTGATGTTGAAAACACCTGTATGTAAGCAACATCTTTTTGATGAAACAATGGAATGCACGGACTTCGAATGGCCTTATCGTATAGCATTGAAATGTAAAATTGGTAATGTTTCCCACATCCTCGTTAGGATGCATCGACATGAAAACAATATTTCAAAACTATATCACAATGATCACAAGATTATCGCGACGAAGAGCAGGTTTAAATATTTTTATGAATTATTTCCCCGAACATCTCTATCAGATTTTATGGCTTTTGTGCACATGGCGGATAAAGAGCCAATGAACAGCCTTTGGGAATTGGAAAGAGCCGGTCAGTGGCTGGTTGAGCTTTCGGATTACCCCGATGATGATCTTCAAAAAAGAATGGCTAAACGCTGGCAGGAAACATGTGAACGTTCAGAATCGCTTGGCGCGCAGGATGTTGATGACATCCGGAAACGTTATATGGAGAAGTTGACCGAAATCAGGCGAAAAACAGGGAAGAATATAATCAGGCAAAGAGACATTCATGACTGATCCAAAATTTATCCGACCGTCCCAAAGCCAGTTGGTCGAAGAAACCAGGAGGTTCTGGTTCAACAATATTCCCGGAACCATTAATGTTGACGGGCAGGACATTACACGCGGGGACATATACACCTATGGGGGCCCGAATCCATGGATAACCCATCCGCAATCGCAGAAAATGGAATGGATGTCGCGCGTTCGGCAGAAAAATCTCTTTAAGCCGCACGAAAGCCCGGACGAGGAGATGTGCAAAACGCTCTGCGAGCGGCAGGGCGATGAACTGTGGACGCACCATCATCAGAATTTCGATTTTGCCATGGGGTGCGATTCTGGACTAAATGCGCCAATGGGAATCCTGATTTTGCCTGACGATATTAAACATTTCGAAGGATACAGTGCATATTCTCGATTTCAAAATGCGTGCTGTGATCAATTCACTCATGTATTGAAAAGACGCCTTTCAATGGCTTGTCAATATGATGTAGTTGCTTATCCAGAAGGAATAGATTGGCAACAATATGATTTTTTGTTTACGATCAATATTGAAAAAAACAGACCCTTCCCGCGTCCTTCCTTGCCGGTAATCCTCTATGGCCACGATCTCTGGCTCAACAGAAAATCACTTAACCAAAAAGTCGTCGATTGGATTCAACCGGACATTTTACTCACGCCTTACCCAAGTGCATGGGAAAAATACATTCATTATCAGAATAATACACACGTTGTTTTTATGCCTTTTGCCCCTTCAATGTTTTTTACTCGGCCGAACCTGAAAATGAATAAAAAATGCTTAGACCTTCTTGTTATTGGAGCCTTGCAATCGCATGTGTATGTGCCCCGTATTGTGCTGTCTCACCAAATCCGATCTTTAATTGATCGTTATGCCGTTGAGTTTTCCCATCATGTAGGTGCACGGCGCAACGTTTGGAATGGAGCCACAATTCAGCAATACAAAAAAACAAAAATACATTACCTCAACCAATGGTCATCCTATTTAGGATCAGCGCGTTATGTTGTTTTTGGCCGCACAGGCGAAAATCTTGAGTGGTTATTTGGCAAATATTACGAAACGATGGGTTCAGGAGCGATTCCCATCTTTCCGGAAGTGCCGGACTTGAAATTGCTTGGCATAAAGCCATTTGAACATTACATTCCCTTGTCCGAGGTGGAAGGAAATAACGAGCGTCTAACTTATTTCCTTGATCATTATGAAGATTATTTTAATATTGCACAAAACGCGGTGAGCTGGTGCCAAAACAACATGGATCGCATGGTTTTTGAAGATTTTGAAACGATAATTCATGAAGTTACAGCTGGTAGATATCCAAAACGGTTGGTGATTTAAATGAAAGTCTTACATCTAAAGCACTGCTCACCATCGAAAACTTTTTCGAAAAGGATTTCAAGCCCACGGCCGGAAGTTATCGTCCGCAGTCCATAAAGACGTTATTTAATTTAGAATGGAACAAAATCAGCGTGATAATACCGATGTAATACTTTGAGAAAAAACATATGTCGCAAAAAACTGAAGAAATAACTGTTTGCGTTTCATTTCCCTCGCGAGAATCACTGTTTCAGACGGAAACATTTATTAAAAATCACATTGAATGTTTACCCGCACGAATGAAAGTTATTTACGGCAAGAATCGCTTTTACGATGAATCTGATAAGCCGATTGACTCCTCTGTAATAAAATATCTGATTGAAAACGAAATTTGCGTAGTCCTGGCGGAATATGGCCCGACAGGTGTGAGATTAATGGAATCCTGCCGTGAGGCACAGGTTCCGCTTGTTGTTCACTTTCACGGTTATGACGCTTACAGACAAGATATATTGAGGAAATACCAAGAGAACTACTTGAAGCTATTTGAGCAATCAACTTCTCTTATTTCGCCGTCTAAGAGTTTGGCGGAACAACTCATCCGCCTTGGCGCACCACGTAATAAAGTCGCCATTTGCCCCGTTGGTGTTAATGTGTCATTTTTCACGGGGGCAAATCCCGAAACAACACCTCCGCATTTTGTCGCCGTCGGACGTTTTGTGGAAAAGAAAGCTCCGCAACTGACCCTTATGGCTTTTAAACAGGTTTTACAGGAGGCACCTGATGCGTCACTTACCATGATTGGCGAGGGACCTCTTCTTGATGGTTGTCAGAAGTTGGTCAAAATGCTGAAGATAGAGCACAGAGTTGAATTTTGTAGTTCATTCAAGCCCAATGAAATTTTAGATAATTTCAGAAAAGCGCGTTGTTTTGTTCAACATTCCATGACTGCACGAAACGGGGATTCTGAAAGCGGCCCTGTCAGCATCAAAGAAGCAAGTGCAGCCGGTCTTCCGGTGGTATCAACATATCATGCCGGTATCCCCGATATTGTTGTTCATGGCGAAACAGGGTTTCTGGTCAATGAAAAAGATGTTAATGAAATGGCGCGTTATATGACTGTGCTGGCTTTAAATCCGAGTCTGGCCCAAAAAATGGGCGAAGCGGCTGCCAGGAGGATTAACGAACATTTTTCTCTTAAGTGGACCATAGAAAATCTCTGGCAGGTCATTTTGAGATCTATCAACCAATAAATAAGGAATTATTCATATTTTTTAATGGCAGCCAGAACCGATATATTATCATCAGGAACTTTCTTTTGGAGAGTATCCATAATATAAAACAGTGGCGCAAGATTATTGTTTAGAAACCGGACATTTGTGAAACTTTTATTCAGATACTTATAAAGAGGCATTACTTTAAACGAACGAAAACCAATTTGGGACAATTTTTTTTCGTGAGTTCTCAGGCATCGAAATTTTACATGAAAAGCAGTATGGCAATCCACGGGGCTTCCAAACTGATCGGTCATTAACAGAAGGGTTTCTTTTTTACTGCTTCGCGCAATGTTCTTCAATGCGATATCGTAGCCATCATCATCCACGATATGATAAATCACATCCCATATATTAATAATATCATAAGATTCGATTGGACTGTAAAGTGAAGATGAAATGTCTGCAAGACTGAAATACACCTGTGGGAATTTTTTTGATAATTTTTCAATTGCGACAGGTGCGATATCCATACCAATAACAACCGCGCCTCTTAAAAGATACCATTCAGTGAAAAAGCCTGTACCACAACCAATATCAAGGACTTTTTTGCCTCGTAAATCCTGGCCGTGAAAAAATTTTCGCAAGGCATTTCTTTTCTTTCGATAAAGCCAGCTATTGTAAAATTGGTTGAAACCGATGTGGCCCACACCTCTTAAGTTATAATTATAAGTTAAACGTTTCTGCCAATACTCCTGGGGTCGATATTGGTTGCACATATCCATAAAAACCACCTGTATACAAACATTATCAAATGACAAATGAGAGAACATCCACTTCGGTTATTAATTATCATATCAATTGATGCCTGTATAGGCTCGTTTAATTTTTTTAGATGACAAACTTTGACTCACATTTCTTTCAGCAGAATCAAGCGATGCATTGTATCCGGTTTTTATTGCTGAAAATACCAGCAAGGGGAAATTTAGCAATGAATCATATAATGAATGTACACACATAAACAGTCGGCGTAATCAATGTCTGTTTGTAAATAATTAATCTTTGCTTTAAGATAACTACTTTGTTATGCTTAATTATTACAAAAAAGTGCCACATAACAATGACATGAACAAGCATAAGCAATCAGTTATTTAATGCACAGCTGGGTGCATCAAAATATGCGACCCGTTTGACAGGTTGATGATTATAACCACAATAAACTTTTTTAATGAAAATAATTCATTTAATTAATCCATTGTGGAATGCGGCCGGTGGCGCTGAATGGAGAACGCTTGCTCTCTATGATTTCCTGAAACCTCATGCAGATGTGCATATCTGGAAACAGTCAAAATGGAATGCAAGGTTTCCAACACAGTATCCCATAGAAACCATTGCATTGCACGATAAGCGCTTCCCTTGCGGCGGCACATTCGTCTTTATCGGCTGTTACTGGGAACCAGGTGACTGGGTTTGTCATACGAAAGCAGATCGTGTAATCATAATTTATAATAATGCCCGACCTCAAAATGCTGTAGCTCTTATGCTGAAACGCTTATCAGTACTAAAAACCATATGCGAGTTTGTTTACGCATCAAAACGAATGCAACAATTAACCGGCCTTCCTGGACACGTACACCCATCGCTCATAGATCTGAATAGGTTCACTCCTCCCGGTAATATTTGTGCCCATAGAGAGGATCGTTTTTGTGTAGGCCGGTTAAGCCGTGATGATGCGTCAAAACATCATACAGGGGACACATCTGTTTATAAAGAACTTGCAAAGGCTGGAATAAAAATCAGGATCATGGGAGGAACGTGTCTTCAGGACCTATCATGTAATGTTAACGGAATTGAACTGCTTCCGACATGTGCTGTGCCAGCGGATCTCTTTCTGAAAGAGTTGGATTGTTTTTATTATCGAACAAGCCCGGATATATACGAATCATTCGGACGTGTAATCATGGAAGCAATGGCTACAGGACTCCCCGTCGTGGCGCATAAAGACGGTGGATATGCGGAATGGATCACGAATGGCAAAGATGGTTTTCTTTTCGAGTCAGAGCAGGAAGCCCTGAATTTGTTGCTGTCTCTTAAACAGGATCGGTCATTATGCAAATCAATCGGTCTTGCGGCAAGAGAGACCGTAGAAAAAATATACAGTATTGACGAGCAGAACAAAATGTTGAATTTTTACCTTAAATGATTTTGAGGTAAAGTGGAGAGAGTATGAGCGGTATTTTTGGATTCATTAATCTGGATGGACGGCCTGCATGCGCGGAAGACTTTCAGAAAATGGCTGAAGCCACGGCCGGCTGGGGTCCGGACGGTGTTGGTTCGATTATTTCAGGAAGTGCCGCGTTCGGCCACGCGCTTTTAATTGTCACGCATGAATCGCGTTTTGAAAAAATGCCTATTCACGATCAGGATGAAGGTATCCTCTTCACGGCAGCGGCTCGTCTCGACAACCGTGACGAACTTTGCGATTT
>CAYMYR010000079.1:0-5121 GCA_964394715.1 uncultured Smithella sp.
GCGCGGTAAGAAAATCAGTCTGGGCGCTTCAGGCAATCCCGGCAATACCCGTGAAATTCCAGTCGGGTGTCCGTCACGACAAAACCCGCTTTACGGGCAATGTCCCGGGGTTCAAGCGATGCGGGGATGGAGTAGTCGAAAATCTTACCGCAGCGGTTGCAGATAAGATTCACATGGTCGGAGAGATCCACATCGTATCGGTTCTCCATCCGGTCGAATTCCAGTTGTCGAATCAGGCCGTATTCGGAAAATTCCTTCAATGTTGCGTAAACCGTGGACAGGCTCACGCGTGCCGATTTTTTTCGGGCTTCGTTGAAGATCAGCGTCGCGCCTGGATGATCATGGCGATTTTCCACCAGGGCGTCGACAATGGCCAAACGCTGGGACGTGATCTTGAGGCCTTTTTCCTTTAGCTGATCAATCAGCTCTTCTTTTTTTCTTTTCATTTCGGAATCATTCCAGTTTGGGATTATCTACCGCAAGCAGTCATTCGCTGTCAAGAAGTTTTTATAATAGGTTAGTAGTATCCCCCCCGATATAAACCATGGGGCGTCATACCGTCCGGCTTGTGCCTGGATTGGCACTAGCCGGATCCATCCGGCATGGAGGAGAGTCGCGGCAGCAGCATCAGCCTAAAGCCGGGCGAATTTATAATCAACTGATCACAAGAATAAGCTTCCCATGTTTAGGTCCAAACAAACCTTTATACGATTAAGTAAATGAAATAATTATCGTTTTTAAATAGACAAGATTTTTATTGACAGAATCGAAATGATCATATATTTAGTTCACACAAACAAAATATTTGGGAGCTTAGCCATGCAATATTCTTTAGTCGAACTTATCGAAATTATAACCAAGTTGATTGGCGATTGGGAAATGCAGTTTTTTAAAGAATATGAGCAAGAAGGTTTTACTGCACGTCAACTTGAGTATATCAGTGTAATTGGCAGACTGGGCAATCCGAATCTGGGAGAAATTGCCCGGGCGCTGCATTTAAGCAAACCGTCGGTGACGGCCATTGTTGATAAACTGTCCAGTAAAGGATACATTCAAAAGTTTCAATCGGACGAGGACAGGCGTTCTTTTCACGTGCATTTGAGTGCCAAGGGAAAGAAGCTGGTGAAAATGCACAACGAAACGCATAAAAGAATTGCCGACCTGTTTACCAATAATATGGACAGCGAAGATCTGAATACTTTGCTGACCCTTTTGAATAAATTCGTTTCGAAGTTGTAATTTTTTTGCCCATATATTTAGTTTATACTAACTAATGAATAGGAGATCTTATGAAGTCAAAGATTGAGAAGGTAAAAATCGATTACAAGGGCAGAGAAGTAACCGCACATAAACTGACCGTTTCCTCGCAGATTCCTATGAACATCAATGTTGCATGGAAGAAAGTGCAAACCTCTGTGCTGCTTGAATTTATCACAAAAGGAAAAATAACATTCAAGCCGGTTGAAGGCAAATTCCCGGAAATCTGGAAACAGGGCCACAATGTAAAAACGAGGATGTATCTTTATGGGGTAATACCTTTCGGAGGGATTCATACTTTAATCTTTGAAAAGATAGACCATAGAAACAGAGTTATTTTTTCAAAAGAGTGGGACGCCAGTGTGAAAGTATGGAATCATAAAATCTCGATGATAAACAATGGTGATTCGTCCATTCATTATGAAGACGAAATCATAATTTATGGCGGTTTGCTGACGCGCATAGTCTCTTTATGGGCAAGTTCATTTTATAAACACAGGCAAAAAAGATGGCAATTGGTTGCTCAAGATAATGGGAGTCAGGAAATTAATGCTAATAAAAAAATCTGTTCAACAAAAAGGACATCTCATGAATAGATTCCCCTTATTAATTATGATGGTGTTAGTTGCGCTGTGTTGGATTGTGAACTGGATCTTCCCCTAACGCTCGGATTCGGTCTGGCCGGCAAGGTTGCCGGTTTAATGGTGATATTGGTTGGCCTCTTCTTGCTTATCATTGCCGTGGTTGCATTTATGGATAGAAAAACAACCGTAATGCCCACGAGGTCACCTGACAATCTCGTCACAGACGGGATCTACCGTATCACCAGGAATCCGATGTATCTGGGAATGCTGATGATTTTGTGCGGCTTTCCGTTGATGATGGACACCGTAGTAGGCCTCATATGCCCTGCAATATTTTTCTTTCTAATGGATCGTTCATTAATTCCCCGGGAAGAGAACGTCGTGGAAAATGCCTTCGGCAAGTCTTATCTGGCGTATAAATCGCGCACAAGAAGGTGGTTTTAGTTAAACAATAATAAGGGGTGTTTTGTAAGAACTCCCTGCCGGTAAAAAAAGGTTTCAGCGGCAACGATTATGAAACCAACCTGAATGCTCACGCTCAAGAGGAGTTTCCCAAATTGGCTGAGATGCTTGCAAAGAAATGATTTTGCAAATTCAGGGGATCGTAAGATTCGGAGATCTTACCAAACCATGTTCTACTGCTATAGGAGGAACCATGATCATGCCATACCATAAACTTTTTTTGGGCTGGGACAATTTAGGAAAAGCTCTGATAACCGGTGCATCATCGGGTATAGGGGCTTCCTACGCAAAGTTGCTTGCAGAGAAAGGTTTTGATTTGATTTTGATTGCGCGCCGCAAGGAAAGGCTTCAGGCTCTTGCAGACCAGTTGCAGACGGATTACTCTATCCGATGCCAAATACTCCCGACCGATCTCTCAAACGGAGACGAAATCAAGAAGGTGGCTGATCTTATTCATCATGCCGATGATCTGGATATTCTGATAAACAATGCGGGATTTGCTACAATTGGTAACTTTGCTGAAATACCTCTTGATAAATCGATGCGCATGTTCCAGTTGCACATGACCGCATCCCTGCAGCTTAGCCACGCCGCACTTCAGGGCATGCTGAGAAGAAAACGCGGAGCAATCATCAATGTATCATCCATGGGTGCTTTTTTGCTGACACCCGGAAACGTTTTATATGACGCAACGAAATCTTTTCTTGTCACATTTTCGGAAAACCTGGCACTGGAAGTAAAAGACAAAGGAATTAGGATCCAGGCATTATGCCCTGGTTTTACGCGCACGGAATTTCATGAGGTTGGTGATTTCAAGAATTTTGACAGAAGTGCGGTCCCCGACTCTTTATGGATGATGCCGGATGAAGTTGCCACATTGTCTCTGAAGGCCCTGGAAAAAAATAAAAAAATTGTCTTTGTTCCGGGCTGGAAAAAGCGTCTGCTTAAATGGATCGTTCTGCACAGTGCGACGGTCCGCGAAATAATTCAAAACAAAGTCAGAGAAAGAGATCTGAAATAAAAGGAGCGATATCATGACAAATGCATTTCCGATAGGAACCTACAAATTCCATGATGAACCGAATTTTAACTATCAGATGAACAGATGGACTTCCCTGGGGGATCTGCCTGTCGATGTTGTGAGAAAAACAGCGGCAAAGATAAAGAATCTTCAAGACTATTGCTCTGAATTTTTGAAGCTTGCCAGGGAAGCCGAAGCGAATGGAGATATACAGCAAGCGGCTTTTTATTATCGTGCCGTGGATTTTTTTCTGCCTTATGACAATCCGGGAAAAGAAGAAATTTATGACAAGGCAGTTTATCTGATGAGGGAACATCATTCCGATTATTTCAAAAATCAGAGAATCAGGGAAAGCCATGTCTCTTATGGTACGGGATATCTGCCAGCCTGGCATGCCACCTCTAAAACCGCCGAAAGTAAAGGATCGATCCTTTTTACCGGAGGATTCGATTGTTTAAAGGAAGAGCTTGTGCCGGTGCTCATTTATTTTTCGGATGCAGGATACGACATATACTATTTTGAGGGACCCGGCCAGGGTGAAGCATTGGCTAAAGAGAAAATCGCCATGACCCACGAATGGGAAAAACCGGTTGCCGCAGTTCTCGATCATTTTAAACTGGACGATGTAACCATCATAGGTCTTTCCCTGGGTGGTTATCTCGCGCCGAGGGCGGCAATATTTGAAAAAAGAATTGAACGGGTTGTTATGTGGGGAATCATGTATGATTTCTTTGATGTGGTCACTTCAAGACGGGGCCGGTTGCTGGAATTATTCCTACGGACAATGCTTTCCCTGAAATTATTATTTATTGTAAACGCCATTGTTAGTATTGTAATGAAGAAAGACGCTTACACACATTGGGGCGTGGACCATGGCATGCACGTATTGGGTGCCTCAACGCCTGCAGAATACTTCAGCAAATTACGAAACTATTCCCTGAAAATCCTCGCAGAAAACATCCGACAGGATGTTTTGCTGATCGGCGGCTCCGAAGATCATTTCATTCCGATTTCCCATTTTTTTTCGCTGATGAAGAAAGTGAAGAATGCGAGATCGGTTACCGGAAGAGTTTTTACCTCACAGGAATCAGGTGAAAATCACTGTCAATTCGGAAATATCGGGCTGGCACTGGATTTTATTGCGGAATGGATTGAATTTCAAACAAACAGGACGTGAATTCAGCTCATAACTAAATTGTTTCATCCAGGAGATCAAGGGAATGGCCAAAATTCATTTGTTACAGGAAAAGCTAAAGGACGAAAGAGCGAAAAAAGTAGTTTTCCTTTCCCACTGTCTATTAAATGAGAATACCCGTTACTTGGGAGGAGCATGTCGTAAAGCGTGCGTGGATGAGCTTGTCGATGAGCTTCAGAAACAAGGCATCGGTATAGTTCAGGTGAAATGTCCAGAACAGAAAACATGGGTAGGCGTTCTGAAGCGAGAGATGCTCATGGGCTACGGCATAAAAGGAAGCATTCTGAATGCTTTTCGCGTGCCCTATATGATGTATTTCATATGGAAAACCAAAAGGTCATTTAAAAGAATGGCCAAAGAAGTGGTATCGGAAATCAAAGACTATATTGATTCCGGGTTTGAATTGATGGGAATTATCGGGATTCAAGGTTCACCTTCATGTGGAGTTTCCGCTTCTTTGGATTTAAAGAAATCAGCCGATTTTGTAGCGCAATTGAACATCAAAAAAATAGACAGGGATTTAGTTAATGACTATTTTTACCAAAATTGCATGGTCGATAAAAGCGGTCTTTTTTTTTGATGAATTAGAACAGGAATTATTG
>CAYMYR010000079.1:5221-11619 GCA_964394715.1 uncultured Smithella sp.
AAGGTAAAATAAGTAATATCAATTTCAAATAAGTAAATTAAGCTAAACTTTTTATGAGGTAAAAGGAGAAAACATATATGAATGATTCGTTACGCACAGGTATATGCTTTGGCCTCACATCGGCCGTTATTACCACACTTGGATTGATGGTTGGCCTTCATTCAGGAACGGGTTCAAAATTGGTCGTTTTGGGAGGTATCTTAACTATTGCAATTGCGGATGCCTTTTCCGATGCTCTGGGCATTCACATGTCAGAGGAGGCGGAAAACGTTCACACAACCGTTCAAATCTGGATTTCTACCATTGCTACGTTCATGGCAAAATTCATCTTTGCCCTGACATTCATTATACCGGTTATTTATTTGTCTCTTGAAACGGCCATCCTTGTCAGTCTTGTTTGGGGAATATTGATGCTGACCGTTCTCAGCTACTTTATCGCAAGAATTGAAGATAAGAGTCCATGGGGAATCATTGGGGAACATGTCCTGATTGCCATCGTTGTCATCTTTATCACACATTACGTTGGTGATTGGGTGGCCACATTGGGGGTATGAACCGGCAAAGAAAAAGGGGACATGATAAGAGTATTATCATTTTTTACGGATAAATCGGTCAGGAAAGATGCAACGTAAAAAAATGATTCAATGTGTGGGGTCGTGGATCGGTGGACGATCTATAGCGGCGGGGATTGTATTGAACAAGTTCAGAAACGGTATAAACTGGATGCGGTGATCAAAAAGCGCGGACGTCCGGGAAAGGAAGAAGATCGCAAGGGTGCGGAAACAGGGAATTAATAAGATAATAAAAAAAATCATAAGTAAAACCGTTCCCTTGTTCCCCAGGGATTTTGCCTGCAAGGTCAGAGACAGGATGCGGCATGACAGGAATCCGTTGCTGGTCACCGTCCAGGACAAGTTTGCCGTGCGGGAATATGCGCGGGGCAGGGGAGTTCGCACGGCCAGACTGCTGCAGGTGGCGGACAGCGTTGATGATCTTTCCTGGGACCGGCTGCCACCGGAGTGTTTCATCAAGACGAACAATGCCTGCGGCAGAAATGTCCGCCGCACGAAATCCCTTTTCTATCATTTCGGCCATGGTGCTGAGCTGATGCTTCCCAACGGCGAAATGGATGAAGCAAAGGCCGGGCTCCACTTACTTTCACAAGAGAAATGCATCAGACGATGCCGCGAATGGCTGTGCATGGCCTATCGTAAGGAGGAATGGGTTTACCATCAGATGGTTCCGAAACTACTGGTGGAGGAAACGCTCACTCCCAGGAACGGTGGAGAGCTCATGGATTTCAGGTTCTTCACCTTTGATGGAGCCGTGCGGGCAATCAATGTGGGCTCGCCCGCCTACCGCTACAGGGGCGAGAATGTCTTTCTGGATCCCGCATGGAACCCGTTTGGATTAACGCGCTACATGGAGTCGCCAAACCCTGTTCCGGAACGCCCCGACACGCTCCCGGAGATGCTTGATATCGCGGCTAAATTGGCTCGTGGATTGGATTTCGTGCGGGTGGATCTCTACGACACGACAGACGGAGTCATTCTCGGCGAGATGACCGTTTACCCGGAGGCTGGAATGCGGGGAACGCCTACATGCTGTTCCCGCTTCAATCGCTGGCTGGGTGAGCAATGGAAACAGGAAAAACGCTACTATCCATGATCTCAAATTAAATAAAAAGGAGATCGCCTATTTTAGGGCCGGCAGCGTGCGGAAATTACATCAGCGACATGTTTTCGGCTTCCCGCATGAGTTCGTCGCGGAATTTAGGGTGGGCAATACTGATCAGGGCAAGCGCACGCTCCCTTGTTGACTTTCCCTTCAGATTGACAATTCCGTATTCCGTTGCAATATAATGCACGTCGTTGCGGGGTGTTGTGACCATGGTCCCCGCCGGGAAACGGCCTACGATCCGTGACACTTCCTCGTTTTTTGCCGTGGAGTACAAAACGAGGATGGCTTTACCTTCTGGTGAGTCATAAGCTCCCCGGACAAAATCGAGTTGGCCTCCTGTTCCGCTATATTGTCTTCCCTCCAGAAATTCTGCGTTGCATTGTCCCAGCAGGTCAACCTGAAGGATGGCATTGATGGCCGTCATCCGGTGATTCTGCGCAATGACCCCGGGGTTCATCACGTAGGAGCTCGGGTAATTTTCAAAGCTTTTGTTTCCATTCATAAAATCAAAAGTCTTTTTGCCGCCGTACGCGAGAGAAAAAACATGCTTGCCTGTGTGTACATTCTTATGCCGCCCGGTAATCACACCTTTTTCAATGAGATCCACCATTCCGGGGCAGAGAAGCTCCGTGTGGATGCCCAGGTCCTTGTGACCTTCGAGGCAGGACGCGAGCGCGTTGGGCAGGGTGCCGATGCCGAGTTGAATCACCGCTCCGTCCGGAATATATTCGGCAATGATCTTTCCGATCACCGGATCCAGCGGATTCGGTTCCATCGGCAGGATTTCCGGCAGGGGTACCGTATTCTCCACAATCATCGAAATATTGGATATGTGGATCAACGCTTCTCCGTATACGAAAGGCATGTTTTCGTTGACTTCGACGATCAATGTTTTGCACAATCCCGCCATCACAGACATGTAGCCATTGCATGGTCCGAAGCTGAAGTATCCTTCTTCATTCATCGGAGAAACGGTTGTCACCGCGATATCGACGTCCATGGTTTCCATGACGATTTTCGGTATCTGATGGAGATAGGCAGGGATAAACTGGGTCAGTCCAACCTGCACCATGTTCCTTGATGACTCGCTGACGAACCAGGTGTAGGAATCGACAATGTCCGATATATCCGGACTGCCCAGCGTCCCGGCAAAATGCTTTTGGGCGTTGAAGGTATAAACTTTAATCTGATTCAGATCGCCTGTCCTTGCACGCTGGGCGATGGCAGCCAGCATGCCCGGCGGTTCAGCGATCGTGACACCATGAACCAGAGTGTCTCCGTCCCGGATAATTGATGCGGCTTGTTCGCAAGTTGTCAGTTTTGCCCTGTATTCCTCATTGTACCGGTTCATCACAAAACTCTCATGTTAAGGGTTGCTTATGCTATCGCGGGCGAAAGGTCCTTGCAAGATAAATCATCGGGTCAGGCCGCCCCGGGTCATTGAGCATGTTTTATTTTCTTTCAGCTTGCCGAAATGGTTGATAAAATTTTGTATATGAGGTATCGGTAAAATACAGTGTCCACCCTAAAAAAAGAACCAGTGGATGAATCAATATGCCGTCACCGGATTCATTGACCAAAAAAAACACCCGGAAAATAACAACTCAATATCTTCTGTTGCTCATTCCCGCCATCGCCCTGCTTTTCATCACTTTCGGGATCGTTGTGTACTATCTGGGCAAACCGCAAGCCATGAAGGCCAACCATGAACTGTCAGAAATCATTGCAAGAAAAACAAATCAGGCCCTGATCAGATGGCTGGAGGAACAGATTCGTACCGCCCAGACGATTGCCCGGGATCCCCGGATTATGGATACCTGCGCCGATCCGCTGGATGAGCAAAAGCGGGCTGCCGCGCAAAAGTTCCTTTCGGAGATGCACGCCCGGCACCCGTATTATGAAAACATTCCTCTGGCCATTAAACTTGCTGACGGTCAAACGTTGCCTATCGATGTCCATGGTGAAAAAAAGATCATTGGAAACGGCAATTTTTTTATCGATACCGTGGGCGGCAAAACCATCGGAAAGTGCGGGCCCGATTTCAGTTATATCCGGAATGTTTTTTCAGGAAAGCCTTATTTTATCAGTGAGGTCTATCCCAGCATCCTGCGGGGGAATCCCATCTTTGTCGTTGCGGTGCCCGTTCTGCGCGATGATAAGATCATCGGCGCGACCATCGTTGCTCCGAGAATGGATTATTTCACAGAGTTTTTTGTCGAGAAATCCGTGATCGGCATGACCGGTTATCTTTCGATGATTGATCAGGACGGTATGATTATTTCGCATCCCCAGAAAAAATTGATTCTGAATCCGAAGGGCCGGGACCAGGTAAAAACGGTCATGGACCGCATTGAGGCCGGAGAGACCTATTTCTTATCCGACTTTGCCGGCACTAATAAATTTTATTATGTGGAGAAACTTACCACCGCGCAGTTGAACATGGAAGACAGCTGGTATATCATCTTTTGCCGGTCATATGACGAAGTTCTTTCCGGAATCTATTCCTTTCTGATTAAAATGCTTATCGGAATGCTTCTGGTTGCCGTTGCGGTTACCTTCCTTGTTTATTTCCTCACAAGGCACTTCGTCACAAAGCCCATGAGCAAACTGAGCAAAGCGGCAAACGATGTGGCTGAAGGTGACCTTCTTGTTCAGATCGATACCCGCGGCAATTTGAATGAAGTGGGTATTTTGAGCCGATCCATTAATCATATGACCCAAAACATTCGCGAACAAACGATAAAAATAAGGGAAGCCGTCGATACCCTGCGTGAAACCGCGACATCCATCGTATCCGCGTCAGGCCAGCAGGAAGAAGCCATGAAAAGCCTTGAGGGAAACGTGGCGCAGGTAGGCACTGCTTCTCAGCAGATTTCAGCAACTTCTCAGGAGCTTGCAAGGACGATGGATGGCGTCAAGAAAGCCGCCGGTGAAGCTTCCAGACTGGCCAGTAATGGACAGGCGAGTCTGGGGGGGTTGCAGGAAGCCATGCACACCCTGTCTGACGGAACGGTCAGCATTTCCGATAAACTTGCCCTGATTCGCGAGAAGGCCGGCAGCATCGACACTATTATTGCAACCATTACGAAAATTTCCGACCAGACCAACCTCCTTTCCCTGAATGCCGCCATCGAGGCGGAAAAAGCCGGCGAATACGGAAGAGGTTTTTCCGTGGTTGCCCGGGAAATCGGTCGGCTGGCCAATGAAACGGCAATCGCGACACTGGATATTTCGGAAATTATCAATGAAATGCAGGCATCCGTGATGGATGGGGTCAGGGAAATGAATCATTTTCGGGAAGGGGTTACCCATGGAGTGCGGTCCGCTGAAGATGCCACGTTGCAGCTTTCAGAGGTGATTGCCAGGGTTGCGTACCTCAGTCCGGAATTTGACAAGGTGAACGAAGGCATGCATTTCCAGTCCCTCGGCTCGAAACAGATCAGTGATTCCATGGCGGAGCTGAATTTAAGTGCCGCGCAGCTCGCCGGATCACTTTCTCAATTCAAAGCGGTGACAGACCAGTTGAATGCAGCCGCCAGCAGGCTGAGCGACACCGTTGCCCGGTTCAGGGCGTAAAAAATTTTTTTAATCACGCAGCCGGTAATGAAACGAAGCGATAATATGAAGGCGGGACAGATCGTATTGGGAAGGCAGCGGCTGAAATGGAGCGGCTGCCTGAACAACCCCCAGGGTTCCTGAATCCAGATGTATCGATCCTGATGACGTTAAAACCATTGTTTGCGCGAGCGTTCCGTCGGCATCGATGGATATTTTTATCACGACTTCTCCTTCTTCGTTGTTTTCGAATGCCCCCGCCGGATACTGCCAGAGGTTCATAATTCTTCTTTTCAGACCTGCCAAATAAGCTGCGTATTTAACATCGGAAGAACCGATGTGCACGGTTTCTTCCCTTGAACCTTGCGGAATCGGTTTTATTTCCTGGGACGGCTTCGGTGTTTCCTGGGCCGGCTTTTCTTCCTGTTTGGGTGGGGCAACAGGTTCGGATTGCGCGATCTGAACCGTAAATAATTGGACGGTCTTTGCATTTTCGCGCAGGTCAATCATACTGCTGGCTGTAATGAGCGCAACATGCCCGACAATGGATATTATGACCGGCCAGATGAATATTGATTTTGAATCCATTCTAATCTCGCTTGAATGTAATCATATACGGCATTTGCCTCAAAATCAACAATATGATAACCGGAATGAGGGATTGGAAAAAAGAAAAAGGGGTTGGTGGATGCTGACGGATGAATACTTTATGAGGATTGCTCTTGATGAGGCCGGTAAAGCCATCGAGAATGGTGAAGTGCCCATTGGCGCGGTTCTGGTACGGGAAGGAAAGGTTCTGGCCCGTGCGCATAACTCACCGATTTCCCGCAAGGATCCTTCAGCGCACGCGGAAATGCTGGTTCTGCGCGAGGCCGCCCGGAAAACCGGCAACTACCGCCTTACCGGCGCAGGGCTTTACGTTACACTGGAACCCTGCGTGATGTGTGCCGGCGCGATTCTTCAGGCTCGGCTTTCCCGTGTGATTTTCGGCTGCCGCGATCCAAAAGCCGGCGCCGTTACTTCCCTGTTCCAAATTCTCAGTGACAGCCGTCTGAATCATCAACCAAATGTAACAGAGGGGATATTAGGGCAGGAATGCGGGGAAATTTTGAGTAGATTTTTTAAGGAAAAGAGGATAAAAGCCGATTCGGCAGTCAAATAAG
>CAYMYR010000080.1:0-11197 GCA_964394715.1 uncultured Smithella sp.
GTCGACGTCTACCTTGGCAAGGTAGCACTCTACCACTGAGTTACGCCCGCTCACTGAAGAACGATGGTGGTTATAACAAATAAACTCTTCTTGTCAATAGAAAAATGAAACCCCGGGGATGATGAAGTTTTTAAAAAGTGTAAGCCCCCATAATTTCAGCGGTTGCCGGTTTCCCGGTAAAATTTAACAAAGTAATCCAGGCCTGAATAAACGGTCAGTAATAAAGCTACATAAAGAGTGACGGTTCCCACAAGATGAGCATCCAGACCCAGAAAAGGATAATGAATCATCAGGGCGGTCACGGCGATGATTTGCGCCAGCGTTTTCTGTTTTCCCAGCATGCTGGCCTGGATGTACAGCCCTTCCGAAGACGCAATACTGCGGATGCCGTCAACAATCAGGTCCCGGATAATGATAATGGCGACAATCCAGGCGTCAATCCGTCCGATGGGGATCATCAGGATCATGGCCGTATTGACGATCAGTTTATCAGCCAACGGATCCAGAAATTTCCCCATGGTGGTAATCATCTGGTACTTGCGCGCGACAAAACCATCGAGCAAGTCCGTCACGGCGGCTGCGACGAACAAAATCGCGAGTACCAGACTCCAGAAGGGCCCCGGCGATGTCAGCAGAAAAAACAGAAAAGGCACAATGCTGATGCGCGTCATCGTGATGATGTTGGGTGGATTGAATATTTCCCGTCTCTTGTCCATTCGTTTCAGACCCGTTTCGATTTACGAAATCATGGGGAGCAAACTTCCCCCGGTTATTTTTTCGGTACCTTTTTCCAGTCTTCCAGAAACAGGGCAATACCTTTGTCCGTCAGAGGATGCTTTGCCAGCTGCGCGATCACCTTAAAAGGAATCGTTGCAATATCCGCTCCCATTAAAGCCGCCTCAAGAACATGCTTCGGATGACGAATACTGGCCACAATCACTTCTGTATCGTATCCGTAGTTTTCATAGATATCGAGAATCTGCCCCGCCAGTTCCATGCCGTCATGGGCGATATCGTCCAGACGCCCGACAAACGGACTGACATACGCTGCGCCGGCCTTTGCCGCCATCAGGGCCTGAAGCGGAGAAAAAATCAATGTCTGATTGACGTCTATCCCTTCTGCGGCAAACATTTTGGTTGCCTTGAGACCTTCCGTGGTCATCGGGACTTTAATCACGACCTGATTGCCAAGACGCGCCAGCTTTTTTCCTTCGGCAAACATGCCCTTTGCCTCCAGGGAAACAACTTCCAGGCTGACCGGCCCTTCGACAATTTCCAGAATCTCCTTCACAACGGCATCAAATCCTCTTTTTTCCTTGGCAATCAGCGACGGATTGGTCGTAACGCCATCCACCATCCCCAGCAACAGTCCTTCTTTGATTTCCGCAACATTTGCAGTATCAATAAAAAATTTCATAATTCCCCCTGAATCTCTGATCAATTATTTTTTCTCTGATAGATATTTCTCACAGCATTCCCGGCTGCAGAAGAAATGCTGACGCCCTTCAATTTCCCTCATGAATGCCTGGCTCTTGGGAACATAGGTGCGACAGAACGGATCCTGAACAAGGTCTTCTCCCGCAGACGGTTTGTCGTCCACACGATATGCTTTAACCTTTTCCACCTTTGCCCTTCCCATCATTCGGACAATTCTGTAAACAATGTAAAGGACAACTAAAATGACCACTACTTTCATGATATTCATAATAACCTTCTTCTTGAATTATTGATGAATCCCGACCTTTTTCTGATCTTCCAGGCGGTCTTTCAGACCGCGCATCGAAACCCCGAATAAAGGATGAATTGCATAGGAAGCAATCTCACACAAAGGCTCGAGGACAAACCGGCGTTTATGCATGGAGGGATGGGGTACGACCAGATCTGTTTCATGGATGATCTCCTGTCCATACAAAAGCAAATCAAGATCGATAACACGAGGTGCGCCCGCAAACGTCCGGGCCCTTCCCATCACCTTTTCAATATCCTGCAATCCCGTTAAAAGATCGCGCGGCGAAAGCCGCGTTCGGATTTCCGCCACAGCATTGGTGAACCAGCTCTGGTTTTTCAGGACTTCCCGAGCAGCTTTATCAGCCGGAATGTCCGTCACAGGTTCGGTTTTATAAAAAGACGACACTTGCTCCAGTATGGTTTCCGGAATGCCTGAAAGTCCTGCAACGGCTTCTTTGCAGTTTGCCAGGGAATCACCCAGATTCGAGCCGATTCCAATATAGCTGATCACGCCATTCAACATGGATCCATTCGGCCTATTTGATTCCTCTCAAACCCAAAACATCCTGCATGTCATACAGACCGTTTTTCTGATGCACAATCCATTTTGCTGCGCGAATCGCACCTTTGGCAAAATTATCCCGGCTGTATGCCCGATGCGTTATTTCCAGTCTCTCTCCGATCCCACCGAACATTACGGTATGTTCTCCGGCAATGTCGCCTGCCCGAAGCGTCTGGATGCCGATTTCTGTCCTGGTTCTTTCTCCGATGATCCCCTTACGGGTATACACCGCTTCCTTTTCCAGATTGCGGCCCAGTTTGTCGGCAATCACCTGCGCCATCTGCATTGCAGTGCCGCTGGGGGCGTCTTTTTTCAAGTGATGGTGCGCCTCGAAGATTTCAACATCATATTCATCACCGAAAATACCGGCACAATACTCCAGCGCCTTAAGCATGACATTAACGCCAACGCTCATATTCGGAGAAAGAACACATCGCGTTTTTTCCGCCAGCCGTTTGACGATTGTCATTTCACCGGGAGTAAATCCGGTTGAACCGATGACGATGCTCCGATTTTTCTCGCTGGCAATTTCGAGATAGCGCAGAGAGGCTTCATGATTCGTAAAATCGATCACCACATCCGCCTGATCAATGCAGTCAGCCAGTTGATCGCTGACTGTTACGCTTGCTGTACCCCATCCCAGGGAATGGCCGACATTTCTTCCGATGATCGGATGACCTGTCACTTCGATGGCTCCGACAACCCGGATATCTTCCATCGCTGAAATCAGGCTGATGATCCTGCCGCCCATTTTTCCACCCGCGCCTGTAACAATAGCTTTAACCATAGCCACCACTCCTCGGATAATCTTTTCTTTTAAGATGAAGCAATCAAACCGTAATTTTCCATGACTTTTTTGAGCTTTTCATAATTTGCCGGAGCCATTTTACAAAGTGGCAGCCTGTATTCATATTCGATTTTCCCCATCATCGCCAGAGCCGCTTTTACAGGCGTCGGGTTCACCTCGATAAAAAGAACATCAAACAGAGGACTCATCCTGTGATGCAGTCCACGTGCTTTTGCCAGATGACCTTCATCAACCGCGTCCACCATGGCGGCCATGTCCGCGGGAACAATATTGGACGCAACGGAAATGACGCCTCTGCCACCGATGGCCATCAGTGGAAGAGTAAAACCGTCGTCGCCGGACAAAACGTCAAAATCCGGCCCGCATAAATCGATTACGTCATTCATCTGCTTGAGGGATCCGGAGGCTTCCTTGACGCCGACGATATTCTTTATTTTTGACAGCCGAAAAATCAATTCCGGCGACATGTTCACCCCGGTTCTTCCGGGAATGTTGTAAGGGACAACCGGAATCGGAACATTTTTTGCGATAAGCTCAAAATGCTGATAAAGACCTTCCTGTGTAGGCTTGTTATAGTAGGGACAGGCAATCAGGGCACCGTCCGCACCGGCCTTATAAGCATGCTGGGTCAGGCGAAGCGCTTCCGCCGTGCTGTTCGATCCCGTCCCCGCGATCACGGGCACCCTTTTTTTTACGGCATCAATGGTAATCTCGATCACCCGGTCATGCTCATCATGGGTCAGGGTTGGTGATTCCCCGGTTGTTCCACAGGGCACCAGTCCGTCAATACCGCCCGCGATCTGAAATTCAATCAGTTCCCGCAGGGCTTGTTCATCCACCTTGCCGTCTTTAAACGGGGTTACCAAAGCGGTTATGGCTCCTCGAAACATAACAGTATGCCTCCTGAAATTTTGTTTATTTCATGTTTTCTTCTACGGTCTGCGATTCGCTGCAGAGATCAGCATCATCACAGAGGTTTAAGCGGTATCTGTATGTCTGACCTTTTTCCGCAAGGAAATCGGTAAAACTGTATTCACTCTTTTTAGGGTCATCAACTCTAAACTGTCCGATTTTTTCAAAGGCCCCCGGACAGTCTTTGCAGACATTTCCCGGGTCGCCCAGTCGGCTTCTGGCGATATCAATATACCGGATCCTGCCGGCAGGGTCGTTGAGCATCCAGGTCAGAACAATGGCATTCTCTTTAGCCTTCGCCGCCAATTTGTCCGCAACCGGCATCGGCAGATCTGCTGACACCAACGGCACCGGATTGGCTTTCAATCCACAGCCTGCAAGCAAAAGAAACAGAACGGTGATCCATAGTTTTTTATTTTTTACCAAATCTTTTTTCAAATTCCCGTATCCTTTCCTTTACCGCTGATGTCGCCGTGCCGCCGTGATGCTTGCGCGCATTGACCGAATTTTCCAGTTTTATTCTGTCCATTATGTCTTCCTGAAATCCGGCGTGAAATTTCCGGTAATCTTTCAGCGCAAGATCCGCAAAGGTCTTTTTATTTTTCAGGCAGTGGGCAACAATGCCGCCAACGATTTCGTGCGCCCGTCGAAAAGGAACCCCCTGCTGCACCAGGTATTCCGCCACGTCCGTTGCCGTGGAAAAACCGCCGCCCGCCGCTTCACGCATTCTTTCGGACTGAAACTTTGTATGGGCCAGCATTTCCGTAAAAATTGCCAGGCAGTCCCGAACCGTATCCACTGCGTCAAAAAGAGGCTCCTTGTCTTCCTGCAGGTCACGATTGTAGGTCATGGGCAGTCCCTTCAGCAATGTGAGGATCGAGATAAGATCACCGTATACCCGTGCGGTTTTACCCCGGATCAGTTCTGCGATGTCCGGATTCTTCTTCTGGGGCATGATGCTGCTGCCCGTAGTGTACGCGTCTGAAATTTCAGCAAAGCCGAATTCATCGGAGGACCACAACACCAGGTCCTCGCAAAAGCGGCTTAAATGCATCATGGTAATTGATGCCGCAAAAATAAATTCCGCAATATAGTCCCTGTCTGCCACCGTGTCCATGCTGTTCGCGCTCACAACCGGGAAGTTCAGAAGCTTTGCCGTCCTGCCACGGTCAATCGGCAGTCCCGTTCCGGCCAGCGCCGCAGAACCGAGAGGCAAAACATTGAGCCGCTTTCCGCAATCGGCAAACCTTTGCTCATCGCGGGCAAACATCTCCGCAAATGCCATCAAATAATGGGATAAAAGCACGGGCTGCGCTTTCTGCATATGCGTATATCCCGGCATGATGGTTTTGATCCCGCTTCCAGCCATTTTCACCAGCTGCTTTTGCAGGGCGGCAAGCAGCCCCGCAATGTCATGAATCTCTGCGCGCAGAAAAAGTCGCACATCCAGAGCAATCTGATCATTACGGCTGCGCGCGGTATGCAGTTTCCCGCCGGTTTCACCAATCCTTCTGATCAGCTCCTTTTCAATGGCCATGTGAATATCTTCGTCGGCCGGGTCAAAGATGAATCCGCCCTTCTCCATGTCGGAGAGGATACTTTTCAGGCCGCGGACAATTGCCGCGGCTTCCTTCCGCGTAATAATTGTCGAATCGGCCAGCATCGTCGCGTGGGCAATGGACCCCTCGATATCGTATCGATACAGCCTCGAATCGTAATGTAGTGAACAGGTGAATTTCTCGACGCTTTTGGCCGTGTCCTGTTCAAAACGTCCCGCCCATGGTTTTTTTCTTGCCGCCATGTATCTGCTCTCCGCGCAATCAGGGTTTGTTTTTCAATATGTTTTGAATCCGCAACCTCAGGCCGTTGAGACGGATAAATCCGGTTGCGTCCTGCTGGTTATAGACCTGATCCTTCTCAAATGTGGCAAAAGCTTCACTGTAAAGCGAGTTCGGCGACTTGCGCCCCACAACCATGCAATTGCCCTTGTACAGTTTCATCCTGGCCGTTCCGTTGACGCTTTCCTGCGTTGAGTCAATATATGCCTGAAGCGTCCTCATCTCGGGAGCATACCAGAAACCGTTATAAGCCAGTTGAGCATATTTCGGAATGAGGGAATCGCGCATCAGCATCACTTCGCGATCCATCGTAATGGACTCCACCGCCCGATGGGCCGCCCACAATACCGTTCCACCGGGAGTTTCATAAACGCCCCGGGATTTCATGCCGACAAAGCGGTTCTCCACCATGTCCACGCGGCCAATCCCGTTATTGCCGGCGAGCATATTGATATAATCCATCAATTTGGCAGGCGACATCTTCTTGCCGTCGATCGCCACCGGATTTCCCTTCACGAAACTGATCTCCACGTATGTCGGCTTGTCCGGCGCGGCTTCAGGTGATTTTGTCAGCACGAAAATATCTTCCGGCGGTTCTGCCCAGGTGTCTTCCAAAATGGCGCCTTCGTGCGATATGTGCAGCAGGTTCCGGTCGGAACTATATGGTTTGTCCTTGGTCAACGGAAGCGGAATGTCATATTTCTCTGCGTAATCAAACATGGATTCACGGGAATCAAACGTCCAGTTGTCGTCCTTCCACGCGGAGATGATATTGATTTTGGGATTGAGCGCGATGTAGGTCAGCTCAAAGCGTACCTGATCGTTGCCCTTCCCGGTCGCGCCATGGCAGACAGAATCCGCCTTTTCCTTTCGGGCAATTTCAATTTGCTTTTTGGCAATCAAAGGCCTGGCCAGAGACGTCCCGAGCAGATAGGTCCCTTCATAAATGGCGTTGGCCCGCAATGCCGGAAAAACGAAATCACGCGCAAATTCTTCCCGCAGATCTTCAATGTATATTTTGCTGGCGCCGGTGCTGATTGCCTTTTTCTTCAATCCCGTCAGCTCTTCTTTCTGCCCGACATCAGCCGCAAAACAGATCACTTCACATTGATACGTTTCAATGAGCCAGCGGACAATCACGGAGGTATCCAATCCTCCGGAATAAGCCAACACTACTTTTTTAATTTTTTTTGCCACAACAGGTTCCTCCTAAAGCAAGATTTCTAATACAGCCTTTTGTACGTGCAGGCGGTTTTCCGCTTCGTCAATCACGACGGATTGCGGTCCGTCAATAACGTCTGCGGAAATTTCCTCGCCGCGGTGCGCAGGCAAACAGTGCATTACAATGGCGTCTCTCTTGGCCACTCCCAGAAGATCAGCATTGATCTGATAATCCCTGAAGATTTTTTTCCGCTCCTGTAATTCGGCTTCCTGGCCCATGCTCGTCCAGACGTCCGTATAGAGCACATCCGCATTTTTTGCGGCTTCGCGGGGATCACGATATAACAGGATAGAGCCCTTCCCGCTCCTCCGGCTTTCTTCCATGATCCGTTGGTCGGGATCATACCCTTCCGGACAGGCCAGCGTTAATTCAAAAGACAGGTGCGCGGCCGCTTCAATCCAGCTGTTTGCAACATTGTTGCCATCACCGATATAGGCGACTCTGACCCCTTCATAAGTGCCTTTCTTTTCCCTAATCGTAAACAGGTCCGCCAGGATCTGGCAGGGATGCAGCAGATCCGTCAACCCGTTGATCACCGGGATGGTGGCATAACTGGCCAGCACTTCCACGCTCTCCTGGGCAAATGTCCGGATCATAATCCCGTTTAAATAGCGCGACATCATGCGGGCGGAATCCGCAAGCGTTTCACCGCGCCCGATCTGCGTGTCGCGCGAATTTAAAAAAAGCGCTATCCCTCCCAGCTGGTACATGCCGACCTCAAAAGAAATCCTCGTCCGCGTGGAAGACTTATCAAAAATCATGCCCAATGTCTTGCCCTTGAGAAACGCGTGTTCTTTGCCTTCTTTCAGCATTTTTTTCAGCCGGGCGGCACGAAGCCAGATGTCTTCGAAATCCCCCGGATTCATACCGGCAAAACTCAACAGGTCCTTTTTCATCTCCCCTCCATGACCTCATCCAGGATGGCAATCGCCATATCGACATCTTTTTCGTTGATAATGAGCGGCGGGACAAAACGCAGCGTTTTGCCGCCGGTGCAGTTGATCAGCAGCCCCTTTTCCTGGCATTTTTTCACAATATCAGCACCCTCAACAGCCAGCGGGCACGCAAGCATCAGTCCCCTCCCCCGCACGCCGGTGATGATGGCATGTTTGTCCTTCAGGCCCTGAAGTCTGGAAAGAAAATACTCTCCCGTTTTCCTGCAATTTTCAAGCACACCTTCGTCCAGCATCGTTTCCAGGGTTGCTTTGGCCGCGGCCATGGCCAGCAGGTTGCCGCCGAAAGTGGACGCATGGTTTCCCGGACCGAAAGCCCGGGCGATCTCATCCGTTGCCAGCATCGCCCCCACGGGAAAGCCGTTTCCCAGGGCCTTGGCCAACGTCATGATATCCGGTTTGATGCCGGAATATTCATAGGCAAATAATTTTCCCGTTCGTCCGATGCCCGTCTGCACCTCATCAATGATCATTAAAATCCTGTGCCGGTCGCAGATGTCCCTGACCTTCGCAAGATATCGGTCGTCAGGAATAATGACACCACCCTCCCCCTGAATCGGCTCCAGCATAATGCCGCAGGTTCTGGGCGTGATCGCACCTTCCAGCGCCGCCGGGTCGTTGAAAGGGACGTATTTGAATCCGTCCAGAAGGGGGGTAAATCCGAACTGGAATTTTTCCTGCCCCGTGGCGGTAATCGTCGCCATCGTCCGGCCGTGAAAGGAATCCTTCATGGTAATGAGTTCAAATTTATCTTCACCCAGGTTTTCATGTGCATATTTCCTGGCCAGTTTGATGGCCGCTTCGTTGGCTTCGGCGCCGCTGTTGCAGAAAAAAACCTTTTCGGCAAAAGAATGCTTGGTAAGGATCCTGGCCACTTCTCCCTGCGGCCGGGTATAATACAGATTGGAAACGTGCATCAGATTCTTCGCCTGCTTTTTGATGGCCTTCACCACTTTCGGATGGGAGTGTCCCAGGTTGCATACGGCGATACCTGCCACAAAGTCGAGATATTCTTTCCCGTTGGCGTCCCAGAGCCTTGCGCCTTCCCCTTTCACCAGCGCAATCGGGACCCTCCTGTAGGTGTTCATGATATTTTCATCGGCCAGAGCCATGATCTTTTTTTCTTTCATTGTTCACCCTTCTTTTCGTTTATAAAACGATTTCCGTACCAATACCTTTGTCTGTAAACACTTCCAGCAGGATCGCGTGCTTCAGCCTCCCGTCAACAATGTGCGCCTTTTTCACACCGCTGCGCAATGCTTTGAGACAGCACTTGACCTTTGGGAACATACCGCCTTCCACAGTTCCCTGGTCGATCAGATTCTGCGCGTCCTGCTTCGTCATGGTGTTAATGAGGTTTTTACCGGAATCCAGCACACCGGGAACATCCGTAAGAAGCAGCAGCTTTTCCGCCTTCAGGGCAGCAGCCACTTCACCCGCCACGATGTCGGCGTTGATGTTGTAGGTTTCGCCATTTTCGCCCATGCCTGTCGGCGCAATTACGGGAATGAAATTGTTCTGCCCCAGAGATGCGATCAGCTCGGCATTGACCGCCTTCACTTTGCCGACCAGTCCGATATCGATAATTTCCGACGGAGTATTTTTTGCTTTTTCATCGTTTAGATAATATTTTTCCGCCTCAATCAGGTTGCCGTCTTTGCCGCTCAACCCCACGGCTTTTCCGCCATGCCTATTGATCAGGCCGACGATTTCCTTGTTGACCATGCCGACCAGCACCATTTCCACAATATTCATGGTTTCCTCGTCGGTCACCCTCATCCCCTGAACGAACCTGGATTCTTTGCCCAGTTTTTTCAGAAGACTGCCGATCTGCGGACCGCCGCCGTGCACGACCACGGGATGCATCCCGATATATTTCATCATGACAACATCCCGGGCGAATTTGTCCTTCAAGTCCTCGTCAATCATCGCGTGTCCGCCGTATTTGATGACGATCGTTTTATTGTAGAACCGCCTGATATAGGGCAGCGCTTCCAGCAGGATGTCCGCCCGCTCCATTGAAGTTTGAATATGTTCCATTTTGTTCCCCGTCCTACAGGATATACCTGCTTAAATCTTCATCTTCTACGATGTTGTCTAGCTTTTCCTCCACGTATTTTGCGTCAATCACGATTTCCTTCTCTTTCATATCCGGCGCGTCAAAGGAAATATCCTCAAGAAGCGTCTCCATGATGGTGTAAAGCCTGCGCGCACCGATGTTTTCCGTTCTCTCATTGACAACTGTGGCTACCTCGGCAATCTGCGCCACCGCATCCCCGGTAAACGAAAGTTTGATGCCTTCCGTTGCCATCATCTCCGTGTATTGTTTGACCAGTGCGTTATTCGGCTCGGTCAGAATCCTGATGAACTCCTCTTTTCCCAGCGAATCAAGCTCCACGCGGATCGGGAAACGGCCCTGCAATTCCGGAATCAGATCAGACGGCTTGGTGCCGGAAAACGCACCCGCGGCAATAAACAGGATATGGTCGGTCTTTACCATACCGTATCGCGTATTGACATTTGATCCTTCGACAATCGGCAGCAGGTCGCGCTGTACGCCCTCACGCGAAACATCCGGACCATGCTGTGAATCCCCGCCGACAATCTTGTCAATCTCATCGAGAAAAATAATGCCCGACTGTTCCACACGATCCAGCGCGGTTTTCGTAACCTTATCCATGTCTATCAGTTTTTGCGCCTCTTCAGCAGCCATGATCTCAAGAGCTTCGGGCACTTTTACGTTTCTCCTTTTCTTTTTCTGCGGCATGATATTGCCCAGCATATCTTTGAGGTTCAGCCCCATGTCCTCCATGCCCGCTGCGGAAAATATTTCGATCATTGGGCCGCTTCTCGGTTCGGATACCTCCAGCTCAACGATTCGGTCATCAAGCTTTCCGTCGTGAAGCATTTTACGTAACTTTTCCCGGGTCGCGTCCTGCTTCCTTGCCTGATCGTCGGACATCGGAAAGTCCGTCTCCTGCCGATCAGAGTCCGTCAGCATATCCCCTACATTTTTTTCTACGGTACGCGGCGGCAGCAAAAGGTCAAGAATCCTCTCCTCCGCGATTTCCGCGGCTTTTGTCTGGACGTTTTCCTGCTCTTCCGCTTTGAGCATGTTGATCGATAGTTCGACGAGATCTCGAACTATCGATTCCACATCACGGCCCACATAAC
>CAYMYR010000081.1:0-11102 GCA_964394715.1 uncultured Smithella sp.
TATCAAACGGGTTTCGACAAAGGAGGAAATGTCTCCGGTAACCAGAAAACTTTCTGCTTGGTAGGTGATTTTCATGACGGCCGAAGAGTCATTGAGTTCGTCTTCTGACGTTTCCAGATCCTCTCGGTTTTTTGGAGGCAAAGGCCAGAGAAAATGGATTAGAGCGCCGGAAATATCCACGGGCTGTGTTTGTGAAGAAAGATACTTCACTTTTATTTTGCGCTCCGAGATGGTTTTTTCCCACAGTCGGTATAGATCACTTTCCGCCTTTATACCTGTAGACCACACTTCCTGGACGTCAAAGTTTTTAAGGATATATATTAAGCCCTGAAGATGGTCCGGGTGCGGATGGGTCAGAACAACGATATCTATTTTTCTGATTCTTTTGGCATAGAGAAACGGGGCAATCACCAGTTTACCCATATCAAAAGAACTGTCATAGAAACCGCCACCGTCGATCAGCATGTTTACACCACCGGGAAACTGGAAAAGTGTGGCCGAACCCTGTCCGACATCAATGGCTGTCATTTTAATATCTCTGCTATATTGTTCTTTTAAAGTGAGATACACCACATCGGTAAGCATCAAGATCAGGGCAATGAGAAGGGCTGTTTTCACAAGAACAGGATGACTTGTTTCAGATTTTTTGGTCTTTTTTTTGCCCGGTTCGGATTTGAGTGAAAGCAGCAGAAAGACAATAATATAGAATAGAACGATTTCCATGATGTTCGGCTTTATAAAGCTGAAGGATGACCAGGACCAGGAAGCCAGCCAGTTGATAACGCGAAGGGCCATGCCGGTAAAAAAAGAAGCGGCTTTTATCAAAAGGCCTGACAGCCAGGGTGAGAAGGTGGCTGCCACGATAAAAGACATGGCCGGGATCAGGGTTAGCATGCCCAGCAGGGGTACGGCGATCAGATTAGCAATCAATGTTACGGCGGAAAGACGGTTAAAGTAGTAGACAATGATAGGCAAAGTACCCAGTGTTGCCGCGGTCGATACCAGAATGAAGGTATAAATCCAGCGTGTCATCGGATGCAATCCTGCGGGTAAAGACGCCGGTATCGGAATCGTCGAAATTTTGAATTTCGAAAGGATAATAACGATTGCCAAAACCGCGCTGAAGGACAATTGAAAAGAGATATCAAAGAGAGCTTCAGGTACAAAAATCAGAATGACCAGCGCCGCAAAAAAGAGAATATTATAAAGATCTTTTGGTCTGCCAATCAGCAGTGCAGTCAGGAATGCCAGGGTCATAAGGGATGCGCGAAGGACGGTTGTTCCCATTCCTGCGACCAGTGCGTAAACAGCAACCGGCAGGAAAGCAGCCGCTGTGGCAATTTTTATGATGTTGAATCTGAGCATGAAATATTCGGATGATTTTAGAAGTAACAGGGCGATAAAGAAACCGGCTGAAGCTACCAACCCGACATGCAATCCGGAAATGGACAGGATGTGGGAAGTCCCTGTTTTGGCAAAATTATCCCGGACGTTTGCTGGAATCGGTTTCTGATTGCCGATGATCATGGCTTCAAGAATTTCTCTTTCAGGGGACGGGGCGTTTGCGTAAATCAAATGCTTTAAATACGAGCGAAACTTTTCAAGTCGGAGCTTGATGCCGCTTGCCGTATTGTGTCTGATCAAAACAATGCCCGCACTGTCCGCGATAAACCCCGTGACATAAATCCCCTGGCGATGGAGATAGCGCTCGTAATCAAAGCTTCCCGGATTATGGAAACTGTGTATCCTCCTTATTGAGGTATGAAAACGGATAAAGTCACCATACTGGAAGTTGCAATATGAGGGGATTGTGAGTCGGATTATGCCCGAAACCGGATAGGAGGAATCATTTTTTAGAATTCTCCCGCAGCGGACGATCAAAGAGGATTTTTCCATGGAAAGATGGTCTACAGACATTACAATGCCTTCAACAGTTTGTTTTCCCTGTCCGGACTGATGAATAATGTGGTGACCTTTTTGCGACAGGTAGGGGTGTTTTTGGGCATTAAAAAACCCTGCGATCAGCATGAGAATGATAATCAGAACGAAAACAGCCGTTTTCCATTTCATCCTGAGGCAGAGGATTAAAGAAAGTAACACCAAAATTACTCCAGCCTGCAGAATGCTCAAAGGTAGTGTTGTCATATCGCCGATCAGGATGCCGGCCATCAGGGCGATCAAGGGATAGAACAAGGGTCTGCGCATAAACGAAAGTCACCTTTTAATCCCGCTCACGCGGGACAATCGTTCATTCTCAGCAGCTTGCTGCCGGGTGTTTGATGATAAAATCTCAAATTATTAGCGAAAAGTTATAAAATGTTATAAAATAAAAAATATTATTTCAGTCGATGAAATTCGGAAGAAAAACATGAACCCAAAAATGAAGCACGACTTAAGAACCTGGCAGAGGATCAGACTGCTGATCATCGGCAGAGTGATCGTCCTCTCCATTTCCCTGCTGGTGTTGTTCATCCTCGGTACCTTGAGGTCTGTGCTCCCGGTATCATCGACGATGCTTTATTCAATTTATGCTGTGATTGTTGTGATGTATTTGTTTTCTGTTTTCTATACACTGCTTTTAAAAAAAGAAAAGTATTATTATCTGAATGTTTATACTCAATTGATTGTAGATATTTTCCTGATAACTTTTCTGGTTTATCTGACCGGCAGCATCGGCAGTAATTATTCCCTGCTTTATTCCCTTGTGATTATTTATTCCGCCATATTTCTGGGCAGAAGAGGGGCGCTCGTCATTGCTTCTTTTGCCGGTATTGCTTATGGACTGCTGCTGGAGCTTGAATATTTCAACGTGATTCCTACCCTTTATCCCGTGGGCCGGGATTATTCGGTCATTACAAGAGATGTTCTGGTAAGAATCGTTGTTCATATATTGTCTTTCTACCTTTTGGCATTTCTGGCCAGCTTTGTGGTTGAACAGGAGAAAAAAACCCGATCTTTGCTGGAAGAAAAGGAATCTGCTTTTAATCAACTGGACCTTCTTTTCCGCAGTATCATTGAATCAGTGGATACCGGCATTATGACGACCACGCTGCAGGGGCGCATTAAGACGTTTAACAGAGCCGCTGAAACCATTACGGGCTTGAAGTTTCATTTAGTCCAAAATCATCAGATTCTCGAAATCTTTCCTGAGTTCAGTCCTTTTTTTGACGCAAAACAATTTGAGCTGAATCAAAGCCGGAGAGAAGTGACCATTACTCGCTGGGGAGGTGTTCAGGTTCATTTAGGATGCTCAATTAATCCGTTGAAAGATAAGTATGGCAAACAAATTGGCCATATCCTGATCTTTCAGGATCTGACCGAAATCAAACGGATGGAGGAAAATCTCGAAAAAAGCAAAAAACTGGCTCTGATTGGTGAAATGGCTGCCGGCCTTGCCCATGAAATGAGAAACCCCCTGGCTTCCATCACAGGATCAATTCAATTACTTGGACAGACCGTGAGTCTGGAGGAGACGGACAGGCGGTTAATGCAGATTATTATGAGGGGAAAGGATCAACTGGACAGTTTTGTGCGGGACTTTCTTCTTCTGGCCCGTCCGATCCCGGAAAAAAGGGAATCCGTAAATGTCAATCAAATTGCCGATGAAATTCTCGAGACCACAAAGATGGCCAACCATCAGAAAAAGAATGTTACGATGACAAAAATATTCTCCGGAGATACCAGAGCATACGCAAACGAGGGACAAGTCCGTCAGGTGATTCAAAACCTGATTCTCAACGCAATTCAGGCCGTGGAAGAAAACGGCAACATATCGCTTGAAATGAGAAATACGAAACTGGAAGATAAAAAAGAATATGCGGAGATAAAAGTTACGGATGACGGTTGCGGCATTGAAGAGAAAGATATCAAAAAAGTATTTGAGCCATTTTTTACCAACAAGGAAAAAGGGACCGGGTTGGGACTGGCAATTGTAAGCCGGATTGTTGACGGTTATGGCGGGAAAATAGCGATAGAAAGTAAAGTCAATCAAGGAACTTCCATTACGGTCTGGCTGCCTGGCAGTTAGGGTCGAAGATGGATAAAAAGGAGTGACGGTATGGCAAAAATTCTGGTTCTTGACGATCAGGACTACAGATATGTTGTAGAGGAGGTCTTGAAAAGAGAAGGGTATGATGTCACGACCGTGGATAATCCCCAGAAGGCAATCAGCCTCTTCCGTAAAACCAACTATGACCTGGTGATCACCGATTTGAAAATGCCGAAAATGGATGGCATTGAGTTTTTGAAAACCATCAAGGATCATCGGCCGGAGACGGTTGTTATCTTAGTTACCGCCTATGCTTCCGGCGAAACAGCCGTCAACGCGATGCAGGAAGGCGCTTTTGATTATGTGGAAAAGGGCGGCAGCATAGAAGAATTAAAGCAGATCGTTCGGCAGGCACTGCTGAAAAACGGTTTGGTCAATGAGAGTCAGGAGCCGACGAAAGAAGGTCAGGAAGGATTTTTCTGCGGCATGATCGGGACCAGCAGAGAAATGGCGAAAGTGTTTGCAACGATTAAGAAAGTGGCCAACACACCGGCAAATATTCTGATTTTGGGGGAAAGCGGAACCGGCAAGGAGCTGGTTGCCAGGGCCATTCATGCCAATTCATCGCGCTCGAAGATGCCGTTTATGGCCATCAACAGCGGCGGCATTCCGGAGAATTTGCTGGAGAGTGAACTGTTTGGTTACATGAAAGGATCATTCACAGGTGCGTATGCTGATCGTGCAGGACTTTTTGAACTGGCCAAGGGGGGAACTGTTTTTCTGGACGAAATCGGGGAACTGCCGCCGGTGCTCCAGGTAAAGCTTCTGAGGGTAGTGCAGGAAAAGACATTTCGACGTATTGGCGGATCTGAGGATATCAGAGTGGATGTCCGTATTATTTCTGCCACCAATCAGAATCTTCAGGAGCGGGTTAGAAAAGGGGATTTCCGTGAAGACCTGTATTTCCGTTTAAACGTGATCCCCATCCATATGCCGCCGCTTCGGAAAAGAAAGGAAGATATCCCACTTTTGACCAGGCATTTTATTGAAAAATACGCTGCTGAATTTGGCAAGGAAGTCAGGATGATTTCCTCTTACGCGATGGAATTGCTGATGGAATATCCGTTTCCGGGAAATATCCGTGAACTGGAAAATATTATTGAACGGGGTGTGGCGATGGAAACATCGAATATCATATTACCCGAGAATCTGGTGCTTTTGGCTGAGGAGGAAGCGGAACAGAAGCAGATTGATCTGCACATCCCTGATTCAGGAATCGATTTGAATGCAGAGCTGGAAAAGATCGAAAAAAGAGCCATTCAGAAAGTTCTGCAAAAAACAAACGGCTCCAAGACAAAGGCCGCCGAAATGCTTCACGTGACGTTTGATTCATTGCGCTATCGCATTGAAAAACTGGGCGTGGAATAAGAGCGCGGTTTCAAAAAGCAATCTTAAAATTTGGATAATCGCCTGTGAAGGGTTCTTCCTCAATGATGACCTGCTCAACACGGGCGTGAGGCGGACCGGTTTGGCACCAGACAAGCATTTGATCGATAGCCCGGTCTTCTCCTTCGAAGATGGCTTCAACGCGCCCGTCTCTCATATTTCTCACCCAACCGGTTAGATTCAGACAGACGGCGGCACGCTGTGTTTCGGCCCGGAAGAAAACACCCTGTACCCTGCCGTTTATGTAAACATGAACTCTTTTCATGGTGCTTTACCTTCCGATAAGTTTTAAAAAATCTTTTTCGTTGATCACGGAGATTCCCTGCCGGCGGGCCTTGTCCAGTTTCGATCCAGGTTCACTGCCCGCAACAACATAAGATGTTTTGCCCGTGACAGAAGACTGGACAACTCCTCCTCGTGATTCGACCAGTGCTTTGGCTTCATTTCTCCCCATGCTTTCCATGGAACCCGTAAAAACGAATGATTTCCCCTGAAGAGTCGTGTCGGTCACTGCATCTTGAGTCAGCGGGGATACGCCCGCGAGGTGAAACTTTTCCATAACTTTCCTGTTTTTGTTTTCCGAGAAAAACTCGACGATGCTTTGCGCGATTTCCGGACCGATTTCGTTGAGCGTTGTTAAATCATCAATGTGTGCTTTTATCAGATTTTCCATGCTGCCGAAATGTCTGGCAAGAATTTTTGCGGTTTGTTCTCCGACATGGCGAATCCCGAGGGCAAATATGAATTTATCCAGGGGAGGGGTTTTGGACCGTGCGATGGCCTCCAGCAGCTTTTCCGACGATTTACGGGCTTGGCGGTCCAGCCCCAGCAGCTGTTCTTTCGTCAGGAAATAAAGATCAGCAGGGTCATGAATCAATCTTGCGTCAAAGAGCTGCGCAGAAACTTTTTCGCCGAGTCCTTCAATATCCATCGCGCCTCGCGAGGCAAAATGCCGGATATGCTCTTTGATTTGAGCAGGGCAGGAGAGGTTGACACAGCGATGCGCGGCTTCTCCCTCCACGCGGACAATTTCCGAACCGCATTCCGGGCAATAAGACGGCATGCGAAAAATTTTTTCCTGTCCGTTTCGTTTTGATTCAACAATTTTTATGACCTCCGGGATGACATCACCCGCCCGCTGGATGACCACAGTATCGCCTAAACGAATGTCTTTTTTTATGATTTCATCTTCATTATGCAGTGTGGCCCGGCTGACCATGACGCCTCCCACGCTGACCGGTTCCATGATCGCGACCGGCGTCAGGGTGCCTGTTCGGCCAACCTGCACGACAATTTTACGAATGATCGTCGTGGCCTGTTCGGGTGGGAATTTACAGGCGAGAGCCCAGCGGGGGGAGCGGGAAACATTACCCAGTGCTTCCTGGACAGAGAGATTGTTCACTTTTATAACAACGCCGTCGATTTCGTAGGGAAGGCCGGGCCGGATGGAGTGTATATGTTCAAAGTAGTCAATACAGGCCGAAATGTCCTGTGCCTGGGAAATGAGCGGGTTGACGGGGAAACCCCAGTCTGCGAGGGTCTGCAGGATTTCCCAGTGGCTGGAAAAACGAATACCCCGAACCGTGCCGATCCCGTAGAGGAAAATATTCAGCGGACGCCGTGCGGTTACTTTCGGGTCCAGCTGGCGAAGCGATCCGGCGGCTGCATTTCGCGGATTAGCAAAAGGGTCTTCGCCGTCTTCCTCGCGGCGGCGGTTTAGTTTTGCAAAAGGCTTCTTTTCCATGTAGACTTCGCCCCGGACTTCGATGAATTCCGGGACGGCACGAGGACCATTCTGCTTTATTCTTAAAGGCATCGATGAAATGGTTTTGAGATTTTGTGTTACGTCTTCACCCGTGACGCCGTCGCCTCGTGTCGCTCCGCGCCTGAAAAGGCCGTCTTCGTAAATGAGATTGACGGCCAGGCCGTCCAGCTTGGGTTCAGCCACGTAATCGATTTTTTCTTCATTTGCAAGACGCCGGATGCGCGAATCAAAATCGAGAATCTCCTGTGAAGAAAAAGCGTTGGCCAGGCTCAGCATAGCCTGTGGGTGGCTGAAAGGAGAAAATCTGGAAAGCGGAGCAGCTCCAACCCGTTGGGTTGGCGATGACGCCAGATCATCGTCTGGATAGATCTCTTCAAGATCCTGAAGCTCCCGCATCAACCGGTCATATTCCGCATCGGATATTTCCGGCGCGTCCTGCTGATAGTAACGCCGGTTATGGTATCCAATAATGGTTCGCAGTTCATGAATACGTTTTGCCGCGGAATCTTTGTCCATTATTTAACCAGTCGCAGGTTTGGTTTCCCGGTTTTTCTCTTTCCCGTTTCTTTGTCTTCGGATGTTTCTTTTTTTAATAATTGTTCATTGAAAATGGCATTTTTTACACGTATGGAATTGATAATGGAGAAGATCACCACGGCTTTTTCCCATTCAGGGGAAAAGGAAAAATGTTCCATTTTCGTCTTGTATTTTTCCCAGAGCGAAACCAGGGAAGCTTCATCCAGACAAAGGATATTGCCGGCAATTTTATTTAAGGATTCTTCAAGTTTACTCATATTTATTATGTTATATTGGGTCGGGACTAAAGTCAAATTGATTATAATGGATCTGTAAATAACACTTGTATTTTTTCGATCTTGCCGTTAATAAATAAAAAATTATGGCGGGTCAAAAGAGAGTGAAGATAGGCGTATTGTCGGATACGCATGTTTCAGGATTTGATGAAAATCTGAAGAAAATCATCGACGATAATTTTTCTGATGTCGATATGATTTTTCATGCGGGAGATTTAATTGATCTGTCCGTCCTGGCCCTTTTCGGAGATAAGGAAGTGCGGGCGGTCCACGGGAACATGGACAACCCGCGGGTAAAAGAGGAACTGCCTGAACAGCTGCTGATGGAGATCAACGGGTTTAAAATAGGACTGATCCATGGCTGGGGGTCAGCCGAGGGGATTGAAAGAAAACTTGCAGCAAGACTCGGTTCTGTTGACTGCATTGTTTTTGGTCATACGCATTATCCGGTGAACAGGAGCATAGACGGTGTTTACTTTTTCAATCCCGGATCGGCGGTAGATAAACGCTTTGCAAAATCCAGGAGCATCGGGATCCTGGAAGTTGGCGATGATTTGACAGGCAGGATCATCACGATCAAATGATTCAACTCAATGTAATCAGGAACCGAAAATATGGAAACAATGTTTGCGCCCTGGAGAATGGAGTATCTTGTGTGTGAAAAGCAGGAAGGTTGTGTGTTTTGCAAATGTTCAACCCGGTGCGATGATTACATCGTTTTTGAAGGAAAAACATGTTTTGTGATGCTCAACCGGTATCCGTATGTCAATGGTCACTTGATGATTATTCCGGAACGTCATTTGGACGATATTTCGGAATTGACCATGGAAGAGCGGTCGGAGATATTTGCTCTTCTGGACACCTCTGTAAAGGTATTGAGGGATGCGATGAAGCCGAACGGATTCAATGTGGGCATGAATCTGGGCAAGGCAGCAGGCGCCGGCATCGCTGAACATGTGCATGTTCATGTAATACCGCGCTGGGAAGGTGACACAAATTTTATGAGTGTCGTCGGTCATGTTCGTGTTGTTCCGGAAGATTTGGCTACAACTGCTGAAAAACTTGCTCCGCTTTTTAGAAAATATTCTCAGGAGGTTTGAATACCATGAAAATATTTTATTTAATTCTGACGATTCTCTTTGCATTTTTTATTGTGACTTTCTCCCAGTTTAATGCGGCGCCTGTGACCATTAAATATTACTACATCCAGGATATTATTGTCCCCGCTTATATGCTGATTTTTGTCGCCCTGCTCGTGGGGGTGATCATTACGGGTTTGCTCGGCGTTGTGGAAAGATTCCGCCTGAATCGCACAATCAGCCGGCTGAACAAAACAGTCAGGGATCTGCGCAAGGAACTGAGAGACCACGAGGCGCCCCCCATGATTGAAGAACGCAAGAAAATACCCGAACCTTCTCCATGACAGCCCAGCCAAAGTTTATTACCGACGCTTCTCTCACGGGCCTGGCGAAATGGCTCAGGCTGCTGGGATACGACACCGTTGTATACAGCGGCAAAGCCGGCCGGCCGATGATGCGGCAGGCGCAAGAGCAGAACCGTATCGTGCTGACCCGCAGAAGAGATATGCTGGAGCGGCAGTTCTCGGGGGAGATCTTTCTGCTGCCGGCGGCAGGCACTGGCCCGCAGCTCGGTTTTGTCATCCGGAAACTTTCATTAACAATTAATTACGATAAGATGTACAGAATCTGCCTGATCTGCAATTCAAAGCTGCATCCGGCCGCACGCGGAGAGGTTTATGATCAGGTCCCCCCGTTTGTTTATGAAAATTATGACAGGTATAACCGCTGCGACCGCTGCGGAAAGATTTACTGGCCCGGGACGCACATTAGGAATGCTCTTCAGTTTCTGAAAGATAACGATGTCACCATACCGGTGTCTGATCAAACGCCTTGAGTGGAGCGGGTTTCCGTCGTCTCCAGGGACGACCGTCATGTCGCGTGAATCGCATGGCTGTGGAAAATTGTTAGCTATGGCGATACCGCGCAGTCGCGGTCATCGCCTTTTATTTTTTCCATCGCGTGAGGAATTGCCGGAAGAACAGCGGCAAGATTTTCCATAGCCCCTTTGGGGCTTCCGGGGAGATTGATGATCAGTGAATGGCCCCTGATGCCTGCAACTGCTCTGGAAATCATGGCATGGGGCGTAATTTTCATGCTGGCGATGCGCATGGCTTCGGCCATTCCGGGAATTTCTTTATCCAGAACTTTCCGAGTGGCATCCGGTGTGAGGTCTCGGGGACTGACCCCTGTTCCGCCCGTGGTCAAAATCAAATCCATTTTATCCACATCGGCAAATTGAATAATAGCTTTTTGTATCTGGTCTACTTCGTCGGGAATGATGAGGGTATGTTTTACTTCAATAGCGGCACCCGCAAGTATTTCTGCAATTGCGGGGCCGCTTAAATCCTGCCTCTTGCCTTGAGAGCCTTTATCGCTCACTGTTATGACGACGGCATTGAACATTGAAGGTTACGTTTCGGTTTCTTTTTTCGATTCGGCAATAATTTTATCCGCGATGTAGGAAGGAACTTCTTCATAATGCGAATCGGTATAGGTGAAATTGCCGCGGCCGCTGGTCATAGAGCGTAGATCGGGGGCGTATTTTAAAATTTCCGCAAGGGGGACCTGACCTTTAATGATTTGGTTGGTGCCGTTTGTGTCCATACCTAGAACTCGTCCGCGTCGGCTGTTGAGATCGCCGATAACGTCACCCATGTATTCATCCGGGACTTCGATGGCAATATTCACTATGGGTTCCAGAAGAATCGGCTGACATTCCATGACGCCTTTCTGAAACGCCATGGAGCCGGCAATTTTAAAAGCCATTTCCGATGAATCGACTGTGTGGTACGAGCCGAAAACCAGCGATATCCTGAAGTCCACCACAGGGTAACCCGCAATCACACCTTTGGCTGCCGCTTCCTGAATGCCTTTGTCTACGGCCGGGCGGTATTGGCCCGGAATAACGCCGCCAACGATCTTATCCAGGAATTCATAGCCTCCACCGCGCGGCAGTGGTTCAATGTCGATCGTACAATCACCAAACTGGCCGCGTCCACCGGACTGTTTCT
>CAYMYR010000082.1:0-10949 GCA_964394715.1 uncultured Smithella sp.
CATATTTTAAATTGTATAACACATTATTCCCTATATCCCAAATCAATAATGACAATTTTAAATATTATCGTTTGCTTAGCTAACCGTCGAAGAGGGGTTTTGCCCCCTGTTGCCGATGTACATAAGATAAGCCTGGATAAAATCATCGATGTCGCCATCCAGCACCTTTTGCGCGTTTCCGTTTTCCAGATTCGTACGATGATCCTTTACCATTTTGTAAGGATGCAAAACATAGGAGCGAATCTGGCTTCCCCAGGCAATGTCTTTTTTCTGCTTGTTTTCTTCATCCATCTTTTCATTCTTTTGCTGCAGTTCTCTTTCATAGAGACGGGATTTTAAATATTTCATCGCCATGGCCTTATTTTTATGCTGAGATCTTTCATTCTGGCATTGCACGACGATGCCGGTCGGCAAATGGGTAATGCGGACAGCAGAATCGGTCTTGTTGACATGCTGTCCCCCCTTGCCTCCCGACCGGAATGTGTCAATCCGCAAATCATCTTCCTTGATATCAATTTTTATTTCATCATCAACCTCGGGGTAAACAAATACGGAAGCGAAGGATGTATGCCGCCTGGCTCCCGCGTCGAACGGAGAAATCCGGACAAGACGGTGAATGCCGATTTCAGCTTTTGTGTAGCCATAGGCATACCCACCCTCAATGGTAAAAGACACACTCTTGACGCCGGCTTCATCCCCCGGCAGATAATCAATAATATTTGTTTTGAAATTTTTCTTTTCTGCCCACCGCAAATACATGCGCAGCAGCATTTCCACCCAATCCTGGGCTTCCGTTCCTCCCGCCCCGGCATGAATGTTCACAATTGCGTTCATCGGATCCTGATCACTGGACAGCATCATCTTGAGCTCTTCACCCCGAACATCGGATGACAACTGCGCAAGTTCAGATTCGAGATCGCTTAACACCTGCTCGTCTTTTTCTTCAGAAGCAATCGACCAGAGGGTTTCGGAGTCTTCAATCTGTTTTTGAAATTTTTTCCAACTCTCTAGCGCAGCGGACAACTTTGTTTTCTTCTGCAGAAGGATTCTGGCCTGCTCCGGATCATCCCAGAAATCATTTCTGGCGGACAGGATTTCCAGGTCCTTGACTTTTAATTCCAGTTCAGGAACGTCAAAGGCATTCCCCGATATATTGAATTCTTTTCTTCAGGTCATTGATGGTTTCATGAATGCTTTCTTCTGACATTATCTTCCCCTCCTTATAAAGCCCCACAGAAAATAAACGGCCAGGCATAAAAAACCGGCCCCCACCGGCCAGTCGCCGAATTTCGCATAAATGGTCGGCAACTGAATATATTTGATTCTGCCGTGGATGGCATCTTTATGGAATATTCCGGTTTTTGCAATAATTTTTCCAGTCGGATGAATAATCGCCGAAATGCCTGTATTGGCCGCGCGCACAAGATAAAGCCTGGTCTCGACCGCCCGGAATATGGTCATGGAAAGATGCTGATACGGTGCAGATGTGCTGCCGAACCAGGCATCGTTCGTAATGTTCACCAGCAAGTCGGCATCGGCGTTTTTATACATTCTTCCGGCTTCAGGCAGGATTCCCTCATAACAGATCATCACCCCGATTTTTCTTTCCCCCATTTCCAGGGGATAAAATCCCTTTCCTTCGCCGAAATCGCCTATTCCCTCTGCGAGTTTGCCGACAAAAGGAAAAACCGTTCTTAGCGGAACATATTCACCGTAGGGGACAAGATGCACCTTGTCATATTTACCCAGGATATCGCCCATCGGGGAAAGCAGATAGGCGCTATTGTAGTAGTCCATACTGGCGCCGCGGTCCCGATAACTTGTGGAACCGAAAACAAACCAGTTTTGAGTTTTGACGGAAATATCCCTTACACGGCGCTGCAAGTCGGTATCGTCCTGATAGTGAAAAGGCACAGCGGTTTCCGGCCAGACAATCAGACCTCCCGCTTCCTGCGGCTGCCGCAAGGACAGATCCTCATAGATGCTGATGGTTTCTTTCTGATAATTGGCGTTCCACTTGATCGACTGGCTGATGTTTCCCTGAATCAGTGAAACATCCATGCCCTGCGCGTCTTTCAGAAGTTCATTAATTTGAGCGATCCGCTGAACGCCATAAAAATAGACCCCCGCCCAGAGCAGAAATACAACGACCGCCAGCGCAAATGACTTTTTGAATTTCCCAGTCATGAAGGAATAAAAAGTGGTATTTAAAAGGACAATTAAAAAAGATAATCCAAAGACACCGATAACATCGGCAATCTGTATAAAGAAAAGATTGTTAAACTGGGAATACCCCAGGTTCTCCCAGGGGAAACCGGTAAATGCCTTCGACTTTACATATTCCAGGCACATCCATAAAACCGGCGCGGAAAGATACAGGGGAACCCATTTTCTCAAACAAACGATTCCGGCGGCAAACAGAGCCGTGTAAAAGCTCAAATAAAAGGCCAGAAGCAGCATGAGAAAGATTCCGAGATACAGCGGCAAATGACCAAAATTCACAACGACGTGCGTTATCCAGTAAAGGATTCCGACACAACCCGTCATCCCCGCTATCCAACCCAGAAGCAGCGAACGCCATACCGATTCAACGTCCTTGAGGGCAATAAACAAAGGAACAAAAGCAAACCAGGCAACAACTCCCAGGCCGAATTTCGGAAAAGATAAAAAAAGCAGGGCTCCGCTTAGGACTGCAAAAAAAATACGGTATACACTGAGTTTGTTATCGGAGAGTTCCTGTGTTGCCTGCGGGTCTTTATTCTTCATGGGAAAGATTTTCATCCAATTTTTTTATTTTCACTTTTTTGATGCTGCGTTCGTCCGCATTTTCAATAGTAATGTCCATTCCTTCAATCTGAAAATTTTCCCCCCGGTGCGGGATTCTCCGAATTGTATTTAGAATGAGTCCGCTTACCGTTTCGTACCGGCCTCTTTCCAGGCTGATCTGCAGATGCTCTTCAATGTTTTCGATCTCGGTGCGTCCTTCCACAATAAACGTACCGTCGGGCGCCTTAATGATATCCGCGGAGTCAGGGTTCTCTTCGTGTTCATCGAGAATATCACCGACAATCTCTTCGAGCAGATCCTCAAGAGTAACCAGACCGGATGTCCCTCCGTATTCATCGATGACAATGGCAATATGTTTTTTGTTGTTTTTAAACTCATGAAACAGAAGGTGGGCGTTTTTCGTTTCGGGAATATAATATGGCTTGGTGAGACGGGATAAAATATCGGATGTCGTTATATTATGCGGCCAGGCATCCAGCAGATCCTTGATGTTCAAAATGCCGATGATATTGTCAACCGATCCCCTGTATACGGGTAATCGCGTATGACGGGACTGTGCAATTTCGCGAATCATCTCTTCCGGTGTGTCATCCACGCTGATGGCCACAATGTCCGTCCTGGGAATCATGATTTCCCGCACCATGGTGGAAGTGAATTCCAGAATGTTTTCAATCATTTTTCTGGATGCTTCATCAAAGACCCCGCTTTTCTGCGCCTTGGCCAGCATCGTGAATATTTGCCTGCGAATATAGTCGGGCTTGCACCAGAAAAACCATTCAGATTTTTTTTTCATATCCGTCTTCATTTCTCCCGCGGTTACAGCCCTCTTAAAAATTCGGGGCGCAATCTGCCGACATCATTTTCTTCTATGACCGCCCGCATCATTTTCAGAATTTTTTCTTTCTGTCCGGGAAGATGCGCTTTGATCGGCAGATAGTTGGAAGCATGATTGGATGTGAAGTAACATTTTGTAAAATTGGAGTGGGCGATCATCAGATACAGTTCCCGGATAAAGCCGATTTTGTCAGGGAGAACAAACCGCCCTGCCAGGTAGTCCTCGTACATTTCCGTATGCGGCACAAGCATGAGCGTCAGCGCGCCCACATAGTCCGGATCCATCTCCGTCAACAGGCTAGCCGTGTCCATGGCATGCTCGATGCTCTTTTCAATACCGCCAATGCCCAGAATGACAGTCACCGACAGCTCAATGCCTGCTTCTTTAACCCGCCTGGCCGCTTCCACCATTTTTTCGCGGGTGGCGCCTTTGTTGATCTTTTTCAGCAGTTCGGCGTTGCCGGTTTCCATGCCCAGATAAAGGATTTTCAATCCCAACTTGTTCAGTTCCTTCAATTCATCAACTGATTTTCTCAGAATGCTTTTTGCATTGGCATAGCTTCCGATCCGCTCGAGTCCAGGAAGATACCGGTTAATCATCTGTAAAATTTCCACAAGACGCGGCTGCGGAATAATCAACGAGTCGCCGTCACACAGAAAAAGCCTGTTCACAGGTCCGTAGGTTCTGGCTTCCCGCAGATCTTTTTCAATTCGCTCCAGAGTTTTGATTTTAAACTTTTTCTGCCGGTAGGTGCCGCAGAACGTGCAACGGTTATGAGAACAGCCTACTGTAACCTGCAAAAGCAGACTGTAGGCTTCACTGGGCGGACGAATGATCAGTCCTTCATAGTCCATGATATGCAATTACCTCTTTTTCAATCATTTCATCACGATGGTTGTTTTACAGGATACCCTGCCACGGCTTAATTAAACATGCCCCATCAATTATGTCAATCACCTGTAGTGCGCTCCCGGGGACTTCCTGATAAAAAAAAGGGAGCCGCAACAAGCAGGCTCCCTTCGATTTTCTGGCGGGGCCGATGGGACTTGAACCCACGCCCTCCGGCGTGACAGGCCGGCGTTATAACCAACTTAACTACGACCCCAAAAAATCGTGATGTAAACTTCCGTACCTCTTTTCTTTTTCTGGTAGGCGGGACAGGGCTCGAACCTGTGACATCCACGGTGTAAGCGTGGCGCTCTTCCAGCTGAGCTACCCGCCCACATATCCAAAAAAGCTGCATGGCTTCTAGCAACATTGGGATTTCTTGTCAAGACATAAAAAAAGAAATCTCAATTAATTCACAGGCTGGGCACTGACCTGCATGTCTGTGGCCATGGTCTTGCCGAAATCTTCTTCATCTTTCACAAAGACGATGTCCAACACCTCATCCACATGATCGACAAAGACAATTTTCAAGGCATTTTGGACGTTGCGGGGAACTTCCGCCAAATCCTTTTCATTATCCTTCGGGATAATGACCATTTTAATATTCCCGCGGTGAGCCGCGAGTATTTTTTCCTTCAATCCGCCGATCGGCAGCACCCTGCCCCGTAAGGTAATTTCACCCGTCATGGCCAGATCGGCTCGAACTTTCTTTTTCATAAGAGCAGAGGCAATGGAGGTTGCCATCGCGATTCCGGCTGATGGACCATCCTTGGGGATCGCCCCTTCCGGCACATGGACGTGAATATCAATTTTCTTATAGAAATTTTTCGTCAGGCCAAACTTTTCGGCACGCGCCCGGATGTATGTGAGGGCCGCCTGTACCGATTCCTGCATGACATCACCCAGTTTCCCGGTCATGACCATGCGCCCCGTCCCTTCCATGATGGATGCCTCAATAGCCAGGAGTTCGCCTCCTACTTCCGTCCAGGCCAATCCGGTCGTCAAACCGATTTGATTTTTCTCCTCTGTTTCCCCATGACGGAATTTGGGAACGCCCAGATATTTCGGAATGCTTTTTGAGTTAATGAGAATTTTCTTCTGCGAACCGTTGCTGACAATTTCCTTGGCCACCTTGCGGCAAATGGAGGCAATCTCCCGTTCGAGGTTCCGGACACCGGCTTCCCTTGTATACTGACGGATTATTCGCAGCAGGGCTCCGTTGGTGAATTCGATATTATCCACGACAAGGCCGTTGGCTTCCATTTCCTTCGATAAAAGGAACTTTTTAGCGATTTGCATCTTTTCCTGTTCCGTGTAACCGGCAATACGGATCACTTCCATTCTGTCCTGCAGAGGTGCCGGTATCGTCTGCAGAACGTTGGCCGTCGTAATAAACAGAATATCTGACAGATCGTAATCCACATCCAGGTAATTGTCATTGAAGGCAACATTCTGCTCCGGATCCAGGACTTCCAGGAGAGCTGAGGATGGATCGCCGCGAAAATCGGAGCTCAGTTTGTCCACCTCATCGAGACAGAATACAGGATTGTTAGAACCGGCTTTCTTCAGAGATTGAATGATTTTGCCCGGCATCGCACCGATATAGGTCCTGCGATGTCCGCGGATTTCGGCTTCGTCGCGGACCCCGCCCAGGGAAATCCGCACAAACTTTCGATTGGTCGCACGGGCCACGGATTTGGCAATAGAGGTTTTCCCGACGCCGGGAGGCCCGACCAGACAGAGAATGGGCCCTTTATTCTTCTTGACCAAAGCCTGAACAGCCAGATACTCAATAATGCGTTCCTTGACTTTTTTCAGCCCGAAATGGTCCTCGTCAAGGATATTTTCTGATTCTTTCAGTGTGTATTTATTTTCCGTCACTTCCGACCAGGGCATATCCAGAAGCCAGTCAATATAATTGCGGACAACCGTGGCTTCCGCCGACATGGGCGACATCATCTGGAGCTTTTTGATTTCCTGGCGTACTTTCTTTGTTGCCTCTTCGGAGAGTTTCTTTTGTTTCAGGCGTTTTTCCAGTTCCGCGATTTCATTTTTGAAATCGTCCTTTTCACCCATTTCCTTCTGGATGGCGCGCATCTGTTCATTCAGGTAATAATCCTTCTGCGTTTTTTCCATCTGCTTTTTAACGCGCCGCTTGATCTTTTCTTCCACCTGAAGAATCTCTATTTCTGAAAGCATCAGGGAATAAATGGCTTCCAGCCGTTCCCCTATATTGTAAATTTCAATGATTTTCTGTTTGTCTTCCAGCTTCACATTCAGGTGCGTGACCACCACATCCGCCAGCTTGGATGGATCTTCGATAGCGGCAATTGTTCCCATCATTTCAACATGCACTTTTTTGCTGAGCTTCAGGTAAAGCTCAAAGGATTCTTTAATGCTGCGCATCAGTGCCTGTTTTCTGACATCGGTGGGATCATCATCGATATCTTCAATTTCTTTTACTTTAACCAGGAAGAAATCGTCATTCTTCAGATATTCCTCTATGGAACCGCGGGATTTGCCTTCCACAAGAACTTTCACCGTTCCATCAGGCAAGCGCAGCAGTTGGATGATAATGCCGATGGTTCCGGTCCGGTAGATGTCTTCTTCGGCCGGATCATCTTTTTTCGCATTTTTCTGGGCCACCATGAAAATCCCTTTTTCATATTTCATGGCAGATTCCAAAGCGGCGATAGACTTTTCACGGCCGACAAACAACGGCACGATCATGTGCGGAAAAACAACCACATCCCTCAGGGGCAAGAGAGGAATAATGTTTGTCCTGGTTTGATTGTTATATTCTTGTTTTTCTGTCATTTACCCTTCCCGGATATTGTTTTATGCAGTTTCGGATTTCGTATCGTAGAGCAAAATGGGTTTTGCTTTATTGACAACCACTTCCTCGCTGATAACACATTCTTTGATGTCGCGCTGCGAAGGAATATCGTACATTACTTCGAGCATAGTATTTTCCAGAATGGAACGCAAGCCGCGAGCACCGGACTTTCTTTCCATCGACAACTTCGCGACACTGCGAAGTGCGCCATCGGTGAACTTCAGGGTTACGTTTTCCAGTTCGAACAGTTTTTTGTATTGTTTGATGATTGCATCTTTGGGCTCCATCAAAATGCGCACCAGGGAGTCTTCATCCAGATCATCCAGCGTGGCAATCACCGGAAGCCTTCCGATAAATTCCGGTATAAGACCGAATTTCAAAAGATCTTCGGACCGGACTTCCGCCAGCACTTCTCCAACCCTTTTTTCCTTTTTGCTTTTGATTTCCGCGCCGAACCCCATGGAGGTTGTGCCGATCCGTTTGGAAATGATCGTTTCCAGATCATTGAACGCGCCGCCGCAGATAAAGAGGATATTCGTGGTGTCCACCTGAATAAATTCCTGCTGCGGATGTTTACGGCCGCCTTTGGGCGGTATGCTGGCCGTGGTTCCTTCCATAATTTTCAACAGGGCCTGCTGCACGCCTTCACCGGAAACATCTCTTGTGATCGAGGGGTTACCGGATTTTTTGGCTATCTTGTCGATCTCATCGATATACACGATTCCTTTCGATGCCCTTGCGACGTCGTAATCCGCATTCTGCAGCAGGCTTAAAATGATGTTTTCCACGTCCTCGCCCACATATCCCGCTTCCGTCAGGGTTGTGGCATCCGCTATCGTGAAAGGAACATTGAGAAACTTTGCCAGCGTTTTGGCAAGCAGGGTTTTTCCGGATCCCGTCGGTCCCACCAGAAGAACATTGCTTTTCTGGATCTCCACACCATCGTTTGAACCGACATTGGAAAAAAGTCTTTTGTAATGATTATACACCGCGACGGAAAGAATTTTTTTGGTCTGCTCCTGTCCAATGACGTAGGTGTCAAGAAATTTTTTGATTTCTTTCGGTTCAGGCAAAATATTCTTTGGGGTTTTCTCGACCGTCTTTTCTTCTTCCTCAACGATGCACCGGCATAATTCGATGCATTCATCACAAATATAAGCAGTGGGACCTGCTACCAGTTTCCGAACCTCACTCTGCATCTTTCCGCAAAATGAGCAAAAAAGCATCCCCTGCCCTCGATTGTCTTTACTTCTTTTGATCACTTGATCTCTCCTTTATTTATCCATGGATGATACAGGCTTTCTGACCACGATTTCATCAATTAAGCCATATTCTTTCGCCTGCGGGCTGGTCATGAAGTAGTCACGCTCCGTATCATTCATGACTTTTTCCAGTTGCTGACCGGTTAATTCCGACAAAATCCGGTTTAACTCGTCCTTTAATCTTAAAATTTCTCTGGCCTGAATGTCAATATCCGTTGCCTGTCCCTGAAAACCCCCGAGGGGCTGGTGAATCAAAATTCGTGAATGCGGCAGGGCAAACCTTTTTCCTTTTTCTCCGGCCGCGAGAAGAATTGCCGCCATGCTCGCCGCCTGACCCATGCATACTGTAGATATCGGCGGCTTAATATACTGCATGGTATCATAAATGGCCATTCCCGAACTAACGTGACCGCCGGGAGAATTCAAATAGAAAAAGATTTCCTTGTCCGGGTCCTCCGCTTCCAGGTAAAGCATTTGGGCAACAACTACATTGGCCACGTTGTCATCGATGGCTGTTCCCAAAAAGATAATTCTGTCTTTTAAAAGACGCGAATAGATGTCGAAGGCTCTTTCTCCCCTGCCGTCCTGTTCCACTACCATCGGTATCAAATTCACGATGCGGCCTCCCCTTCCATTCCAACTTTCTCAACCACCTTAATATTGGCCTCTCGTTTGATAAAGTCAAATACCTTTTTTTGTATTATTTCAGATTTCAGGGTATTCATTCTGTCTTCGTCGTTATAAGCGTTTTTGACCGTTTCATAATCCACATGATGAATTTCGGCTAATTCATTGATTTTACTATCCATATCATCATCTGAAACCACCAGGGCTTCTTTCTCGGCAATCTTTTTGATCAGGAGGAAAGTCTTGACCGTTTTTTCCGCCTCCTTTTTGAACTGATCATGCATCCGGAAACTCAATTCCATGGCATTTTTTTCATCCATACCGGCTGATTTCATTCTTTTTTGCGTATCGGCAATCATGTAGAAGATCTGTCTCTCCACCAGGGAAGGCGGAGCATCAAACTCATTGGCGGTAAGAAGACTTTCTATAATCTTTTCATCAAACTGTGCTTCGCTCTGGCGTATACATTGTTCTTCCATGGTCTTGCGAACATCATTCATCAACTCTTCCAGCGTATTATACTTGTCAAAATTCTTGACAAAGTTTTCGTCAATGTCAGGAAGTTTTTGTTCTTTAAGCCCCTTCAGGATTACAGTAAAGACAACATCCTTGCCGGCCATCTTCTTTTCATGATAATCGGCAGGAAATTTAAGGTTAATTTCTTTTGTTTCGTTGTTTTTCATACCCACAATTTGTTCTTCAAAGCCGGGAATAAATCTTTTGGAACCCAACTCCAGCAGGTAATTGTCAGATTGCAGTTCCGGAAGTTCCTGGCCGTCCATCTTCCCTTTAAAATCAATCGTAACAAAATCGCCCATAACCGCCGGCCGATCCTCAGCAACATCCTGCATGGTTGCAAACATTTTACGGATTTCCCCAAGACGCTTTTCCATGTCCGCATCCGATACAGTGATGTTTACCTTCTCCAGCTCCATCCCTTTATGGCCCTGCGGTTCAATGTCCGGTTCCGTTTCAAACGACGCGCTGAAAGAAAAGTTTGTGTTTTCCTTCAGACCGTCCTGCTCGATTTCCGGACGGGAAAGCGTAACGATTCCGCGCTCATCCAGTTCCTGCCAGTAGTATTTATTGACAATATTGGTAATGGTTTCTCCCTCGGCATCCGCTTTATAATAGGTTTCCAGAATCTTGCGGGGAATTTTACCCGGGCGGAAACCCTTGATTTTAGCTTTTTTACCAATGTTACGATAAACACTTTCCAGTTCATCCTGAACGACAACCCAGGGAATTTCAAAAGATATTTTTTTCTTAACCTGGCTGATATCCTCTACTTTTACGGGAAACTCACTCACTATCCTGTTCTCCTTAACATTTGATTATTTTTTGGCTCTTTCATTCTGGTGCGAGAGAGGGGACTTGAACCCCTAACCGCTTGGGCGGGCTGGATCCTAAGTCCAGTGCGTCTGCCAATTCCGCCACTCTCGCTTTTTAAACAGTCAGGGGATTATATATTCATTATGCAAAATGTCAACGGGGATTCTTAATTGGTACTCCGCAACAAAACCAGTCAAATTGAGCCTTTCCTCTTTTATCATCCTGTAAATGATAATTTCGTTTAATGCAAGAAAAAATAGAAAAAAACAGATTTGCAGCACTAAAATATTCGTTGATTAAAAATATTACTTTCAGGTGGGTTTAAATTGGTCGGGGCGAGTGGATTTGAACCACCGGCCCTCTGAACCCCATTCAGATACGC
>CAYMYR010000083.1:0-10778 GCA_964394715.1 uncultured Smithella sp.
GACCGACTTCGACAACAAGTCCATCTGCCGGGGCGACGATCTCTTTTCCCATTCCTGTCGCAATGTCGATGCCTTTATGAAATTCTTTACCCGATCCGAATGGATTCTGCCGCATTCCAAACTCGGATGTCACCCATCCCATAACAGGCCAGATAGAAGGTTTGGCGGCAAGAATGGACTTCTGCTCCCGAAGAAAAATCAGGAGTTCGTTGAAACTCTGCTCTCTTTCGTTGGCATCTTCATTCAGTTGGGTTAAGCTCTTATGTATACCGGAAACAAGCGTTTCCTGATCCTTGTCGATCAGCTCTTTTAAGTTGATCTGAGTGCTGTTTGAACCTCCAATGCCCAGAGGAATTTTCTTGTCCTGTCCGATGTCCTCGGACGCCATGAGCCTTAATCGTCTGTCAAACTGTTTGAACTCTTCCATCCGGTCTGCAAATTCGTCAACTTTCACTGCCAGGCCGATGATCTCTCTGGATTGCTGGACGGTTTGCTGTCGGAGACGGGCAAGCTCCGCACGGTCTCTTTTAATGCTTGCGTAATCATAAACGACATATAGGCTTAAAAGGATGGCAAGAAGAGATCCGATAAAAAGACCACGAACCAAATTACTCGAAAGAGAAATCTTTTTGACCGCGCTCTTCCGGCGAGGTATGATCATCAACGTAAAGAAGTTATCCGACATCGTTCTCCTTTGACTAAAGCCAAAAAAACCTTTTTCAAGCCTGATTGACTAAAGGGGCTAGCACATCAAAAAACCAATGTCAAGCACAAGAGGCCTCAAAGAATGCCTTAAAAAGGACGTTATATATTAATATACTTAATTATTTCAGTTATTTGTGTTCATACGCCGGCTATACGGCACAGGGGGAATGCCTGCCGGGCAGAAGCTCCATTACAGGCTTTCTTCTGGTCAGATGACGTACATCGAGACCGGCTTTCATGCTTTTCAGCCCCGTGATTTTGATGCCCCCTTCCAGGGCGCTTTTTAAAAGCTCCCTGAACTTATCTTCGAAAATCCCCCCCTCGACTTCAGCATGAACGGGAAGAACATGATTTCCTCCGTCGCTGATCATGTTGAGCAGTATCGCCACATCTTTTCGGGGATCAAGTTCTTCGAAACACGGCAGATCGGATGGAATTTCCAGAATTGCAGGATTCTCATAGATAAAAGGCGTCTTTGCCCGGGTGCAGCTTAAATATTCAAAATGATATTTTTGGATAATCTGCAAAACCCGGCCGTCAATCAGCCAGGACGGCGCCCCGAATGCCGTCGGTTTCCGTCCGGTCAGTTTTTCGAAACCGCTGATCCCTGCCTCAAACCACTGTTCAATCCATCTTTCCGGTTTCGCTGTCAATTCATCCTGCCAGCGGCGGTGGTCCCACGCGTGAAATTGCACCTCGTGGCCTTCATCCATCATTTGAAGAACAAGATCAGGGAACGACAGCGCAATCATCGGCGCCGGCAAAAGCGTTCCATAGAAAGCGGTTCTCCAGCCATAAAGACTGGCCGCCTTCGTCTTCATCATTTTTTTTAAGAAACGCGGATTTTTAATGAGCTGCAGCATCGCCCGTCCCGAGTTGTCCGGTCCAATGCTTAAAAAAAAAGTCCCCTGAATATGAAAATCCCTTAACGTCCTGAGTAGACGTGGAACACCGTTTCTCATCCCCCAGTAGGTATCGACGTCGATTTTTAATCCAAGCATTCCCATAAAGCGTTCCGCGCAAACTCCGCTAGACCGTCGTGGTCTTATTTTCTTCCAGGAATGAATTCAGTGTCAGCCGCAGGGATTGATGCAAATCCATTTTCGGCTCCCATGCCAGCAGTTTTTTCGCTTTCTCAATGCTCGGCTTGCGGGTGTAGATGTCCTGATAGCCTTTTCCATAATAAGTGTCTGCGGGAATCTCAATAATATCCGAATAGATTGAATCCTTCTGATGGTCTGGGTGCTCCTGAAATAATTTTTTGAGAATACCGGCCAGTTCCTTCACCGAACATTCATTTTCCGGATTACCGATGTTGATGATTTCATTTCTGCACACATCATTTTTATTCTCCAGAATTTTCATTAACGCGGCAATCCCGTCGTCCACGTAAGTGAAACAGCGTTTCTGCAGGCCGCCGTCAACCAGATTAATCGGCCGCTTCAGGAGCAGTTCGGCAATGAACTGCGTCACCACACGGGAGCTTCCCTCTTTTGCCGTGTCCAGGGAATCAAGCCTCGGCCCGATCCAGTTAAACGGCCGAAACAGCGTGAATTCCAGATGACCTCTCGTGCCGTATCCATAGATGACACGATCCAGAAGCTGCTTGCAGCAGGAATAGATCCAACGTTCCTTCCTGATCGGTCCCACAACCAGATAGCTTTCGTCCTCATCGAATTCCGGGTCATTACACGCGCCGTAAACCTCTGATGTTGAAGGGAAAACAACACGTTTATGATATTTCACGCATTGCTTGATGATATTCATGTTCATTTCAAAATCCAGATGATACACCCCGATAGGGTCTTCCACATAGGCTTTCGGCGTGGCGATGGCAACCAGCGGCATAATCACATCGCATTTTTTAATGTGATATTCGATCCACTCCCTGTTGATGGAGATATCCCCCTCCAGAAAATTGAACTGTGGATTGTTCAGTGCAGCACCAATGCGTTCTGTTCCTAAATCCATTCCGAAAACCTGCCAGTCAGGCTTCTCGTCCAGAATTCTGTTCACCAGATGGTGGCCGATAAAGCCGTTTACGCCCAGTATTAATATCTTCATAAAAGTTTCGTCACCTTTCCCGTTTTAAAAAAATCACCAACTTCAGGACCTCTTAATTTTCTGCCCTGTATCTCAATTTCCTGAAGTTTTATAGCATTTTCGCCCGTTTTCACAAGAACATCCTCACCTGCATGTTTCATATTGCCGGCCTGTCCGTTCATATCATGCGCCTCGACTGGCAGGGCGCGCCATATGATCATTCTGCTTCCATTTTCCATAATCGCAAAGGCCCCCGGATAAGGGTCCGTCACGGCACGAATCAGGTTGTAGATATCTGTGGCCGGCTTTGTCCAGTCGATTCGGCCATCCTCCGGACGTCTCCCTCCGTAATAACTGCCCTCGGCCAGATTCTGCTTTCTGCGCGGTATCTGCCCGGTTTTGATGACCGGGAGCAGTTCATCCAGCAAACCATCCGCCGCTTTGCAGAGTTTATCATACAGTGTCCGGGCGGTATCATCAAAATCAATGACCACCTCTTTCTGGCCGACAATATCGCCCGCGTCCGGCTTTTCAACCATGAAATGAAGAGTGACGCCGGTTTTTTCTTCCCCCTTCACCAGCACCCAGTTCACGGGACATCTCCCGCGGTATGCGGGCAGAAGCGATCCATGTAAATTCAGTGCTCCCAGCCTCGGAATCTCCAGGAGTTTTTCCCCGATCATTTTGCGGTAATAAAAGGAAAAGAGAACATCGGGCTTCCACGATTCTATCCTGTCCACCCATTCCTCATGATTGATATGATCGGTTGTATAGCAGGGAATCCCGTGCTGCCGGGCCCAGTCCTTTACCGAACCAAACCAGCAGTTCTCTCCGGGATCGTCCTCATGCGTAAAGACGGCGGCAATTTCAAAACCGTGGCGAGCCAGGGCCGTAAGCCCGGTTATTCCCATATTGTGATAGGCCAGGGCTACTGTTTTCAACGAATATCGCCTTCCTCGTCTGCACAATAAATATTTTCAATGACATACTCAGGCCGCTTACGTACCTGAGTGTAAATCCGGCCGATGTATTCTCCGATCACCCCGAGGGCAAAAAACTGCAGGCCGACAAAGATAAACAGGACCGCAAATAAAGTAAAAATGCCTTCGGCCGCCCAGCGGACTCCGTAAACCAGGCGCGCGATAGCCAGAAATACACCGAAGCACACGCCCATGAAAGACATGAGGATGCCCCCATACATAATCAGTTTAATGGGCAGATTGGAAAAAGAGGCTACCAGATCAAACTGAAGATTGATGAGCTTGCGTAGTGGATAGTTCGACTTCCCGCCGAACCGCTCTTCGTGTGCCACTTCTATTTCCGTCACCCGCTTGGCAAAGACCGTCGCCAGTGCGGGAATAAACGTGGCCTGCTCGTGGCATTCGATCATTCGTTCAACCACCGGTCGGCTGTAGGCGCGCAGCATGCAACCCCAGTCGCGCATGCTCACACCGGTAATTTTGCGAGCGACCATGTTGATGATCTTTGAAGGCAATATGCGAAAGAAAGAATCTTTCCGCCCCTTGCGAATGGTGCCGACAACGTCGTAGCCGCCCTCTTCCATAACGCGGACCAGATTCGGGATCTCTTCGGGAGGGTTCTGTAAATCCGCATCCAGAGTCACTATCATATCCCCGCGCACAATCGAAAATCCTGCCATAATGGCCGAGTGCTGGCCATAATTCCTGGTAAGTTCCACAACCCTTACCCTGGGATTCGATGCAAATTCTTTCAAAAGTTTAAGGGAATTGTCCTGGCTGCCGTCATCGATCAGGATGACTTCAAAGCTTTTTCCCATATCGATCATGACCGGTAAAAGCCTGCCCATCAGTGCCGACAGGTTTGCTTCTTCATTATATACCGGGATGACTACCGAGACCTGCACCCTGATCATTTTAAAATCTCCTTTACCGCCCTGCAGACATAATGAACATCATTTTCCGTCATATCAGGAAACAGGGGCAGCGATATAATTCTTTCGGCCGCCCGTTTTGTTTCCGGAAGTGACCTTCCTGCCCAGCCAAATTTTTTCCTGACATAAGACAATGCATGAGCAGCAGGAAAGTGCAGACCATAACCGATGTTATAGTCCGCCAGTTTCTCCATAAAGGCATCCCGGGGATAATCCTTTACCTTCACAATAAACAAATGCCAGGCATGGGTGTGCTCATACTCGGGCACCTGAGGCAAATCCAGTTTCGGCAAACCTTTCAGGCCTTCCAGATAAAGCCCTGCCAGCACCTGGCGGCGGTCGTTGAATTCTTTCCATCGTTCCATCTGGGCCAGCCCCAAAGCCGCCAGCAGATCCGGCATGTTGTATTTGTATCCCGGCTCCATAATATCATAGGATGGATTTCCGCCCTTTCCATACCTTTTCCAAGCGTCTCTTTCTATTCCATGGAATCTCATCAAACGCAATTTTTTTTCGAGGCCCGCATTGCTAAGCGTGATCATCCCGCCCTCACCCGTCGTAATATTCTTGATGGGATGAAACGAAAAGATCGCGGGGTGGCCGAAACCACCGGCATGAATCCCCTTGTAACAGGTTCCCACAGCGTGAGCGGCATCCTCAACGACCGTCAATCGATATTTGCGGGCCAGCCTGTTGATTTTGTCCATGTCCACGGGGACTCCCGCAAAATGTACCGGGATGATTGCCCTGGTTTTTGATGTTATTTTTTCCTCGATCAAATCACAGTTAATATTGAGCGTTGTGTATTCAATATCGACAAACACGGGTTTTGCATTATGAAGCGCGATCATGTTGATGGTTGAAGCAAATGTCATGGAAGGCGTGATCACCTCATCCCCTTCTTCCAGTTTGAGAGCCTTCAGCATCAGGTGCATGCCGGCCGTGGCCGAATTGAATGTGACGGCCTGCTTCGCACCGGTCAACTGGCAGAATTTGTCTTCAAACGCCTTGCAAAGAGCTCCTGTCGTGATCCAGCCTGATTTCAGGCAGGCAATAACCCCGTTTATTTCTGTCTCACCGATGGACGGACGGCTGAAAGGCAAAAAATCTTTTCTTATTTTCATAGAGCCTTAATCCTTTGTCTTATTCCGAATGTGGACAAGATAAAATGCGCCATTTTCCCAGAGAACATCAACATGCGCGTGTCTTGCCTGCAACTGCTTCAGTTTTTCCGGAAACTGCGTAATACAATAAATTTCCTTTTCCTGCCCGACTTTTTCATGGAAACCCTGGACCGCGAAAAAATATTTCTTCATTTCCATTTCCGGCATCTTTATGATGCCATCGGCCAGTTCACCGAAATCCTCAACAACGGGCGTTCGAATTTTGTTATAAAAATCAATCCCGTAAAAATTGATGCGGTACTGATACAACAAATGCCCTGCCGGCACAAAACGGGCAATCGCATCCCTGGCAACCAGTGAACTGCGATAAGGCGACAGAAAATCCGTAATCGGCAAAATTGTGCCGGCTAAAAGAACGCAGGAGAGAAGATAAATCGTTGCAAACCATCCTGATCGGGTCTTGCGGGCAATCCAATCCGGCAGAAAAATCATCAGAATCGCCACAACCAGAACTGGTAGAACATAAAGCCACCACTGACCGGATATCATCACAACCAGACCTTTGGCATCGTCAGAGTAAGGCTTCAGGATCGGTGGCAGGAGAACTGCAACCAGAATAAGGAAGGACTGAATATACAGGGCAATGCGATAAAAAACCTTTCTGCTCCCTGACGGTTCTGTCGGTTCTTCATCATAGATTCGGAAAATATGACCGGCAAAAAGGGCGATCGGCAAAAACAGTGGCGCAATGTAAGTTACGAGCTTCGATGAAGAAGCCGAGTAAAACAGAAAAATAAATAAAAACCAGACCACCAGAAGCTTATTTTCATCTTTTTGAAACAGGCCGTCTGCCTTGTTTTTCCCCTGCCAGGCCCCGATCAGATAAACAGACCAGGGAAATGTCCCTCCGATGATAAACGGCAGAAAATAATAAAAGGGTTCCGCCTTCCCGTGCATTTGTGTCGTGAAACGGAGAAAATGCTCACGGACAAAGAAAAACCAGAGAAAATCCGTATTCTCTTTCTGCGCCAGATAAATCCACGGGCAGACCATTATCAGGAAGATCACGATCCCAATAGGCGAGATGAGCTTCAGGATTTCACGCCAGCGTCCTGTCCAGACGAGCCAAATCACCAGGATGGCAAAAGGGAAAACCACTCCGATAATTCCCTTTGTCAAAAAAGCCAGGGCACAGGTAAAATAAAAAAGCCAGGAAAGGTATCGCTTTTTTTCTGTGATCAAAGACAAATATCCCAGCCAGATGGCAAGACACACAAAAAATGTCAGGGGCACATCCAGAATATTAATTCTGCCCAGAATGAACGGCAATATGGAAATCGTCAGAACGGCCGCGGCATACAGGCCGGTCTTTTCATCGCGAAAGCGCCACCCGATAAAAAACGTCAGCAATATGCAGCCCCACGCGCATAGCCCCGCAAATAATCGCGCAGAAAAGTCGTTCTCTCCGAATAGTTTAAAGAATATTGCTGTCACCCAGGAAACCAGGGGCGGTTTTTCCAGGTAAATCGTATTTTTGATGTGTGGAGTGACATAGTTGCCCGTCTCGTTCATTGCGCTGGCAATCAGGCTGTAGCGGGCTTCATCCGGCTCCATTTGCGGCATGACACCCAGCAGCGCAATATAGAGGATGAAGGGTATTAAAAACAGAATATATCTTTTTTTCATCATATCTTTAAACGCTCTCATTGAGCTCAATATAGAATCTGTCAAACAGATATTTAACCCCCAGCGAACAGATCACACCGACGACAGCACCTGCAATCACGTCGCTCAAGTAGTGAGCCGTCAAAACGACGCGGCTCAAACCAATCGCTGCCGCAATGAAAAAGGCAGGGACACTAAACTTCGGATATAAAAAACTGACAGCCGTTGCCAGGGCAAAGGCTGTCACCGTGTGCCCCGAAGGGAAAGAGGTGGTTTCATACAGGTACATGATTCGAAAAAAATCAAATCCGAACACACCATCCTCAATGAGGTTAATCGGCCGGTTCCTTCCAGTCAACCACTTGATCCCTGTATTTAAAATACCGGATAGAGCGATGCACAATATCAGATAAAGAATTTTTGCCGACCATCGCTCATTTTTCCACACAAAACGGATAAAAATAAAAGCAGGCACCAGTAAAATGAAATACCATAGAGAATCGCCGGCCTGGGTGATGATTTCAGCGGCAGCCACAATCGTTGGGTTCAATCCCTGACAATAACGCATCAGTGGAACGTCCCAGAAATAATAGGAAATTACCGATAGCACACCTCCAAAAAGGAGAAGCCCGGCGGCAATCCATCTTTTTTTCATTACTATACTCCCTGGTCACTTCCGCGCCGGGCGCAGTTCACACCCTTCATGGAAATGATCCATTCCCTTCTTCGCGGGCAAGTCATTTGAAATCCGGAAGAATATAGGCAAAATGTATTCGGCTGTCAACAAAACAATAGGTTTGGGAGGGTAAAAACCTGTATCGTGACGGGTTGATGTTTTTCTTGTATAATAGTATAGATAAATGCTACTAGCAGCTTGAAAAAGTAGCACTCTGTCATTTCGGCCGAAGGGAGAAATCTTTGTCAGTGCCATTTCGAAAACATTCGGCCATGCTCAGGATAAGCTCCAAGAGATATCTTGTTTTTTATGATTCCTCACATGCGTTCGGAACGCGTGAACTGCAGGGCTATGACAACTTGTTTTGTAAGTACCAGTTTTTCAAAATTTTTATTAATTGACATATGAAGAAAATTATCAGCCGCTATATTTTCCGGGAAATCGCTCTTCCTTTCTTCCTGATTCTTTTTGTTCTTACTTTTGTCCTGTTAATGGGAAAGATTCTTCAAATCATGGATTTGATGGTCAACAAGGGAATCAGCGTTGTGGACATACTGCACCTGGTGATGCTGATCATGCCTTCTTTTTTGATGTTTACCATCCCGATTGCGCTTTTGGTTTCCATTTTGATTGCGATGGGCACTTTTTCCGCGGACAATGAAATTACAGCCCTTAAGGCGGCAGGGGTGAGCCTGCTCCAGATTTACTATCCTGTAGCCATTGCTTCCCTGCTGACTTTCATATGCACCATTGTCATTGGATATTATCTCGTGCCCCAGAGTAACTTTGCCACCAAGAAACTTCTTTTTGAACTGGCCACACAAAACGCCAGTATCGGAATCAAGGAAAAAGTATTTAACTCGGATTTTAAAGACCTGCTTGTATACGCAGACAAGATTCCGGCTAACGGCGAATACATGGAAGGCGTCATTATTTCAGACAAACGCAGTACAGAAGAACAAAACACGATCATCGCAAAAAAAGCGTTTCTGGTGGCTGATACGAAGCGGATGATTGTAAAACTGCGGCTGGAAAACGGCTCCATTCACACCGTGAGCCCCGACTTGAAAAATTACCGCAAAGTTGATTTCAGAATTTATGATCTGATCCTGGATTTGTCCACGACGCTGGCTACTTATTCAGAAGAATACAAGTCCAGCACGGAAATGACCCTGACGGAACTTCTGGAGCGGATGAAAAAACCTGGGCTGGATGGTTCGGCTATTCGTGAACTAGCTATAGAAGTTCATAAAAAATTTTCCATTCCACTTTCCTGCATATTTTTCGGACTGCTGGCCCTGCCTCTGGGAATTACCAGCCACAGGGCTGTGAAATCCCGCGGTTTTGCCGTAGGCATTATCATCGTTGCCGCTTATTATCTTTTGCGCATCGGGGGAGAGGCTCTGGCGGAAACCGGCAAACTTTCTCCTGCTGTCGGTGTATGGACCCCGAATGTAATATTTGCCATTATTGGAGTTCTTCTCTTTTATTTCGCCTATAGAGAACTTACTCCTTTGCAATTGATTCAGGCTCATTTTGGACATAAAAGGCATCATCGTTGAGGGCATATCATTGAAATTGCTTGATAAATACATTCTTAAAGAATTTATAAGGTTTTTTTTGATCACGTGTGTCAGCTTCATCGCGCTTTACATCCTGATTGATCTTTTTGAAAAAAGCCGCATGTTCATGAGCAATAACGCAACAGCGTCTCAAATCGGGTCTTATTTTTTATATTCCATTCCCATGATCATTTCCCTGACAATTCCCGCGGCAATCCTTCTTTCCACCCTGCTGACGTACAGTTTCCTGTCTAAATACAGTGAAATAACGGCCATGAAAGCCAACGGCATCAGCCTGTACCGGATTGCCGTCCCGACCCTGGTGGTGGCCGCGATTGTGTCGGTCTTTTTATTCTTCTTTACGGAATTGTTCACGCCTTTCTCGCTTCAGAGGACGGAACACATCATTAAAGTGGAAATGCAAAAGCAAAAAGCCCTGGGGTTTTTCAAGCAAAATGAAATCTGGTACCGCGGCTATTATGCCATATACAACTTCAAATTGTTTGAAGTTGATAAGAACATCCTTCGCGGCATCACCATCAATCAGATGAATCCTGATTTCTCACTGATAAGACGCATTGACGCTGAGAGGGCGGAATGGAAAAACAATCAATGGGTATTTTATAACATGGTCATCACGACCTTTAATGAAAATAACAGCCCGTCGCTGGAATGGGCAAATGAAAAAGTCATTGCGCTTCCCGAGGGACCAAATGACTTTAAAATCATTCAGAAAGATGCGGAAAAGATGGGCTTCTTTGAATTGAGCCGGTATGTAAGAAAAATCCGGTCGGAAGGATATGACGTCTCCAGATACCTGATAGACCTGCAGGGTAAAATCGCCTTCCCGTTTGTCTGCCTGATTCTTGTCCTGATCGGCATGTCCTTTTCCGTGCGTTCGGAACGAAGCGGTGGAGTCATGCAGAGCCTGGCCAGCGGAATATTTATCGGTTTCTCCTACTGGATCGTCCACGCATTCAGCATGTCCCTGGGACGATCGGGAATCCTGCCTGTTTATGTGGCCGCCTGGTCTTCAAACGTCCTTTTTGGCGGTCTCGCAGCTTACCTGTTCTATAAGATCAGAACCTGAC
>CAYMYR010000084.1:0-10772 GCA_964394715.1 uncultured Smithella sp.
CAGGAAATCAATCAGGCGGGGAAAACCATACTGCTCGTCGAACAAAACGCCAACATGTCTTTGCATATCTCTTCACGCGGCTACGTACTGGAAACCGGTCGCATTGTCCTTTCTGGCACAGGCAAAGAACTGACCGGGAATCCCCGCGTTAAAGAGGCCTATTTAGGCGGATAAACCTTTTTTTAATCCCCATTTTCCAAGAGACTGCCGTATGGCGGAATTAAAGTAAAAGTCGTAATATTGGCGCAGGCCTGCATCCGAACGACGTTTTCGCTTGTGCCCTCGCGTGACCTTCAGGTTATCAGGGTACAACAGCGGGGAATGTACCCTGCGTTGAGGGACCCCGCTTGAAAGTAGCAAAGGTGAGCCCCTACCTTATGTCTGCAGGCCCGGCAGGCTTATCCGTTTTTCCAGGCTTCGTGCCGCGATGACGATTACCGAAACAAGTACCAGATAGACCAGGCCTGCGGTGACGTACGCCTTAAAGAATTGGAAGTTTGTCGAAGCAATTTCCTGCATCTGGGCAAAAAAATCGTTATATTGAATGAGAAAGGCCACGGAAGTATCCTTAAGGTTCTGGATGACCTGGTTCGTCAATGAAGGGACGGACAGGCGCATCACCTGGGGCAGGATGATCAGACGGAATATTTCAGGGTGTGTGAACCCCTGGGCCCGTGCGGCCTCCAGTTCCGTCTTGTCCAGACCGTTATAGGCTGTCATCAGGTACCTGGCGTTGTATGCGGAAACATTCAGCGTAAAGCCGATGATGCAGACGGTTAATGCCGATAGACGAATACCGAGTTCCGGCAGCCCGTAATACATCAGAAAAAGATGGACCAGAAGAGGCGTTCCGATAAAGAAGGATACGTATCGTTCCGTGCACGTGCGCACGGCATGATTCCTGCTGAGCGTCAGATAAAAGACGAAGATTCCACCTATCAATCCGGTGATACACATCATGACCATCAGCATGACTGTATTTCTCAGGCCCGTCATGATCTGTGGCATATATGCGATCAGGTCTTTAATAAAAGCATCCATACCGGTCACCTGTGGTCGATCACGCTCATGAAAAACTGCCGGATGCGGGGGTCCTCATGATCATAAAAGAGCCGCTCGGCAATATCCTCCGCCACGACAACCCCGCCATCCATGAACACAATGCTGTCGGAAATGTATTTCGCCAGAAAGGGATCATGGGTGACGCACAACATGGTGATGTTGTCCAGGAAGAGCTTGTTGATGACGGTGACCACTTCCCTGGACATCTGTGGATCAAGGGCGGAGGTCGGTTCATCCAGAAAAAGCACCGCGGGGTCCATGGCCAGTGCCCGGACAATGGCGGCCCGCTGTTTCTGACCTCCAGAAAGCTGTGCCGGGTATTTATTCCGATGCTCCACCATGCCAACCCGTTCCATTTCATACAAGGCTTTATCGACAGATTCCTTTGCCGACATTTTCTTGATCCTGCGAAGCCCAAGAGTGACGTTGTCTTCCACTGTCAGATGCCGGTAGAGGGCGAAGTGCTGAAACACAAACCCAATCTCCTGACGCACTTTGCGGATGTTTACCCCCGGGCGGGTAATGTCCTCTCCCTTGAAGACAATCTGTCCGGAGGTCGGCTGGATGAGCAGATTCATACACCGAAGCAGAGTGGATTTGCCACAGCCGGACGACCCCATGATCACCTTGGACTTACCTTCATGGAGCTCCACGTTTATCCCCTTGAGGACAGTCTTGTCATCAAATTTCTTTATGAGATTTTTCACTTCCAGCAGGGCCATTGTTCATCCTTTTTAATCATGAGCCAGTCCGGGGACCCTTAATTTTTTCTCGAAGATCATAAATATTGTTACAAACAGTTTGTAGATGACAAAATAGATAATGCCGACAGCCAGGTAGATTTCCAGTCCACGAAGGGTCAGGGCGGCAAGACTCATGGCTTCCTTCATGATTTCGGGGATTCCCACTGTGTATGCAAAAGGAGTGTATTTCAAAACAGAGGTGAACTCGTTGATCATGCCCGGGATGGACATTCTGAACATTTGTGGAAAAATAATATAGACAAAGATCCCTACCTGGCTCATTCCCATGGCTTCCGCTGCCACGATTTCATCCCGGTCAACAGCGGACATGGCTCCCCGGAAAATTTCCGCCAGATAAGCTCCGGAAATGAGCCCCAGGCACAATACCATCGATGTAAACGGTTCAATCCGAATGCCCACGCCCGGCAGACCGAAGAAAACCATGAAGAGAAGGACCAGAACAGGGATACTGCGAAACACATAGGCGTACACGGCAAGGAAAACATCGATTGTCTTCAAACGCAATGTACTCAGCACAGCCATCAATAATCCGATGATCAGGCCGGCGCCGATACTGGCTATCGTGAGCCCGATGGTGTATCCGGCTCCTTTGGCCAGCATCATTAAGATGTCCCAGAAAGTCATCTGTACGGTTCGCGCCCTTCTATTTCATCCACTTGTCTATGATGGCTTTCAGTTTCTCCGGTCCCAGTTCGTTCAGATAACGGTCAAAATCGTCCCGCAGCGGTGATCCCTTGGGGAAAGCGAACCCGAACATGTCAAATCCACTGAAGATATAGCTGTCCTGAATATCCATTTTCTTCCTGTATACGGATGCGACGGAACCATCCAGGAAGGCCAGATCAAGGTTGCCGTTTTTCAGGTCGGCGAGGACCTCGTTATACGTAGGATACATTTTAACATCGCTTAACCTGTAGACACCCTGCGGCTCCAGCTTGTCCTTGATGAAAGCGCTGTAGGCCATACCGCGAGGATAACCGATGGTATATTTCTTCAATGCGGCCAGGTCCTTGATTACAATGTTTCTGCTTTTCAGGCTGACCAGATTCCAGGTATTGTCCATGTAAGGTTTGGAAAAATCCATGACCTCTTTGCGTTTGTCGGTAATGGAAATGGCTGAAAACGCCACATCGGCCTGCTTTCCGATAACAGCTCCCAGCATTCCCTGCCAGTCGTAAGACGTGATTGTGTATTGGCGGTTCCTGGCTTTGCAGAAACCTTCGAAAATTTCCAGGTCCATTCCCTGGTATTTCCCGTTTTCCTCAAACATGTTTGGCGGTGATGTCGGGCACACAGCCACCTTGATTAAGGAAGAAGACGTGTCTTCTTTTTTGCTGCAGCCGAAAATGGAAAGAGAGAAAATCAACAGAAGAGACATTAGGATGATAGATTTTTTCATGAGCGGTCTCCTTTTTGGCCCCGTAATTTGAATGCAATTTATAAGGGAAGCCCAAGGCTCTGTCAATGAAAAAGAAGGTGTTGCAGAATTATGAGAACAGGGAACGGAGAGATATGCCTTTCAGCCCAGAAAGGGGGAAACCCGGAAGTGGGAGTGTGATAAAATACAAACGAGGAAGCCAAGAGATATCCTTGATATCCCTTTGTCAGTGAAGAAGCATAATGGTCCACTATCCGGAACCTCGCATTCGACAAAATAATTGACATGACACGGGAACTGCCCTATATTTTAATCATTGAGGCGGCAGGATCTTAATCCCTCTCATGCGAAATGAGTGTTCATTCTTGGTAGCTTGCTGCGATGTGGTGGATTCAATGTATGCCGCTCAACCGGACTCTGCTGTAATTCGTTCTATTGTTTTTTCGAACGGAGGTCTTTCTGATGAGCTGTAAAAGCCGTCTTTCACGTTTTTTTCTTTTTCAGTTTCTTTTTTTATTCATCCTTTTATTGATGCTGTTTGGTCTTGCCGGGTGCGGTGGCAAGAAGGAGAGCGGGCAATCCGGTAGGGCCATTGCCGTCACGGTGATGACTGTTGTGCCCCGGGATATACCGGTTGAAATTCAATTTATCGGAACAACAGAAAGTTCCCACCAGGTGGAAATCCGCTCCCGCGTGGAGGGATTCCTGGAAAAGATCACCTATGAAGAAGGCGGAAGAGTAAAGGCCGGCCAGACCATGTTCCAGATCGACAGGCGTCCTTTTGAAGCTGTTCTTCAACAGGCGAGGGGAGTTCTTGCGCAGCAGCAGGCCAAACTGGTCACCGCTGAAGCGACGCTCAAACGAGTTCGTCCGCTGGCTGAAAAAAACGCCGTCAGCAAGAAAGACCTTGATGATGCCATTGGCGATGAAAAGACATCCCGGGCCGCCGTGTTATCCGCCCAGGGGAGCGTTCAGGATGCCGAACTGAAATTGAGCTACACGACGATCAAATCTCCGATCGATGGGTTTGCCGGACGTTCAAAAAAACAGGAGGGAAGCTACATTTCCATCGGTCAGGACAGTCTGCTGACGTATGTTGCAAAGATTGATCCCATCTGGGTTGATTTCAGCATATCAGAAAACGAAAACCTCAAATTTGAAGATCGTCTGGCCAAAGGAAAGTTTAAAATGCCGAAAGATTCAAACTTCAATGTCGAAATCAACCTTGCGGACGGGTCTATTTTCCCTTACAAGGGACGGGTCAATTATGCAGATCCTTCGTACAGTTCCGAAACGGGAACCTATCAGGTCCGCGCGGAGATCCGCAACCCGGTTGATTCCCCGAAGGCCATCCGTCCCGGCCAGTTTGTCCGTGTTGACCTGCAGGGGGGGATCCGCCCCAACGGCATCCTGATTCCCCGGACGGCCGTGACCCAGGGGGCCAAGGGCCATTTTGTCTGGGTGGTGGGGAAGGACGAAAGGGCGCAATTACGGGTCGTTGAAGTCAGTGACTGGCAGGATGATGATATTTTTATTGAGAGCGGTCTTGCCGAAGGTGACCGTGTCATTCTGGATAACCTGATCAAAATGTCGCCCGATGTGCCGGTCCGGATTTCCGATGTGTCCGTGTCCACAGGAGGAAAGACAACCGGCACGAATCAGGGATCGCCGGCGTCACCAAAGAATCAATAGGCGGATACTCAAGATGATCTCTCATTTTTTCATTGATCGTCCCATCTTTGCCTCCGTGATTTCGATCGTCATCGTCATTGCCGGTCTGGTGGCCATGGCGAATCTGCCGGTTGCCCAGTATCCGAACATCTCACCGCCCGTTGTCACCGTTTACGCTACTTATCCCGGAGCCAGCGCCGATGTGATTTCCGAGAACATCGCCGCTCCCATCGAATTGCAGGTCAACGGCGCCGACAATATGATCTACATGACCTCCACGAGTTCCAGCACGGGGATGATGATCCTCAGCGTATTTTTCAATATCGGCACTAATCCCGATCTGGCCCAGGTGGATATCCAGAACCGCGTCAACCAGGCCCTGCCGCAGCTCCCCCAGTCCGTTCAGCAGCAAGGGGTTTCGGTCAGCAAGAGATCCGGAAATTTCCTCATGGTGGTCGGCGTTTACTCGCCCAACGACCGCTATGATGAACAATACGTCGCCAATTATGCCAATCTTTATATCCTGGATGCCATCAAGCGTGTTCCGGGTGCCAGCCAGTCGGAGATCATGGGAATGCCCGACTATGCCATGCGCATCTGGCTGCGGCCGGACCGGCTTGTTCAGTTAGGCATTACCGCCGCTGACGTGGCCAATGCCATCCGGAATCAGAATCAGCAGTTTGCAGTGGGCAAAATCGGGCAGGCCCCTACAAAGGGCCGTGTGGAACAGACCTTTTCTGTTACAACAAAAGGACGGCTTCTGGAAACGACTGAGTTTGAAAATATCATTCTCCGGACAAAAAGCGACAGCACCGCCATGGTTCGCCTCAAAGACGTGGCGCGCGTGGAGTTGGGGGCAAAAGACTATGGTCTGCGAAGCCGTCTGAATGGAAAGCCGACAACAATTATTGCCGTCTATCAGCAGGCCGGCGCCAATGCCCTGGATGTCTCGGAAAGGGTGCGAAAAACCCTGGAAGAAATGAGCGTGAACTTTCCCGACGGGATTGATTACACCATTGCCACGGATACGACTACATTTGTTCGGGCCTCCATCAAGGAAGTGGTCATCACTTTCTTCGAGGCCTGCCTTCTGGTTGTTCTTGTAGTCTTTCTGTTTTTACAAAGCGCGCGCGCAACGATTATTCCTATTCTGGCCGTCCCCGTCTCCATTATCGGCACCTTTACCGGCATGATGCTGTTCGGGTTTTCCATCAACATGCTGACCCTGTTCGGCATGATCCTGGCCATCGGCATCGTCGTTGACGATGCCATCGTGGTCATTGAAAATGTGGAACGGAATATGACGGAGTATCATTTATCACCCCGGGAGGCGGCCAAAAAAGCCATGGAAGAGGTCACGGGACCGGTCGTGGCCATCGTGCTGGTTTTATGCGCCGTTTTTGTTCCCGTCGCTTTTCTTGGCGGCATTACGGGACAGCTTTACAAACAATTTGCCATAACCATTGCCATTTCCGTGGTCTTTTCCGGCATTGTCGCGCTGACGCTGTCGCCTGCCATGGCGGCTTTGCTGCTCAAACCTCATCGGGGTAAAAAAGGCCGGTTCTTCACCCGGTTTGAGACTGCCTTTGCCAAAGTGGTGGATACATACACAGACGGGGTTCAGCTGGTCATCAGGAACACGAAAGCCGCCCTGTGCGTCTTTGCCGTTATGCTCATCTGTATTGTCGGCCTGTTTAAGATTATTCCCGGCAGTTTTGTGCCTTCGGAAGACCAGGGGTATCTGATGAGCGCTGTTTTCCTTCCGGACGCGGCCAGCCTGGACCGTACGCAGGACCTCAATCAAAAGGCGCAGAAGATTTTTGCCGGACATCCGGCGGTTTCCGACATTGTGGAACTTGACGGCTACAGCCTGTTGGACGGTCAGTTAAAAACCAATGCGGGAGCCCAGTTCATCTCCCTCAAAGATTATGAGGAACGCAAGGACAAAAAACTCCAGGCGCCGGCGATTATTGCTGAAACGTCTGCTGCGTCCCAGGGTTTCCGGGAAGGGATGGTCATTACTTTGAACCCGCCGTCAATCCCCGGTCTTGGAACCACCGCCGGGTTTGAATTCTGGATTCAGAACCGGGGTTCTGGCGACATGGACAGGATGGATAAAATCACAAAGGATTTTATTGCCAAAGCGAAGCAGCGACCCGAACTTCAGGGTGTATCCAGTCTGCTCAACGTCACATACCCTCAGCTTCGGATTGATGTGGATCGGGAAAAATCGGAAAATCTGGGCGTTCCCGTGGAGGATGTTTACAACACCCTTCAGATTCTTTTTGGTTCCAGCTATGTCAGCCAGTTTCCCAGATACGGCAGGTTGTGGCAGGTGATCCTTCAGGCGGAGCCGGAATACCGTTCCAAACCAGCCGATACGGATCTGATCTATGTCCGGTCCAGAAATGGCAATATGGTTCCGTTAAAAAGCATCATCACCAAAAAGTACGTCACCGGTCCTGACCTCGTCACACGGTTCAACAATTTTCCCGCCGCCAAGATCATCGGCGGGCCTGCAGCGGGATACAGCACGGGAGAAGCCATTGCAACCATGGAGAAGATTGCCAGAGAAGTTCTGCCCGACGACTATGCCTATGCGTGGAGTGGCGAGGCCTTCGAGGAAAAGCAGTCGGGAGGAACGACGATTGTTGTCTTTATTTTCGGGTTGATCATGGTCTTGCTCATCCTGGCGGCCCAATATGAAAAATGGACGCTTCCGTTCGGGGTTCTGATGGCAGTCCCGTTTGCAATTTTCGGCGCGCTTGTCGCCATCCTGCTGCGGGGAATGGATAACGACATATACTTTCAGATCGGCTTGATTACCCTGATTGCCCTTGCTGCGAAAAACGCCATTCTCATTATTGAGTTCGCCGTTTTAAAGCGCCAGGAAGGCCTGTCCGTCCATGATGCGGCCGTTTCAGCCGCCAGAATGCGCATCAGACCCATTGTCATGACATCCCTGGCCTTTGTCCTCGGGTGTGTTCCCCTTGCCGTTGCCAGCGGCGCTTCGGCAAACAGCCGCCACTCCATCGGCACAGGCGTCATTGGCGGCATGCTGGGCGCGACGCTGATTGCCGTATTTTTCATACCACTGTTCTTTCTCCTTTTAGAAAAAAGGTCTGAACAATCGCTTCGGGCGAACGGCGCGGTGCAGGATGTCCCGAAGGAAGAATATCCGGGGAAGGAGGGAGATTGAGTTGATGCGAAGAGTCTTCATGATTTCCATCGCTCTTCTTTTGATAAGCTGCGCCATCGGCAGAGATTATCAGCGTCCGGACCTTGAGATTCCATCCCGCTGGCGCTTCGGGGAAAAAGATGCGCAGTTGCCTGTCAATGCGCAATGGTGGGAACAATTCGGTGATGCCGTTCTGAATGAATTGATTGAAACGGCACTGAAAGAGAATAGGGATGTCGGGATTGCGGCGGCACGAATCGAGGAATACAGCGGTCGATATGTGGCCGCCCGGGGGGATTTGTTCCCTAAAATGTCAGCGGAGGGTTCGGGCACCCGGCAGCGGGTCACAGAAGAGGGGTTGACAGCCGTGCCTTCAGGGGTGCCCAATCCTTACCCCACCTACCAGGCCTATTTCAATGCCAGCTGGGAAATTGATCTATGGGGCAAACTCAGGCGTTCCACGGAAGCGGCCCGTGCCGACCTCCTTTCGATGGAATATGCCCACCACGCAGTAGGGTTGTCTCTCACTGCGTCTGTCGCCCGTGCCTACATTGACCTGTTGGGTTATGATCGTCAGCTTGTGATTGCCCGCGAAACGCTCAGGACCCGTGAGCGCTCCCTGGAAATTTTCAAAATGAGATTTGATGCCGGCGTCATTTCAGAGCTGGAGCTAAACCAGGTTCTGTCCGAATATGAGAGTGCGCGGGCCATGATCCCCCAGATTGAGAAGAGCATTGCAAGCCAGGAGCATGCGATCAATCTTCTTCTGGGGCGTAATCCGGGTCCGGTTGCGCGGGGACCGGGTATTGATGAATTGAAACTTCCCGTTGTCCCCGCAGGATTGCCGTCCGATCTTCTGGAGCGCCGTCCCGATATCCTGCAGGCCGAACAGAGCCTGGTTGCGGCCAATGCCCGCATCGGTGTCGCGAAAGCGGCCTTCTTCCCGTCGATTTCTTTGACAGGGATGCTCGGTAATGCCAGTGTGGACCTTACAAGGCTGTTTACAGGACCTGCCCTGATTTGGAACGCCGGCGCCGCCCTTACGCTTCCTGTTTTTACTGCGGGGCGAACATGGGGGCAGGTGAAGGCCTCTACGGCACTGCAGAAGCAAGCCCTTTTAAACTATCAGAAGGCGATCCAGTCGGCATTCCGGGAAGTGGAGGATTCACTGGCCGACCAGAACCTGACGAGGGTTAAGCTTGACGCGCAGTACAAACAAATGACGGCCCTCAGAAACTACCGTGATCTTGCGCTTCTTCGCTATGAAAACGGCTACAGCAGTTATCTGGAGGTGCTGGATGCCCAGAGGAACCTCTTCAACATGGAACTGAACTATATCCAGACCCGTGGAAGCCTGTTCCATGCCCTGATTAATCTTTATCAGGCTATGGGAGGCGGATGGGTGCCGGAGGAAAAAAAGCCACCGTTGGAGCTTTCAGAAGAGAAAAAAGAATGAGGCTGATTGGGAGATACGGATCATGAAAAAAACGAAAAGCAGAAAAATCATCACAGCCATCTCTCTGCAGGGCGGTGGTGCCCGTGGGGCATACGAATATGGAGCCATCAAAGCGCTTTACAGTCATCGGGGACCGGAATTCAAGCCAAGGGTGGTTACGGGAGTTTCCATCGGCGCAATTAACGCGGCAGTGCTGGTGGGCGCCAAAGGGGATCCGCTGCGGTCCCTTGATACGCTATGGCGGGATCGTTTTTGCGTAAACTTGCCCGCAGTTTCCCGGACGACACTTGGCGATTGCACAAAAGAAAACAACCCATTCTCCCCGGAGGATTGGACAGAACAGGCCCTGTCTTTGTTTGGCAATCCCGGCATGTACAGCCTGAAGCCGGAATTTACCTTCATGCCGTTATTTGCTCCGATGATGAGCAGCAGTATCTATGATACGTCCCTCCTGAAGAAGACATTGAATGAATTCATTGATCCGGAAAAGCTCAACCATCCGGAAGAAATCCGTCTGGTGGTGAATGCCGTCAACGTGCAATCGGGTCGACAGGAGCGGTTTGACAATGCGGATATGAAGATCACGATTGATCACATCATTGCCAGCGGAAGTTTTCCAGTGACCTTTCCCATGACCTTCATAGACGGCAATGCCTACTGGGACGGCGGAATCTTTATGAATATGCCTGTGGGAGCTGCTGTCAATGCTCTAGAGCAGATAGAATCGGATCGTCACGACATTGAAAGGGAGATCGTGATTATCTCGCTGCACCGCATGCAGGGAAAGTTGCCTGGCACGATTCAGGAGGCATCGGAACGATTTTACAATCTTCTTTTCTCAGGCAAGTTTGCCCTGGACAGAAAACTGTATGAGAAGTACGGCGCTTTTGTGGACGTGATGCGGGAGATTGACAAGACTTTGCCTGCCGGCAGCCCGATTCGCAATCACAAAGGTTACAGGGATTTGGTCTCTCACCAAAAAATTGACCGGATCATTGTCATAGGAGAAGATGGCAAAGGGGCTGTTGGCTCGGGCAGCGATTTTTCCAGAAAAACACTTCTTGTCCGGATTGATGACGGATTTAAAGACGCAATGGCTTTTTTAAAAAAGTCCGCCCGGTAAATTCTATTAGAATTTATGAGGCAACAGAAGAGGAATGAGGATTATTCAACTGCGGTCTGTTTTTAAATCCTGATCCTGTGATCTGTTACATTTTGTCAAACCTTTTTATTGTATTGGTTTTGCTGTGTTGGTTTTGCTGT
>CAYMYR010000085.1:0-10478 GCA_964394715.1 uncultured Smithella sp.
CCAACGGTTTTCAAGACCGCCGCCATCGACCACTCGGCCATCCCTCCATCATGATGTTTGTCTGTTGCCCCCGGTTTCTCTCACGGAGTAATCCGTTCAAGGCCTCTCATATAGGGACGCAGGACTTCCGGTATGATGATGCTGCCGTCAGCCTGCTGATAGTTTTCCATTACGGCCACAACCGTTCTGCCGACGGCCAGGCCTGAACCGTTCAACGTGTGGACAAATTCGACCTTGCCGCTGTCTTTCCTTCTGAATCGAATCGCCGCGCGACGGGCCTGAAAATCTTCAAAGTTGCTGCAGGAAGAAATTTCCCTGTACGTATTTTGCCCGGGCAGCCAGGCTTCCACGTCGTATGTTTTCGCAGATGAAAAACCCAGATCGGCTGTGCACAGGCATACCGTCCGGAAAGGAATATTCAGCCGTTTGAGGACTTCTTCCGCATTGGCAGTCAGCTTTTCCAGCTCGTCATAAGAGGTTTCCGGTTTGGTAAACTTCACCATTTCCACTTTGTTGAACTGGTGCTGTCGGATCAGTCCCCGGGTGTCTTTACCGTAGGAACCGGCTTCCGCACGGAAACAGGCTGAATATGCCACAAAATAAATCGGCAGCTTTTCCTCTTCCAGAATTTCATCCCGGTGAATATTCGTTACGGGAACTTCCGCCGTCGGAATCAGGTAATATTCCATACCTTCAATTTTAAAAAGATCTTCCTTGAACTTGGGCAGCTGTCCGGTACCGGTCATGCTTTCGGCGTTGACCATAAAAGGCGTAAATACTTCCGTGTAACCATGGTTTCCCGTATGCAGGTCCAGCATGAAGTTTGTAATCGCCCGTTCCAGTTGAGCTGCAGCGCCGCGGTAAAGCGTAAAGCGCGCTCCGGTAATTTTGGCGCCACGGGCAAAATCAAGGATATTCAGGTTTTCGCCCAGATCGAAATGTTGTTTCGGTTCGAAGCTGAAAACCGGTTTTTCACCCCAGGTGCGTACCACTGGATTGTCTTCGGAACCCGTACCCTGCGGGACGGATTCATGCTGGATGTTCGGCACGATCATGACAAAAGCATTCAGTTCTTCTTCCGTTACCCGGAGGTTTTCGTCATATTCTTTGATTCTGGTCGATACATCGGCCATTTTTTCGATCAGCGCGGATGCGTCCTCTTTCTTCTTTTTGAGTTCGCCGACCTGTTTGGACACGCTGTTGCGTTCATTGCGCAGGCTTTCCACCGCCTGCAGAATGTCCCGCCTTTTTGCTTCCAGATCTAGAAAACGGTCAAAATCAATTTTTTGTCCCCGCTCGTCCATTTTTTGCCGGACGAGATCAATATTTTGCCTTAAGTATTTAATATCCAGCATAATTTACCTTCACTTTCCTCCGCAGATCAGCCCTGCAAAAGACGGAAACTACTATCACTTTGAATTATTGAAGTCAATGTTTTTGTCGGCAGAAGAAAGGCTATGAGCGGGTTAGCCTTTTTCTGACCATGCTGATGAAAGCATGAATTTCCGGGCTTTTCAGGAAGTAGGCCGAGACAAAGAACACACAGGCGCCTGCGGTGACAGTGCTAGCCAGGAAAATCAACCTTGATTGAAGACCGGCGGAGGTGTTCCAGGGCATGAAATATTCAATCAGCCCGATGGCTCCGAGCATAATCACGGATGCAGCAACGATTTTCAGAAATGAAGTATAGAAAGCGCGGTCAAGAAACGAACCGATTTTCTTTTTCAGGACAAAAGCCAGAATCAATACGTTGACAGAGGCGGAGATGGAACCCGCGAGGGCAATTCCGTTGTGTTTTAAAGGGTACATCAAGGCCAGGCTGCACAGCACATTTACAATCAGGGTGATCACAGCTGCCTTAAACGGCCATTTGGAATCCTGAAGGGAATAAAAAGAGGAAACAAAAACGCGGAGAAGCGAATATGCCCAAAGGCCCATCGCATAGCAGAACAGGGCCTGGCCGGTATAGACCGCGTCCTGAACATCAAAGGCGCCTCGCTGAAATAAAACGGAGATGATGGGAAGATTCAGGGCCATCAGGGCGACCATTGAAGGGACGGTTAGAAACAGCATCAGCCGCAGGGAAAAGGAAATGCTTGATTTTAACTCGTCGATTTGTCCCTGGGCGACATGCTTGGAAAAGCTGGGCAGAGCAGCCGTTCCGATGGCTATGGCAAAAATACCCAGCGGAAATTCCATGATGCGGTCGGCGTAAAAAAGGTACGTTACGGAGCCGCCTGGCAGCAGGGAAGCCAGGATTGTTCCTACAAAAACATTAATGGTGCCCACACCAGCGCCCAGGATCGCGGGAAGCATGAGAAGGCCGATCTGCTCAATTCCCGGATGGCGGAGGTTGAATCGAAACCTGAATCTGACACCGAATTTCATCAGGGCCGGCCATTGCATGGCCAGCTGAAGCACGCCGCCGATGAGCACACCTGCGGCCAGCGCGGTAATCGGCTGGGTAAAGCAGTTGCGCAATGTGAACGCGGCCGTGATCATTGCAATATTTAACATGACAGGCGACAGGGCCGGTGAGGTAAAATGCCGGAAGGAATTGAGAATGCCCATGCAAAGGGCGACCAGGGCGATGAAAAAGATGTAGGGAAACATCAGGCGGTTCAAGAAAACCGTGAGAGCGAATTGTTCCGGATTCGTAATAAAACCGGGTGCAATCAATCCGACGATCACAGGCGACAGGAGAATGCCCAGCACGGACACGGCGGCCAGAATGACAGATAGAATGGTAAAGGCGTTGGAGGCCAGCTCCAGTGCCTCCTCCCTGGTTTTCTTTTGCAGGTATTCGGTAAAAACGGGTACAAAGGAAATGGTCAGGGAGCCTTCGCCCAAAAGGCGCCTGAGCATATTGGGGATACGAAAGGCAACCCAGAAAGCGTCGGTCATCCAACTCGCGCCGAACAGGGCGGCGATCACCATGTCCCGGACGACCCCGAAAACACGGCTGACCATTGTTGCCGCACCCACAATCCCTGCGGCCCTGGCAACCCTGGCGTTTTCTGATTTTTCTGTTGGATTAACCATTTCCCGGTTTTTTAGCTCCCGCATATGATGTTCAGGCGTCGATGCGAACCGAATTGCTATGATGAATGCCCGGTTTCCAGTTGGTGGATTTTCCGTTCCAGATCGGTTTTACCGATTTCACTGACCAGAATGGTTTTTTTTCGTCCCTTTGCGCCGGTGGATATTTTCATCTGGCTTTTCCGAAGTTTCAATGATTTGGCCAGCAGGTCAATGCAGGCCTCATTGGCTGCCCCTTCCACCGGCGGTGCGGTAACCTTCAACTTTAACATGCCTTCCGATATACCCGAAATGCCGGACCGGGACGCATGAGGATTTACATGGATATCAAAAGCCAGACCGTTTTTCGTTTCACGAATAAGTATTGAAGAGCACATTTTGCAGACCTTTCTAAAAACCTGTGGCCATTTGAAGCATGGTTTTTACCAGGAAAGACTGTAAAAAAATGATGATCAGTAAAACGACCAGAGGAGCAAAATCGATCGGGAGGTTGTGCCGCGGAATAATTCTTCGTATCGGCCGCAGGACAGGTTCGGTAACCCGGTAAAGAAAAATAACAATTTTATTGTAAGGATCAGGATTGACCCAGGAGATCAGGGCACGGGCGATGATGATCCACATGTAAACGGTTAATATAATATCGATTACCCGGGCAATCGCGATGATGAAATTATTCAGTACAAACATCATGGCCTCACAGGAACGGTTTTACCGGATTGTCTCACAGAAATCTTTCACGGCCCGATTGAAATCTTCCGGTTTCTCCATCATGGCCATGTGCCCCGCGCCCTCGATCAACACGAGCTTTGCGCCCGGAATTTCCGCGGCGATCTTTTCAGATGAAGCAGGAGTGGTCATTTTGTCTTCCGTGCCGCAAACCACCAGCAACGGGGTTTTGATTTTGTTCACATCTCCTGTCAGATCGAATTTGCTGCACGCCGTCATGTCCCCGGCCATCACTTCCACCCGGGCCTCGGCGAGGCTTGCTCTTATGGCATCATAGAACACCGGCCGGTTTGCCTTGGCCAGGGAAATTTTACAGATGATGTCCATGATGATATCCGGCTGACTCAGAAAGCCTTTCATAATGTCGGGATTTACCGGCATGGTCAACCCGCCGCCCGAAGCCACGACGCCGCTGATTTTTTCCGGATGGACTGCCGCAAAACCAAGGGCGATTGCGGCTCCCAGCGAATGGCCGATCAGCACGGGCCGCTTCAATTTCAGGGTGTCAAGAATCGCTTCCAATATGCCAACATAAGCCCCGATGTCCTGTTCTCCGTCGCCTTCCGATTGGCCGTGACCGGGAAGGTCCACCGCGATAATGTTGAAATCCTGATGAAGGTTTGCATACTGGAAAGACCAGACGGTGGAATTGCTTCCTGAACCATGAATAAAGACAAGGCTCTGTTCGTGTGAGCCGAAATTGTCCGGATTCACCCAGCAGGCCAAACTTTTCCCTTTTACCATGAATTGCTTCAGCATCGGACCATTCCTCCCTGCGAAAGTGACTACCACAAAAGCAAATTTTTATGCAATCAAAGAATCGGCAAGGCACAGGATTTATATTGACAGGATGCCTGGAAAAAGTGCATGTAATTACATTCCTATGGAGGTTGGACAGATTATGTTTACAGGCAAGACGGTGGCCATTATCGGAGGCGGAAAGATGGGCAGTATTCTTGCCCGGGGGATGATTGACCGCAAAATTTTTCCCGCGAAGAATGTGATCGTGACGGATATTGATCCCGCCAGACTCGATGATTTGCGATCTTCCCTGAAAGTTCAGGTCAGCGCCGACAACAAGCAGGCCGTGAAAGATGCGGACATTGTCATTCTGGCGGTCAAACCGCAGAATATTCAGGAAACCCTGAAAGGAATCCGCTCTGCCGTGAATCAATCAAAGCTGTTGATTTCCATCCTGGCGGGAGTTCCCACATCGGTTATTGAAAAGGCCTTGTCCAAACGCCCGCGCGTTTTAAGGGTGATGCCGAATGTCAACGCCATGGCGGGAGAAGGCGCGGCTGCCGTGGCTAGCGGACATTTTGCCAAAAAAGACGATGTCCAGTATGCGCTTGCGATTTTAAATGCTGTTGGTCTGGCGGTGGAAGTGGATGAAAAACTCATGGATGCCGTGACCGCCTTGAGCGGCAGCGGCCCGGCATATTGTTTTGTGATCATTGAGTCCCTGACCGATGCCGGTGTTCATCTCGGACTCGCGCGCGATCTGGCCGAGAAACTTGCCATACAGACGGTGTTGGGATCAGCCAGGCTTTGTCTTGAAGGCAGGCAGCACCCGGCGCAGCTGAAGAATATGGTCACCTCGCCGGGCGGAACCACGGCCGCAGGATTAAAAGTGCTGGAGGAGCGAAATATCCGCGCGACACTGATGGCCGCCGTTGAGGCAGCGGCAAAACGCTCTCAGGAACTGGCCGGAGTCAAATAATCCTTACGATTACTACGTTTGGACGTCTCAGGAAATGGAGCACGGGAGTTTTTATGGAAGTCACGGGAAAGGTCATTGTTGTCACGGGAGCGGCATCCGGCATTGGCCGGGGATTGTGCCTGCGGTTTTTCAGGGAAGGTGCAAAGGCAATTGTTGCGGCGGATGTCAACGAGGCGGGTGCGAAAGCTGTAGCAGATGAGATCAAAGGCGAGGCAGTGTTGTGCGATGTCAGCAGGGAAGAAGACATCATCCGCCTGGTGAAGTTTGTGCAAGACAGGCATGGCCGGATTGATATTTTTTGTTCCAACGCGGGAATCCTCGCCCTGGGCGGTTATGAAGTGGATAATAAAACCTGGCAGAGGATATGGGAAATTAATGTGCTGTCCCACGTTTTTGCGGCGCGCGCTGTTTTGCCCGGCATGATCAGACAAGGCGGAGGCGCCTTTGTGGTCACGGCCTCCGCCGCGGGGCTTCTCAGCCAGATCGGTTCCCTGCCTTATTCCGTTACCAAGCACGCGGCGGTGGGGCTGGCGGAGAATTTGGCAATTACTTACGGCGATCAGGGTATTTCCGTATTTGCCCTGTGCCCGCAGGCGGTGGATACGGAAATGACGCGTCAGGGCGGCGGCGTGGCGGCGGTGGACGGTATGATGAAACCCGAACAGTTGGCAGACGCCGTGATAGAAGCCTTTCGGGCCGATGAATTTCTGATCCTGCCTCACCCGGAAGTCAAAACCTACATGCAGAGAAAAACATCCGACTATACAAGGTGGCTCAAGGGGATGCGCAAGCTGCAGGAAAGATTTGTTGCGGGAGCCCCTTTGAAAAAATAATTATATCATCGTCAGCAAGGAGGAAAATCTCTATGGGCACAAGTGAGAAATGCGCCTCCGTGGACAATCTCGAAGACCTTCAACAGACTCTCAATGACCATGATCACGTCATCGCCATGGTTTATGTCTCTTGGTGTCCGTTTTGCAGAAAGGCCCTCCCTGTATTTGAAAAGCAGGCGATGACAGAACAACGGCACCTTCTTCTGGTTGCCGACGATGAGGAGCGTATTGCCGATTTATACGACATTGACATTTTCCCTACGTTGATCCTTTTTGACAAGGGCCGGGCCGTCAAACGCCTGGACGGCAAGCCGGGTACTGGTTTGAGTGACAAACAGATAAAGGATTTTATCAAATCCTGCGTCCTGGCTTAAAGTCAGAAAAAACCGGAGCTCGAACCATTTGGATATAGTTGTCAAATACTGCGGCGGCTGCAACTGCCAGATCGACAGATTAAAAATCATCCGTGATGTAGAAAGTTCTCTTGCAAGTGGTTATCAGTTCACGGACCAATCAACCGGAAAGATTTTTGACGCCGGTATTTTGCTATGCGGTTGCCTGACAGCCTGTGCCAGGAAGCCCGAGCTTGAGGAGTTGACCGGAAACTGGATTGTTGTTGCCGGTCAATCCGTTGATTTCCAGGAGATGCCGGAAGGGGGACTCTCTGAAGCCATCATTCAGAAAATAAAAGCATTGAAAAATGGAGGCAAACTTATGGATCTGAAATATCTGCTGTTGCACGTAGACGCAAAAGTGGCGACCGTAACGATCAACAGGCCGGACAAAGGCAATGCTCTTGCACCTCAGGTCCTCGATGAAATAGCAGCCCTGTTCGCAGCCATTGCCGACCGCAGGGACATAAACGTTGTGGTTTTTACAGGCGGCGAGAAATATTTTTCGGCAGGATTTGATCTGAATGAAATCCGCAAACTCGAAAAAGTTTCCAATGAGACATACATTGACCTGTTTCATCGTGCATACCGGTCGATTTTGTTTTGTCCGCAACCGGTGATCTGTGCGGTTGGCGGTGCGGCCATTGCAGGCGGGTTTGACCTGACCATGATGTGTGACATTCGCTACGCTTCCGAGCGGGCCAAATTCGGACAGCGTGAAATCGTTTTGTCCCTCACGCCCATTATGGATCCGCTGTGGCGCATCATCGGCTTGGGACGGGCCAAAGAAGTAGCGTTGACCGGAAGGATCTATGACGCTTATGAGGCGGAAAAGATGGGGTACGTAAGCAAGATTTTTCCGGAAGGCAAACTGCTGGAATCCGTTGGCGAAATTGCCCGTGAAATGGCCGCTTATGATCACGCCTGTCTTAAAGAAACCAAGGCAATTGCCAATAAAGTGCTTAACGAAGACCTTGACGGGGCTATGCGAATCCAGGAATGGCTTTTCAGAACCTACATCGGTTCAGAGGATAATCATAAGAGAATCGACGAGCTTCAGGCCAAACTGGCGGCAGCGAGGAGAAAATAAAAAAGAGGCTTAAAGGCTGTAGGCTATAGGCTGATAGTTATTTGGAGAGCTGCTTCGCAGCTAATTCTTTTTAAAAAAATTTATCTATGTTGAGGGAAAAGCCTTGCCATCTGTAAGGGTGGCAAGGCTTTTTGTTCTTGTGGCAAATCCCACGAAAAAAAGATGTCAGGCTAACAGTCTACAGCCTAGCAGCCTATAGTCTTAAAGTCTGAAGTTCAACAGCCTAACAGGCTTCTTTTCTCCGTCTATCCCTGAGTAAAAACAGATATATAAGCTTATTTATCTGCTAATGGCTATAAATATCATTAAAAAATCATAGTATCACTATGAAATAAAATAATACTTGACAGTACGACTATGATGCTATAGGTTAAACCAAACTTGAAAAAGGATTTGTTATGGCCAGCCATTCCAGAACGAAAAGCCGAAAAGACAGGATTATGGATGCGGCTTTGCGCATATTTGCCGAAAAGAGTTTTCAGGAGGCCACAATTTCTGAAATCAGTAAGGAAGCCGGGGTTTCCGAGGCCACCATCTATGAATACTTTGGCACAAAGGAAGATCTCCTGTTCGCCATCCCTGAAAAAATTTCCAATGACACGGCCAAAGAATCCCATGCGGTATTGCCTTTTATCAAGGATGTCGAAGGACGGATGCGCGCTATCCTTTTCAGTTACGTTCAGCTCTATCAGAATAATCCGCACTATTCCGCGCTGGTTCTGCTTCAGCTCATGTCCAACAAGCGCTTTCGTCAGACAGCCGCCCATGAGGCCATTCGCCGTTCAGCCCACAGTCTGCTGGAGATCATTCGCGAAGGCATCGCCGACGGAACCTTCCGCTCCGATGCAGACGCTTACCTGATTCGTTCCATGCTGATGGGCACCATTGAACATCTATTCATTCACTGGCACATGCAGGGGATGCCCAGGCGTGAAAAAAGCATCATGGACATGCTTGATCCGTTTCTGGAAATTGTCCTCAACGGTATACGGGCGAAAAAAGAACAACAGGGTCTCACCCTGCATTTGAATCTGGAAGATGCCCGTGCACTTGGGCATCTTCTGCAAAACGAACAGACGGCGAAATTACCGGGAAGCGGTGCAAGCGCTCCCCGGAGAACCAAACATAAAATGGATAAAACGTATAAAAGAAAGGAGCACCACTCATGAGAACAAAACAGGATTTTATCAATGGATTGGCCAAAATGAAACGAAATATTTATTATGACGGCCAATTGATAGACCGTACAGATGAACTTCAGATGGATTGTATCAATACGATAGGCACAACGTATGATGAAGCAGCCAAGCCGGAGTTTGAAGATCTGATGACAGCCACGTCTCATCTGACGGGAGAGAAGATCAACCGCTTTACCCACATTCATCAGAACACAACCGATTTGCACCGCAAGCAGGATATGACACGTATGCTCTGCCAGAAAGTCGGCGGCTGCATTCAGCGCTGTATGGGCATCGACGGCACAAATGCCGTTTACAACGTATCATACGAAGCGGACAAGGTGAAACCCGGCGAAACCAATTATCATGAAAACTTCAAAAAATGGCTTACCCGGTTCCAGAGAGAAGATCTGGTTGCTGCCTGTGCGCAGACGGATACAAAAGGAGACCGGATGCTGCGTCCCGCTGAACAACCCAATCCTGGCGCCTATGTGCGGATCAAGGAAAGGTTGAAGGACGGAATTGTTGTTGAAGGCTGCAAACTGCACATTTCTGAAGCCTCGGTATCCGATGAAATCATTGTTTTGCCGACCCGTGCCCTGCGGGCAGATGATTCCGACTATGCTGTGGCCTTTGCGGTGCCGGGTGACTGGGACGGAATGACACAGGTGGTCACGATTCACAATTTTCGCACCAGAGAGCATTACAAACGTGGTTTTATGCCGGGATACACAGACTCCTATCTGATTTTTGATAACTGTTTCATCCCATGGGAAAGAGTCTTTTTGGCCGGCGAACATATGCACGGCGGAATTCTGGCGCTTCTTTTCGCCCTGTTTCATCGTCATTCCTATTCCGGTTGCAAACCGGCTATTGGCGATGTGATTCTGGGACAAGCGGCGCTGGCTGCCGAGGTCAACAATATCTACAAGACGGAACATGTGCGTGAAAAACTGGCCGAAATTATCATGACCATCGAATTGGGTTACGCCGCAGGCTACACGGCCTCCGATCTTGGTAAACCGGAGGTTTACATTCCCGGAATGGGATTTGTTCCTTTCGGCCCCGGATCTTACATTCCGCATTCCATTTATTGCAACGTCGGTCGCTGTCTCTCCGGTGAAGCGGTTTATCGTGAAGCGGAAATTCTGTGTGATATTTCCGGTGGTGTCACGGCGACCTTCCCCCATGAGAAGGACTTTGCCAATCCGGTAACGGGTGAGCCGCTTTTGAAATACACCAAGCGCAATCCGAAGATAAGTGCAGAAGACCAGGCACAGTTCTGGCGATACCTGGGTGACTATCTGTGCTCAGCCTCGGGCGGCATCATGAACATAGGCAACTACCATGGCGGCGGTTCTCCCATCATGGAACAGATTGCCATTACAACCCAGTACGACATTGAATCCCGCAAGAAACTGGTGAGATTCATTGCCGGAATGAGCGGCGGTGACCGTGAAGCACTGGCTCCCAAGCCCCCTAAAAAATAAATGTCCCCTG
>CAYMYR010000086.1:0-10230 GCA_964394715.1 uncultured Smithella sp.
ATGATCAGTTCAATTAAGCTGAAACCTTTGTTTTTTCTTGTTTTCACATCAATCCTCTAATTTGACGCAACTGTAGCTTACATTATAAAAGCAAACCGCATGCCACTGCGCAATGTTTTGTTTCAACCCCCAATTGACTGTAAATTAATAAAATATCTTGTTTTATAACAACATATTACGATTTTAACGACCCCGTGTCAATGATTACTTTCAACCAACATCCAAGTGCCTATGTGGTGGTTTAACACTGTTTACCCGTTATTTTCACCTTTAAATCACTTAATACCCCAGCACCAGAAAACGCATGAAATCATCCCCCCAGAATATGTAGGCAACAGCCGCAGCCGATAAAAACGGGCCAAACGGCACAGCATATTTCGTGTCCTGTTTTTTAATGATCATTGCCGCGACTCCGACAATCGCACCGGCAAATGAACTGAACAACAGGACGAAAATCAATGATTTCCAGCCCAAAAATCCGCCGATCATGGCCAGCAGTTTGATATCGCCTCCCCCCATGCCCTCGCGTTTGGTGATCATTTCATAAACAAAGGCAATGGCAAACAGTACGCCTCCACCGATCAGCAGTCCGATGAGTGCTTCCAGCCACGGGATTTTCACAATAAAAATGGCCGCCAGGAAAAATATCGGGATGCCGGGCAGAGACAAAACGTCCGGGATGATCTGGTGATCAATGTCGATGAAGGTGATCACAATCAGTACAGCGGTAAAGATAAAGAAAACCAGAAAATTGAGCGTCAGGCCGAAACTCATGAATAAAAGCAGGGCCAGTATGGCGGTAATCAGCTCAACCAGCGGGTAGCGCCAGGATATCTTTCCGCCGCAGTCACGGCATTTTGCGCGAAGAAGAAGAAAACTGATGATAGGAATGTTGTCAAAAAAACGGATCGGGTGATGACAGTGTGGACACTGGGAAAGAGGCCTGACAATGGATTCCTTGGCCGGAATGCGGAATATACAGACATTGAGAAAACTGCCGATTGCCGCACCGAATATAAAAGCAAAAATGTTCAGAACCATAACGGATCTCTTTTATGGTTTCGTTCTTTTTTCAGGGGAGGTTTTCACAAGAAATGGACGATTGTCGTGCCCGGCAGTCCTGCCGCCCTATCCCTTAAGACTTAGGCCAGTAACTTTGCGCACCGCCTTTTCAGGTGGTTTGCCTTTCTCAAGCTCAGTTTGTATTTTACTCGCTTTTCCGCAGAAGTCAATAAAATTATGCAATTTTTTCACAAAAATATTTGCATTGCCCCCGCCATTGAGGTAATGAAATTCCCATGAATGATGAAGTATTCATGAAACTTGCCCTGAAACTGGCCGCCAAAGGACGGGGATATACCAGCCCCAATCCAATGGTGGGTGCAGTGATTGTGAAGAAGGGCCGGATCATCGGACAGGGCTGGCACCGGTGCTGCGGTGAAAATCACGCGGAAGTCAATGCGATCCAGAGCGCGATGGAAAATGTCAGCGGATCAACCATGTATGTGACTCTGGAACCCTGTTGCCATTCAGGGAAAACCCCTCCCTGCACTGATCTGATTATCCGCAAAAAAATCAAGCGTGTCGTCATTGGCACCGCTGATTCCAACCCGCTGGTTTCCTGTAAAGGTATCAACCGCATGCAGGCCGCGGGTATTGAGGTCAAAGCAGACGTTTTGCAAGACGAATGCCGCAATCTCAACGAGGTTTTCTTTCATTTCATGGAAACCGGCCTGCCTTTTGTGACAGTGAAATACGCACAGACGCTCGACGGCCGCATCGCCACGGCAACCGGCCAGTCTCAGTGGATCAGTTCGCCCGCCTCTCTGAAATTTGCCCATCAGCTCCGGGCCGAACACGACGCTATCCTGGTGGGAATCGGAACCGTGCTGAAGGACAATCCAACGCTGACGGTCAGAATGGTCCGCGGGCGCAACCCGTTGAGAATTGTTGTAGATAACTGCCTGGCTGTCACCACAGAGTTCAATGTCATGCAGGATCTGTCCCGGACGCCGACATTGATTGCCACCACGAAAAGCGCTTCCGATCCTGCTTTTCGGGCGCTTGCCAAAGCGGGCGCTGAGATGATAAGAGTCCGTTCTGACGAAAACAATCATGTAAACCTTAAACAACTACTTCAACTTTTGGCCGCCCGTAATATTTCTTCTGTTTTAATCGAAGGAGGGGCGCAGATCATTACATCTGCGCTGAAAGAAAATCTGGCCAACCGACTCGTCACCGTCATCGCGCCAAAGATTCTGGGCAAAGGTATAGAAGCCGTGGGCGACCTGAATATTCGCAATCTGGAAAAAGCCAAAAAATTATCCGTGAAGAGCGTTGCCAAAAAGGGCACGGATGTGATCATGGACTGCCGCGTAATACCCTGATCACGTATTGAGCCACTTTCATACCGTCCAGCGCCGAACTGACAATTCCACCGGCATAGCCGGCACCTTCCCCGCAGGGATACAGTCCACGAACACTCTCGCTCTGCCCGTCCGGACTGCGGCAAATACGCACAGGCGAAGACGTCCTTGTCTCCACCCCGATCAGGTTGGCTTCCTGGGTAATAAACCCTTTCATTTTTTGATCAAATTGACGGATTCCATTTCGCAGGGCATCAGCGACAAATGAAGGCAGAACTTCCGCAAGTTCCGCGTCCTTCACGCCTGGTAAAAAGCTTGTCCGGCCAACCGGCCCGGATGATTGATTTTTAAGAAAGTCAGTCACTTTTTGAGCGGGTGCACAGTAATTGCTTCCACCCACCCTGAAGGCTTCACGTTCCCAGTGGCTTCTGAAGACCAGACCGTTCAAGGGTTCCCCTGCACCAGCAAAATCCTCGACACGCACATTCACCACGACGGCGCTGTTGGCATATTCACCGCCGCGTTCGCTTTTGCTCATGCCGTTGGTAATTACCACTCCCGGAAACGCGCTGCAGCCAATTACCTGCCCTCCCGGACACATGCAAAAGGTATAAACAGAGCGGTTTAGTTCTTTCACTGCAGCCGTGACAAAATATTCCGCCGGCGGCAATTTGGGATGTCCGGACCACCGGCTGTGTTGAATTTCATTGATCAGCGCCTGAGGATGTTCGACGCGCAGCCCCATCGCAAAAGGTTTGGGTTCTATTTTGACGCCGCGCTCATGCAATTTTTGATAAGTATCGTCCGCACTCTGGCCGATGGCCAAAATCACATGGGATGTTTTGATTTCTCTTTCTGTATTGACAATTACTGCGTCAACTTCGTCCCGCCGGATCACAAAATCGGTGACCTGCGATTCAAATTGAAGGACACACCCCATTGCCTCGAGCTTTTTTCTCATCCGGATGATTACTTGACGCAATTTGTCCGTCCCGATATGCGGCTTGGCATCCGTCAGAATGGCAGGAGATGCTCCCGCGTCTACCAGCACTTTTTTCACCAGGCCCGCATACGGGTTCTTTGTCCGGCTGGTCAATTTCCCGTCAGAAAATGTCCCGGCCCCTCCCTCACCGAAAAGAACGTTACTCTGCGGTTGAAGAACGCCCTCCTCCCAGAATTTTTTTACATCCTCCACCCGTTTTTCGATGGGACGCCCTCTTTCCAGAAGCAGGACGGGAACACCCGCAACGGCAAGCGTATATGCTGCAAAAAGGCCCGCCGGACCGCCACCCGCGACAACAACCGGAGGCCTCACCACCCCCGGCGCTTTGCGGTACACTCGCCGAGACTGTGCCGCATTGTCATTGCGAGCGCCCGCAGGCAGCGAGGCAATCTCTTTGTTATCCGATCGACATGAGATTGCTTCGGTCGCTACACTCCCTCGCAATGACAAAAAGGTAGCTGAGTCACTGTCAAACCGATGGGGGACATCGGTTGAAACGTTTGACACAGTCTCGATGTCCGGTTCATCATGAAATGGCAGGATTTGCAGCCCGTCGGATAGGGCTTCCGGTAACATCACCGTATCCGCCATAGAAATTTTTACCGCGTATACAAAATGCGGTGGTCTGTTTCGCCTGGCGTCCAATGCTTTTTGAATCACTTCAAGCAAAAGGATATCGTTTGCGCTAACACCCAGCGCCCGGGTCGCCTTGGCCGGAAGGCACTCTTCGGTTTCATCGAGCGTCAGCCGAAGACCATTGAGACGGATCACTTTCATCTTTTCACCATTGCAAAAAGGAAATACATGCGATAATTAACCCAAGGTTGCGCTATAGACGATAATGATTTTTTCTTTTGTCATTACGACAAAAGGGTCTGTGTCGTAGTTCCATTTTTGTCATTCCGGACAAGCAAAGCGCGATCCGGAATCCAGGAGTCGTTTCCGCGGAGGCGGGAAAACTGTTCTCATGCTGATATCTGGATTCCCGCTTTCGCGGGAATGACAAATTTGCATCATTTCTGACACAGTTTCTAAAAGGATCAAAGCTTCCATGGCGTAATCCGGGTAAAAATACACTGTAATCATTTTCTAAAGAAGGTGCTTTACCATGCCCTGGTACGCCGTACACACAAAAAGCCGCCATGAATACAAGGCCCATAACGGCCTGACACAAAAAAATTTAACGTCTTTTTTACCGGAGATGGAAGTCTGGAGCAAGCGAAAAGACCGCAAAAAAAAGATTTCCCTTCCTCTTTTCCCCGGTTATCTTTTTGTGGAAGCTTCCCTGGACAACGAAACCAAACTGGCGATTCTCAAAACACCCGGGGTAGTTCGAATCCTCGGGAAAAAGGAAAACGCCGAACCCATACCGGTCCCGGATGATAAAATCATCGCGATCCAGCGAATCATGGACAAAAAGGTGGAAATGTTTTCCATGCAGTATCCGAAAGAGGGGGAACCGGCGCGAATCCTGGACGGTCCTTTTGCCGGAATTGAAGGCATCGTGGTGAAAAGTGACCTGGAAAAAGAACTTTTCGTTATTTCGATAGAACTGATGCAGCGCTCCGTGGCCATCAAGCTGGAAGGGTTTCAAATCAGCAAAATTTAGCCCTTCTTTTCCTCCAGGCCTGGAAAATCTAAAAATACTTGACATTCTGAGCATTTTGCGCAAGAAAGCATCCACCGCGGGAATAAACTTCCGGTAAAAACAATTTGGTGAAAAACTGTGAAAGGTTATATCAAGATAAAAAAAGATCTGTGCAAGGAATGTCATCTCTGCATTCACTTCTGCCCCAAAGGGCATATTGTGCCTTCCAAGGAATTTAATGTTCAGGGTTACCATCCCGTATGCGTTGATGAAGAAAAAGAATGCAACGGTTGCGCGATTTGTGCAACCATGTGTCCTGATGTAGCGATTGAGGTTTACCGTGAATAAAGTATTGATGTCAGGAAATAATATTATCGGTGAAGCGGCAATACGAGCAGGTTGCCGTTTTTACGCGGGCTACCCGATCACGCCGCAAAATGAATTGACCGAATATATGGCTGAACATATCCGAAGCGCCCAAGGCGGCGTATTTATTCAGTCGGAAAGTGAAATTGCCGCCATCAACATGATTGCAGGATCCAGCGCCACGGGAACCCGTGTAATGACGTCGTCTTCCAGTCCGGGAATCGACTTAAAGCAGGAAGGCATTTCTTCGATGGCGGCCTGTGAACTGCCCGGCGTGATCGTCAACATCATGCGAGGCGGCCCCGGTCTGGGCAACATCCGGCCTTCGCAGGGGGATTATTTCCAGGCCACCCGGGGCGGCGGTCACGGCGACTACCGAACCGTTGTTTTAGCGCCTGCCACCGGTCAGGAGCTGGCCGATTTGACCATGGATGCGTTTGACCTGGCTGATAAATATCGCACTCCTGTCATGATCCTGGCTGACGGCATGATGGGACAGATGATGGAACCGGTCGTCTTCAGGAAACCCAAACCTCGTCAATATCCCGAAAAGTTCATGCTGCGAGGCGCGGGAACAGGCAAAAGCAAATTTATCCGCGGGCTTCTTCTGGACCCCATAGACAGCGAAGCACACAACTGGAAACTTGCCCGCAAGTATGAAGTGATTGCAGAAAATGAAACCCTTTCTGAAGAACATCGGGTCGATGACGCAGAGATGGTCATCGTTGCCTATGGAACGGCCGCCCGTATCGCCAAGGGGGCTATTAAAAGACTGCGAAGCCAGGGCATGAGAATCGGCCTTTTCCGTCCGATCACCCTCTGGCCTTTTCCGGAGATGAAACTGCGTGCACTGTCTTCAAAAATTAAGAATTTCCTGGTTTTTGAAATGAGTACGGGACAAATGCTTGAGGACGTCCGCCTGGCACTGCAGGGTTATGCCAACATTGAATTTCACGGGCGGCCGGGCGGCGCGGTGCCGACCCCCTCACAGCTTGCCAACGTTGTCGCCAGAATGTACGACAAAAAAGATTGAAAAGCGATTATAAGGACCAATTATCGATATGTCTAAAACAGTCTTTCAACATCCGCAGAGTTTAAAACACAGTGTCTTTCACTACTGTCCCGGATGCGGCCACAGCATAGCGCATCGCGTTATTTGTGAAGTCATTGATGAATTGGGCATCCGCGGCATCACTATCGGCGTTCCGCCGGCTGGTTGCGCGGTTCTGGCCTACAATTATTTTGATGTGGACATGATCGAAGCGCCTCACGGCCGCGGACCGGCCATGGCCTCCGGAATCAAGCGTTCGCTTCCCGACCGCGTTGTCTTCTCCTACCAGGGAGACGGCGATCTTGCCGCCATCGGTATGGCGGAAAGTTTTCACGCCGCCAACCGCGGTGAAAACATCACCGTCATTTTTATCAACAATGCTGTTTACGGCATGACAGGCGGACAGATGGCTCCCACCACAATGCTTAACCAAAGGACAACCACCAGCCCAACCGGACGCAAGCAGACGCTTGACGGCTATCCGGTAAAGGTTTGTGAGATTTTCTCTCAAATTGGCGGTGTTACCTATCTGGAAAGATGCTCGGTAAGCTCCCCCGCAGGAGTGAACAAAACAAAAAAAGCCATCCGCAAGGCTTTCCAGTGCCAGATGGACGGCCTGGGTTTCTCCATGATTGAAATCCTTTCCATGTGCCCGACCAACTGGAAAATGTCATCCGTTGATTCCTGCAAGTGGATTGATGATGTGCTTTCCAAAGAGTTCCCTCCCGGCGTCTACAAAGACAACATAGCCGCTATCAGGAAGAATGCGGAGGGGGCGTTATGATTGTAAAAGTATTTTTCTCCGGTTTCGGCGGCCAGGGTGTTCTGATGATGGGAATCTCCCTGGCCAACGCAGCTATGAACAAAGGACTGCATGTCACCTATCTGCCCGCTTACGGCGCTGAAATGCGGGGAGGCACAGCCAACTGCACCGTAGCCATGGGCGATGAAGAAATTGCCTCTCCGGTGGCTTCGGAGCCCGATTATCTGGTGGTGATGAATTCACCGTCTCTTATTTCCTTTCAGAACAAGGTTGCATCAGACGGCACAATTTTCATTAATTCCTCGATCGTTGATGCGCGTCCGATTCGTCAGGATGTCAAGACCATTTGTATCCCCTGCGCGGACATTGCCCAGGATCTGGGCAACAGCCGCACGGCCAATGTTGTGATGATGGGCGCCTTCATCAAAAAATCAAACGTCGTTTCCCCTGAAATCTATCTGAAAAGTCTGGAGTTTATCATGGGAAGCCGGAAAAAATCACTTGCCGAAATCAACCGTAAGGCGTTTACCGCCGGATATGATTACGTTCAGAATTAACAAGGATAGACTATGGCCGTAAAACAAATTTCCGTTCTGCTGGGCAACATTCCCGGCACTTTCGCCAAACTCACCCACATTCTGGATGAAGAAGACATCGCCACAATTGCCGTGTCGGCCGCCAGCATCGAACATGACAGCAGGGTCCGCCTGGTTGTCAATGACCCTGACCGCGCCGCCGCACTCCTGAACAGCTTTAACTTTAACTTCGAAGTCACTCCCGTTCTTGCCGCGGAAGTTCCTCTGCATGCAGGCGGCATTAATGCCATTCTTAAGCCTCTGGCCAAAGCGGAGATCAACATTCTTTATCTTTATACGACCATAAACCGCATCGGAAAAGAAACGATTGTCATCATCGGCGTTGATAAACTGGAAGAAGCCAGAGAAATTCTGGCCGAAAACTGGATCAACCTGATAGACGACGAAATTTATTCCATCCCTTAATTCAGAACCCGTTATGCCCGTGTCCACAGAAAAAGAAAAAGCGCTTGCCATGAGGATGCAGGAACTGGGCGTTTCCGAAAATGATTTTGAGGAATCCTTCATCCGTTCCTCCGGCCCCGGGGGACAAAAAGTCAATAAAAGTTCTTCCTGCGTTCATCTCGTGCATATCCCCACCAGTCTTTCGGTAAAATGCCAGAGGGAAAGATCACAAACCTTAAACCGCTTTCTTGCACGCCGTCTGCTGCTGGATAAAATTGAATCGCAGCAAAAAGGTTTTATTGCAGAAGAAAAAGAAAAAATTGAGAAACTGCGCCGTCAAAAGAGAAAACGAAGTAAACGCGCAAAAGAAAAAATCCTCGCCGCAAAACATCAGCAGGCCCGTAAAAAAGAACTTCGGGGAAAAGTGGTATTAGAGGAATAAGGTGTAACTAACCCCGCTCGCTTCGCTCAGGGGGCGGCTTAAATTATTCAAATTATCATTTCGAACGTATTTGAAAAATCTTAACGAATTGAAATTATTAACCCAGATTACGCAATAAAAAGATTCGTTGTTTTTCTGTGTCATAACCCTTTGGGTCACGCGTTTTTTGTCTATTGCATAATCTGGATTCAAATCAGCCACTGTGCAGTGTCTTTGCTGAAAAATTCTTCCAGCGGAACACCTGGTCCTCCTATAATTAGCGATTTGGTTTCCGGGTACTGGCTTTGGAAACTGGCTAACCCGGATAAATTTTTACCTATCCCGCTTTTTACTTCAATAGCATGGATATCCGGACCCCTGGCGACGATATAATCAACTTCGTAATTGCCTTTTCGCCAGTAGGTAATAGTATATTCAATTGAATTTAAGCTATTGCAAAGACATGCGCCCACAGCATTTTCAACCAGTCTGCCCCACCAGGCGGAATCAGCGATGGATGCGTCAAAAGTCCGTGTGGATAGTGCGTTGATTAGCGCGTTGTTCCATAACACAAGCTTGGGACTGCTACCCCGCTTACGTTGTTTGTTACGTGAAAATAATTCAAGTCCGCTCGCCAAAAATGCTGATTCAAGCAGCTTTAAATAGTGAGCAAGGGTGGTCGTGTTGCCTGCATCCTGGAGTTGCCCCAGCATTTTGGTATAAGATACACATTGCGCCGGCAGTGTTGCGGCAAGTGCAAAGAGGTGACGCAGTAAAACCGGCTTGGCAATTTTACTCATCTGCAGCACATCACGGGCCAACACGGTCTCGATGAGTGAATCGGTGATGTAGCGTTTCCATGAAATCTCGTCACTGACAAATGGTGCTGCTCCCGGATATCCGCCGAAGAAAATCCACTGTTCCAGATTCCAGCCGAAAGCTTCTCTGCATTCGTTGTAGCTCCAGTGGTTGCAGCGATGAAGAAAAAATCTTCCCGCCAGGCTTTCCGTCAGACCTTCCTGCATCATCAACGAGGAGGAACCTAAAATCAGCACTCTGATTTCCGGTCCGCTCAGACGACTGTCCCAGAGTATTTTTAATGTTTCACTCCATCCCTTTACTTTTTGAAGTTCATCGAGAATCAGAATAACCGGGCCTTCTGAATCATGACTTTCTGTAACGGCTCGTTTCCACTGTGTTTCAATCCAGGTGAAATCCAAAGGTACAGGACTGTCTGCAGTTGCGTAAATAGCAGGAATTTTAACAGATTTTTGAAGCTGAAGGGCAATGGTTGTTTTACCGACTTGCCTTGGCCCGATTAAAACATGAATGACAGATGTCGGCCTGGAAAGTACATCTCTCAAAGTTGTTAATAAATGCCGTTCAAATTTCATAAGTCACTTATATCAAACGATTTACGTCAATTCAAGTCATTTTACTCAATGACTGAGTAATTTTACTCATAAATAGTAATTTTAAACTTAGTTTTCGTAATGGAAAGATATCTGTGTCATAACCTGTCGGGTTACTCGTTTCAAATTCTTCGGTTTTGTTTATTGTAAACTTCGTGAAAAATCTTTTTTGAACGTGAAGTTTTACGATTTATCTTCGCTTCGCTTGAGAAATTGAGGCGAATTAAAAAAGGGAGAGAAAGTCGATGTACGCTCCCCCTCCCTGTTTATAATATCAATA
>CAYMYR010000087.1:0-9691 GCA_964394715.1 uncultured Smithella sp.
AACCATAAGAAAAGCCGCCTCAAAGGGCGGCTTTTCTTTACAGCGATAAGCCTGTTTGATCAGCAGGTGTATTTCTTTTTCATCTCAACGAGCATAGCATAGTGTTTTCTTTCCTCGTTGATAATTTTCTCAATCGTTTCATGCTGAGCCGCTGGAACAAGATTCTTCACTTCGTGATAATACAAAACTGAATCCAGTTCGCGCTGCATGGCAAATTCTAATGCCCCGACGGTATCGGTCACTTTGGACAGCTGCTTGTCCATGACTTCTTTGGTGAAAATTAGGTTGTTGTCCACGTAATTGCGCAGATAATCGGTGTATTCACCGATATAGCGCTCCGGTGGCGTGTAGGATTCAATCTGGGACAACAACTTCTCAAAAGTCCGCTTATGGGCCGCCTCAGCCTGAGCCAATTGGGCAAAGAGTTTTTTAGCGTCTTCCGTTTTAGCGATTTTTTCTGCGAAATTGTAAAAAGTAATACCATTTTCTTCAATGCGGACAGCAACTTCCACAATGTCATTGGCTGTAAATACCTGCATACGGGTAGCCTCCTGATTTTTTAAATTTCTTTGTTTGAATTGAGCATATTTTCAAACTGAATGCAACCGTTTTGGCAGGCAGTTAAATCCATTTCTTTTTGCGGAAAAAAAGAATCATCCCCAGTGCGATCAACAGCATCACCGCCAAAATGCCAAAATAACCCCATGGCCATTCAAGTTCCGGCATATATTTGAAATTCATCCCGTAAACCCCAGCCAGAAATGTCAACGGCATGAAAATCGTTGCGATAATCGTCAGTACTTTCATGATTTCATTGAGTTTCATGCTTACGGAAGAAAGGTAAATGTCGAGCATGCTTGCAAGCATCTCCCGAAAGGTGTCCACCGTATCAATGATAGCAATGATGTGATCGGAAATGTCCTTAAAGTAAATCAAATCGGAATCAACAATCAGAGGCGAATCGGATCTCTGAAGCAAACCGATCGCATCCCGCAGCGGCCAAAGCGATCTGCGCAGCAAAATCAACTCTCTTTTCAGATGATGGATCGAATGCAGTCTGGCAGGGGTCGCGTCACGAACCAGATCATCATCCAGCTGCTCAATTTTCTCTTCTATTTCTTCCAGCACAACAAAGTACTGGTCCACAATGCAATCCATAAGATGATGGGCAAGATAATCCGCACCCGCCTTGCGGATTTTTCCTTTTGCAGCACGCAATCGCTCGAAAATCGGATCAAACAGCGCAGTCTCCTTTTCCTGGAAAGAAAGGACAAAATTTCTGCCCAAAACAATACTGATTTGTTCCGCATGAAGACTCTGATCCACGTGGTTATGAATGTGCTTTAGAACGACAAAAATATAATCGATATAATCTTCTGCCCTGGGTCTCTGATCGGTACTGAGAATATCCTCAAGGGTCAAAGGATGGAGGCCGAAAATCATGCCAATCTCTTCCAGAAACTGCACCTCCTGCAAACCATAAATATTGACCCAGAGAACGCCCGGCCTGTTTCTTTCTTCGCGCAAATCCTCGGCTGAACTGATTTCTTTTTCTATCAGAGACGCTTCATCATAGCGTATAAGCGTAATCCTTGACTTTTCACCGTATGTATTGCCGATGTGGATTAAAGACCCCGGCCCCATTCCGGCTTTCTTTGATCTTTTCTTCATTGTGGAAGGCATCCTTTGCTCCTACTTCTTTTTGATTCGGATGGTCACACGCACCAGTGGCACCTGGTCATCCGGAAAAGAAACACCTGCCGCCGGCATAATTTTCATAACAGTAGTTACGTTAGACGAAATGTTCTGCAGATCAACCGGCTCCGTTTCCAGTCTGACTTCCTCGGGCTTCAGTCGGGAATCAATCATCGCACTGACAGAAACCGGGCTCCATGTTATTTTTTGCACAACAAGATCATCGGGCAGCCGGTTTCTTGTGGCGGCATGAACCGCCAGCGTCGCGGGAACCAGCTTCGATGCGGAAATTCTGATTTTGGCCGGGCTGATCTCTTCAACAGACAAATTGGAAGGCGCATTGATCATATCTTTGTTCAGGACAAACTCCCGTTTTTTTTCTGCAATCGGGGTCAAGTCCAGCGAAAGGCGAAGGGACTTCTCATTGAGCAGATGAAAAGCCTGCTCCGGCCCCTGAAAAACGACTTTTGCTTCCGTTTTCTGGGGTTCGTTGATCTGCCAGCCCTGAGGAATATTTTTATAATCTATGGGAACGACAAAATCGCGCCGCACAATGTCCCGCTGATAACCGAAAGCTACCCATAAGATACAGGCCAGCCCCACGGCAATGATCTTTTCCTTCGTATTTTCCCGAAGCCATCTCACAACGGGGCGTGATTTTGGCACGGGCGCATGCGCAACGTAAAATTTCTTCAGCGTCTCATTCAGTGCGGACGCGCTGGATATTACCGCCAGCGATTCCCCCAGCGCCAGCGAGATCGTGCCTCTTTCTTCAGACACCACCACGCAAAGCGCGTCCGACCGTTCCGTCAACCCCAGTGCCGCTGTGTGGCGCAAACCAATACCCTTGTAACGGTCGATGTTCACGGAAAGGGGCAAATGGCAGCCAAACATCTTGATCTGGTTTCCCTTGACAACAACAGCCCCGTCATGTCCCGGAGAATGAGGATCAAAAATGCTTTCCAGAAGAGTTTCACTAATCAGGCCTTTCAGCGGCGTCCCTCCATTGAGGTGCCTTTCCAGAGGATCATTGCCCGCAATGACAATCAAAGCTCCAATTCGTTTTTTTGCCAGGTTCGCCGCGGTCTGGGCAATGATGCCGGCCGATTTTTCCATTTCCGACAAAGGCCTGGCTTCTTTTCGCAAGTTGCCGAGCATGGCCAGACGTTCGAAAAAGGCGCGCAGGTCCTCCTGAAAAATGACTACAAGCACAAAAAGAAGGATTCCGAAGAACCCCTGAAGGACGATAACGGTCATATAGAGCTGAAAAAAACGGGCAACCAGATAAACACCGCCCAGAAGCAGAATGCCGATGAAAACAAAACGGGACGCCCTGGTTTTGAACCACATCAGCAGCGTAAAGATCATCGCCGCAATGATCGCCATGTCCAGGACATCATAAACGCGAATGCTTTTTATCACTTCAGTTGCGGATTTGACAAGATTCATCATTTGTTGGTTTCCGGCTTTCCAGAAATTAATCAAACACCTCTCAGCAAGCTGAGAAGAATTAGCGTTCGTCCCGCGCAAGCGGGATTGAAAACCTTATAACGATATTCTCGAGAGTGTGTCAAGCAGGATTGGCTGTTTGATGTATAAACGGCTGACGGACATCATGAATACCCCCGTCAGCCGTTTTGGTTTTGAATGCTCCGAAAGGCGGTTTATTCGTATATCTTCTCTTCCTCTGCGAAGGCTTCCGCAGCATCGGCTTCGAAATCTCTCATTTTTGCCTCAGCCCGTGCCTTCTTCTGCTCTCGGTACCACTCATGGGCAATGATCATCGACATCACCTCACTTGTCCCCGTCCAGATAGAAGCCAGACGCACGTCCCGGTAAATGCGTTCGATGGGGAAAACATTCGTGTAGCCGATCCCGCCGACCACCTGCATGGCGTTGTGCACAATCTTCTGGCAGGATTCGGTGATAAATTTTTTAGATTCGGAAATCATCCGCCTGACACGGTCGATATTCATTCCCGAATCAACCGCCCTGCACGTCGTGTAACCCAGGGAACGGGCGGCATCGAGAAGCATGGCACCCTCGGCCACCTGAAAACTCACGCCCTGAAAGGTGTTGATGGGCAAACCGAACGCCTTACGGCGTGTCGTATAGTGCGTCGCAATTTCAAGGGCAACACGGGCCGAACCGATCGTCATGATTGCCGTTCCCAGTCTCTCGGGAATCATCATCGTGTTGAATACCTCATAGGCCCCGTTCACGGTTCCCAGAACATTCTCCTTCGGCACTTTCGCGTCCTTGAAAACGAGGCGCGCCGTTCCGCCGCCGCGGCAACCCATGAGATTGTAGAGGTACTTTGTTTCAACGCCGGGTCCACGATCAACAATGAAGGCGGTGATCGCTTTTTGAGGCTTTACACCGGGTTCAAAGTTCGTCCGGGCATAAACGAGGAAATAGTCCGCACCTTCACCACCGACAATGAACCTTTTTTGGCCGTTCAGGAGAAAGAAATCCCCATGGTCTTCCGCTTTCGTTGTCGCTCCGAAGAAATCAGATCCCCCGCGGGGCTCTGTAAGGCACTCGGCGGCAAAGATATCTCCTTTCAGGAGCGGCCTTACATACTTTTCCTTTTGCGCATCGGTTCCGTGATGGATGATCGCATCGCAGACCAGTTCCGCCCCGACGCCGAAAACGCAGGCAAACTCGTATCCGAGGGTACCGATTTCCTCAAGCATCGCCCCTGTTGTCACCCAGTCCATACCCCGTCCTCCCCACTCTTTGGGATAACGGCAACCGAAGAGGTTCCGGCGGCCCGCTTCCCGGAGAAATTCCCTGGGAAATTTGATGACGTCCGCATCCATATCAAGGACCATTTGCCGGGGAACCCACTTTACGAAATCCCTTGCCTCATCACGCAACTTGATCTGCTCCTGAGTCAATAAATAGTCGAACATAAGGCCTCCTTACTTTGTATATTCCAGACATAATATTTTTTCGTCATCCTGCCTGTCACCGGGCAGATAAAAAACTATCTTTTTATTTTATCCCCTTTTTCAATTTATTTTTCCACCTCTTTCAGGGCAAGATCCTGATAGACATGGAATAATCGCTGGCAAAAGGAATCCAAGCGACGGCATACATCGATGGTCACATCGTCTTGTTGAAACAAATGAGGATGGGACACAAGCATTCTGATTTCTTCCGATAGTTCATCCACCAACGATGGATCACCATCCTTGAGGATTTCGGCAACAAATTCCTGCGGCGGGTACCACGAAGTCGCCTGCTGTAAATCGCGGTGAATCTGCGTCAGCAGAACATTGCGGGGGCCCTCCCACAGTTCGTTGATGGCCGAATCCCGATAGAGCCGGGGAAGTGAAGAGAAATCCTCCATCACGCCATGGCCGCCGAAAAGAGACATGGCTTCGCGGATCACGTCGGTGCAGTCCCACGATGCGGCAATCTTCTGCAGCATGATCAGTTCGCGGACGTTGAAGCGGTTCCTGCGCGCCTGCAGCGGCTCATCACTGCCCCGGCTGCCTTTCAGACCTCCTTCGAGTTTTAAAAAATCGCGGTACAGCTTGAAGGCTCCGGCAGTGGTCCGGCGGGTGGTCTTTGAAATCCGTGCCAGCTGCACGGCCACGAGAGGAAACTGGTTGATTGGAAATCCGAAGGCCTGCCGAAAAGAGGCGTATTTTTCCGCCTCCCGCACGGCCCGCGTCATAAAAGCGGCGGCGGAAAGCCCGACTGTCAGGCGGGAATAGGTCAGCACGATGCCGACCACGTTGGCGACGCCTTTGTCCAGAGGCCCAACCGGATAGGCCACTGCGCCATTGTAAGTCAGTTCGGCCGTGGTCAGTTCGCTGGTGCCCATTTTCCACTTGATCCGGTCGATTGTGTAGCCGTTGCGCACTTCTTTCTCCCTGTTGCCCGCCAGCCATGATGGCACGACAAACAAACCCACTTTTTCAGATCCTAGAGGTTTGGCCGTTACCACGGCATAGTCCGCGTGCGTGGCGGAGCAAAAGAATTTTGTCCCGTAAAGTTTCCAGACTCCATCTTCATTGACGGCTTCCAGCACATTGGACGGCACATCCGATCCTCCCTGGATTTCGGAGAGGTATTGGGCCCCGATTGCAAAATCACCGTCAATACCTTCCTTACAGTGCCGAAGGATGTCTTTTGTCTCCGGAGTATCGGCATATTTTTCCAAAAGCATCACCAGGCCTTCCGTGCAGGTAATGGGGCAGGCCACGCAGGCCTCACCGTTCTGGTAGATCAAAAACATCTTCACCAGTTTCACCCAGGGCGGCGTCCTGTCGGCAAAGAAAGCCTCGGAAAAAATTTCTTTCTCCATGATTTCTGTATCCCGTGGCCTGCATATACGGTCAATGCGGTTGTGGTGGCCGTCATAATGCAGCATAAAGGGACGAAGCTCCGGACGGGCGATGCGGTCGGCCATGTCCCGCCAGCGGAAAGACGCTTTGGCGGATACGGCACGTGCTTCCGAATCAACCTGCTCCCAAATCTCACCCGTAAAATACCGAACCACTTTCTGAATAAACGGATCATCACGATAGTAATCGACACCCTGGCGCCAGGCCAGGAATTCATTGAAGTTATAGGGATTGTTTCTATCTGCAAACGACATGGGGACCTCCTCAAATGAACTGTAAAAGAAGCTTATTCTCATCACCGCCTCATTTCCGGAAATAATTCTTGAAACGGACGGCCCGTAAAATGGATTGACGAAACTGTAACCGTTGGTTACTATACAAACCAATGGTTACATAGTCAAGTTTTTTTCACCGCCGGTATAATTTATGATATGGAGTGTCTCCTATGAAGAACAACACCATGAAACGCAACAACACTTTTGCTCATCTCAAGAGTGAGGCAAAACTTGCCCGCCAGGCCGTTATTATACAGGCCGCTGAACGCATCTTTGCCATTAAACCATTCAACGAAGTCAGTATCCGCGATATTGCCCGGGAAGCCGGCATTTCCCATGCCACTATCTACCGCTATTTTCCGGACCAGCAATCGCTTTTTGTGGAAGCGTTTCTGCAGGGAGCCGGAGAAATTACGGATACATTGAAAAAACTGATTGAAGAGTCAAAAATCCCGGATCCCGTAAAAATCAGCGATGCCTATGTGACCTATCTTATGGATAATGATCAGTACTTCAGAATGATGACCCACTTCATGCTTGACGGTTCGCTTTCGGTGGAAAAAATTGAAAAACTCAACGCGGCAGAACGAAAAATTTTCGATCAATTTGACCGGCTATTCAACAAAATGAAAAGGGCCGAACCGGTCCGGCCCTTGTCCCATGCTTTCTTCGCGGCTTTAAACGGAGTGCTTATCACTTTCAGGAACTATCCCGGACGATCACCTAAAGCGATCCGTCGGCACATGCTGAACATTGCCCGGGTCATCGCAAGGAGCTTCAGCTCTGACCGCCCGCAGTAAAAAGTCCCTTTAACCCCGGCAAAACCTCGCCACAAAAATGCCCGTAAAATTTTTGTTTGATTTCAGGTAAGCCGCCAGGCTTATCTTTGAAATGACCACAGCTCCTTCTTTACTGGATGCATGTAAAAGCTTCAGGGAATTTCCCTGCCGGACGGCAAACCCCGCATGAGCAACGTCCAGGCCTTCCAGACCGGACGCAAATGCGATGATATCACCGCTTTGAATTTTGGCCTTTACCGCATTGAAGGTGTTTTTGCCGATGATGTGGAATGTTTTGCGGGAAAGATTTCTTTCAATCCGTCGCATGGTGTCAACCATGGCAGAATTTTTCAGTGCGGGATAAAGATCGCTGTGCGACGTCATGAAATTTATTTTCTTGCGGCAGGGTTTCCCTTTAAGGTCTTGTGAAATATCCTTTAATACCTTTTTCTTTTCGTTGTCATAAAGCCAGTCGGTAAAATAATGCAGACGCGATCCGTAGCCGTCCATGATCCCCTGACGGTAACGGATATGTTTTATCCCTTTTTTTAATTCGGCCGGTGAGAGCTTGCCGAATGAGGCACACCTGGCAAGCGCAAGGACCGTTTCCATAAAAGTAACACAATCAAATTCAGTAAGATTGACGACCACATTCTCCCTGCCCGGCGTATCCAACGTGCCTGCACGATAAGGAGCCCCCACGAAAAAACGCGCTATTTCAATAATCAACTCACCCGGGTACAGATCCTGTTCCATGGTGTATTGCCAGAGTTCTCTACTTTCGGAATAATAGATGTCCGTTTCCATCATGCATCACCCTGACCTTTCAAAAAAAATGAAACTGCGAATTGTTCACTTCCTGATCTTCAAGTGGCTTTGCAAATACTTTTTAAAGGATGCAAAATCTTTGGATATGTTGATGGCGCTGCCGTCCCGACGGGCAAGATCTTTCATGCTCTCCGGAGGCTCCGGTTCGATCCCCAGAAGCTCTTTTATTTCGTCCGGAAACTTGGCCGGATGGGCTGTTTCCAGGCAAATGGCCAGCCTGGAGTCGCCTGTTTTTTGCTGGTAGGCTTCAAGACCCGCCCAGCCAACAGCTCCATGAGGCTCCAGAATGACATGGTAGCGCTCATAAACACTCTTGATGGTCCGGCGGGTTTGTTCATCTGAGACGCTCACGGAAAAAATATGTCGGCGCATCTGATCGAGGTCGGGGTATCGGTGGACACGTCCCGACCGATCCACGGTGCCCCCGTACAATTCAAAAAAACGCGCCAGATTACTGGGGTGTCCCACGTTCATGGCATTGGAAATACAGGCCCGCGACGGCGACACTTTCTGATATTTTCCCGTTTCCAAAAATACGGGGAATTCGTCGTTTTCGTTGGTCGGCATAATGAGTTTTGCCATCGGCAGTCCCATTCTTCTGGCGTACTCACAGCCCAGTGCGTCTCCGAAATTACCCGAAGGAACGGAAACCAGGACTTCTTCTCCGGCCCCGGCCAGCTGCGCGTAAGCATAAACGTAGTAAACCATCTGCGGCAGAATGCGTCCGAAATTGATCGAATTGGCTGATGACAAATTGAAACAGGCAAGCTCCGGGTCGGCAAAAGCCTCCTTCACCAGGTTCTGGCAATCGTCAAATTTCCCGTTAACGCAAAGCGCCTGGACGTTGCCGCCGATGGTGTCGAGTTGCTTTTTCTGCATCGGACTCACTTCACCGGCCGGATAAAGAATATTCACGTCAATACCCGAGACCCCTTTGTATGCTTCACCCACGGCGCTGCCGGTGTCGCCGGAGGTCGCTACCAGAATATTGAGCCGCTCCCCGTGAGGACGGCAATGGCTCATGAGCCTTGCCATCATCCGGGCGGCAAAATCCTTGAAGGATGCAGTCGGTCCCTGATCAAGACGAAGAATGAATGCCCTGGGATAGACCGCTTCCAGAGGCACGGGATAATTATAAGCGTCCTTTACGATCGACTCCAGCACGTCGGACGGAAATTCCTCGGACAGAAAAGCGCTGGATACCAGCAGGGCGGCCTGCCAGTAGGGTTTGTCGCGCAGCGCGATGATATCACTCATGGATAGCTGCGGAATCCTGTCAGGCATAAACAGACCTTCATCCGGCGCCTGACCGGCGAGCAGTGCTTCCTGAAAAGACACGTCTTCAGTAAAGGGAGTAATTCCCTCTACAGCGTCCACATGACGATTGGTGCTGTAATAGCGAATGGGCATCTTTCACATCCTTTTATCTTATGTTTTCTTTAAACTTATTGGCGCAAATAAATCAACAAAAAAGACAGGTGAAGCAGGGGCGTAGATCACGCCAGGGACTGAATAACTGTTGGAAAATGATCACTTCTATGTTAAAAAATCATTTAAGTTTAAAAAGAGCGGCGCGGCGTTTGTTTCACACTGAAGAAACACGGGAGGGGAAATACACTCCCGTATGACGGAAACTGTCCAGAATGCGGATTGAGCCTGTAACGACCTGTTGCCCAAATATGCTTTTCGCTTGCCTAAAAGCATATTGAATAAATCTAAAGCTTGCCAAAGGTAATGACAAAACTCGCCTGCGGCT
>CAYMYR010000088.1:0-9605 GCA_964394715.1 uncultured Smithella sp.
CTAATGACTTCATAAGGAATTTGTCTGCCGTCTTTCGTGACGAGATGGTATTCGTATGGACCTTGTTTTTTTTCTTCCACTATCCGCAAGATGTTCCGGGTTACCCTGTCATGATCCTCAGGTGAAATGAATTCAAGGATATTGCGTCCCTCCACCTCTTCCATACGGTAGCCGCCTATTCTAATTACATTGTCATTTGCAAAAAGGATCCTGCCAATGAGGTCGGTGCGGACGACAATGTCGGGCATCGTGTCAACCAATTGCATATAGAGCCTCTCACTTTCTCGAAGGGCCTCTTCTGCCTGTTTGCGCGCGGTAATGTCCAGCAGGATTCCATCAAAGACAATTCGATCGACATGGCGTGTAGGTGTGGACATGGCGCGGAACCAGAACATTCTCCCCGATGGTTTGATGTATCGGCCCTCAAAGTCCCAGGGAGAGCTTTCTTTCACCGCGTTCTGGACCGATGCCGTAAATCTGTCGAGATCTTCTTTATGGATATGAGAGAAGAATATCGGGAAAAGGGAATCCAAATCCGTTTCGAACGGCACTTCAAAGATATCCGAGACTCGTTCACTGACGTAGCTTATGCCATATTCGCCGCTGTCCTTTGCATAAAACTGGAAAACAACTCCCGGGATGTGCGTGGTGATGCCATACAGGCGTTTTTCATTTTCCTGCAGCAACTTTTCCGTTTCTTTCCGCTCGGTAATATCGCGTGCAATTCCTCTGAAACCGGTTGGTTGACCTGATGAATCCTTAAGCAGAGATATGGATCCTTGAATATATTTTATAACACCACCCTTTGTTTTTATCCCCCAGACTAATTCCCTGAGGGGTTCCCCTGTCGTGTAGACTTTGTGGTATGCCTCATAAACTCTTTTCTGCTCTTCCTTGTCCGTGTACTGACGGTTATTCATGCCCATCAATTCTTCCCTGGAGTACCCGCTGACCCGGCAAAGAGTTTCATTGAAGAAGGTGAAATTCCCGGCAAGATCAACTTCAAAATAACCTTCCTGGATGTCTTCAAGAATAGTTCGGTATCTTTCTTCGCTTTTTTTCAGCAATTCCTGCACCAGTTTGCGTTCGGTTATGTCTCTGGTTTCTCCCAAAATGGACGTAGGATTTCCGTTTTCATCTCGGATGAAACTTAAACGATTTTCGGTCCACAATTGGTGACCATCCTTATGGTAGGCCTCCAGTTCCATGACGTAGCGTCCTTCTGAAGGTGTCGTTGTCGTATTCCCGGTGGCCAGGGAAAGTTGCCTTGAATACACCTCGATAATTTTTTGATAGGATTCTGCCGTGAAGAAGGTTTTCATGCTCAGCTTTTTGATTTCATCCGGGGTGTATCCATATAATCTTTCCACGGACGGGCTGATATAGGTAAGATTCAACTTTAGATCCATGATCCATATATGTTCGGATATGTTGTCTGCAAGGAGACGGTATTTTTCTTCACTCTGCCTGAGCAGTTTTTCCGCTCTCTTGCGCTCCTTCTCCGACTTTTCCAGCTCCCGGATTCGCTGGTTTAATAAGGCATTCTCTTCGATTAGTTTTGTTCTGGATGGAACAGGCATCGGATGTCTCCTGGTTCGTTTAACAAGACAAAGTAGAAGTAAAATAAATGATATCCATTAATTGTATACAAATTAGCTCAAATCGCAACCGAATGCCAATGGTGTTTTTGCCCTGTTTATTCCCGGCGTCTCAATCCATATGTTCAAGGGACAGCTTGGCAGGTTGTTTCCCCAGAAGGACCATGCCGAAATGTTCGTATTTTTCGGAGGTTTTTGTGTCAATATCGTGCCAGCGGGCCAGGAATTCCCGTTCCCGTAGCCATGTTCGCCGAATGGTGGCGGGGTCTTCAAAAAGCAAAACATCCTTGTTCAGACCGATGACAATCGCGTAGTGTCCGTTGTCCCAGTCGCGTCGCCAGTCGTCGAGTGTCATGTAATGGTCCGCCCAGGCCTGTAAAAGAACGATGACCGGTGTTCCGGCGTCCACATACTGCTTGACCTGGTTGAGCGACCATTGCGTTCCGGCTTTTACCTCGAACCCGTAGTTTTGGGCGGCGGCGATCATTGCCTGGGGAGGCGTTCCCCCTTCCTCGGTTGTGCCCAGCACCTGCACCAGTTCATCCCGATCCGCCTCAACACCGTAGTAGGTCATCACGTTCAGAAGTGCCTGCACGCCGCAGTCGTAGTCGTAAACCTGTTTGCCGATATGCAGATCAATCATCGATACTTTTTGCGATTCCTGGAGAGACTGGATAGTCCGTGTGAGTGATTCGGCAAATGCTCGCCTCAGCCGGTTGATCTGTCCGACATTGGGTGTCCCGTCTTCATTTTTGAAGAGACGTTCGTTGGTTTCCTGGATGAATGCCGGTGCACGCGAGCCGATTCTTTTTACCGCGTTTACGGAATGTGCCGCGCACACATGTCCGTGCACCATGACATACTCCGATGCATTCACGGTGACCTGGACGTCGGGCAGCTGTTTGCGAAGCTCGGCGGCATAAGTTTCCACAATGACGTCCGGGCAGTAATAAAGCGGCTTTTCATCGCGGTCCGTGTGCTGAAAATTCATCAGGTCGATCTGATTGTCGGCGACACCGCGGGCGGTTACAGTGGAATGCCCGTCAAAGATCAATCCTGCACCGGCGGAAATATTTTCCTCGATGCTGCGGTGGAAGGGCTTGAGGTATTTGTCCGACCATGCCGCCCGCATGGAAGCGGAAGGTTCATAAGCACTGCGGTAGATCGGACGGCCGAATACATCCTTAACCGGTACGCACTCGTCGATTTCCGCGGGGTCCCGGTTTGCGTCCAAAAGGATGCTGCAGTATGGAAACACCAGCTGCCGGTTGGAGAGAATATCGCGGAAATCGTAAAGCCACTGCGTAAACCAGTCAACGTTTTTCAAAAGAGAGGTAAAGTCATCGGTCAGATCTTCCAGGGAGATCTCCGGCGGAATCACAACGCCCCCGTGAGGCACAACCACTAAAACATCCGATCCTGTCATAACCTGAACCTTTCCTGTTTAGAAGACGTCTTAATGCTGAAAATTGCTATATGATTCTATCTCTTTTTCCTGTCGTTTGAAATATAAAATAAATGAAATAATATCGGTATGTTCGATTAAATTTATTGACAGCAATGACTGTTCTTCTTATACTTTAAATCAATTTCAGCAGTCTTGTGTAGTGATTCATGAACAATTCATTTCCCCTCAAACAAAAAGAATTTTCGGGCTGGTCAACGCTTGCGGGCGCAATGCTGGCGTACGGATGCATTTGTGGTGATGTTACTTACGCTTATGGTGTGTTTCTTCCGTCGATGAATGAAGCCTTCGGATGGCCCCGTTCTGCGTTGTCCGGTCCCTACACGCTTTTTCTGATTACCGGCGGGCTGCTTGGGCCATTGGTTGGATGGACAATTGACCGGTTTGGCGCTCGTAAAAATGTCATTTTTGGGAATATCTTCGCGGCGCTTGGTCTGCTCGGCATGTCTCAGGTCCGGGAAATCTGGCAAGTTTATCTTTTTTTTGGCGTGATGGGGGGGGGGCTTGGCCTGGCCTTTTCTGAATTTTTAACCATGACGACGGTAATCAATCACTGGTTCATCAGGAAAAGATCCCTGGCTTTGGGATTGCTTTTTGCTTCAGGTGGTATTGGTGGATTTCTTTCGCCACCAATGATTATCTCATTCATTTCCTGCCTGGGGTGGCGATGGGCATGGGTCTGCCTGTCTTCGATGCATCTTTTACTGGCGGTTGTTCTGGCTGGAATTATCATTCGCGATACACCGGAGAGTGAAGGGCAGGTGCCGGATGGTCTGACGGGGAGCAATTCCTTCGAGAACCTTCGAAGCGTCGGGCAGGGTTTCGTATATTCAACGTCTGCGGACTGGACCGTATACGACAGTATACGTACGGCTGCTCTCTGGCTGCTCTTGATTTCGTTTTCCGTCGTGTTGTTTGTCCATAACATGATGACGACGCATCAGGTGGCCTACTTGCACGATTTGCATTATTCTCCGATGGTGTCGGCCACAGCTCTGGGGCTGATGCTGGGAATGAGCATTCTGGGTAGATTGGTCAGCGGCGTTCTTGGGATGCGGTTTGACGGCCGGCATCTGGCAGCCGTATTTTTGAGCTGTATGGGCCTCGGTATTGTATCGCTTTTGAACGCAAGAGGAATCTTTTTTGTTTATCTCTATTCAATCCTTACCGGAATCGGGTTTGGCGGCATGATTGTGCTTTTGCCCAACATTATGGGAGCCTACTTCGGCCGTAAATACTTTTCCAGGCTTGTCGGCTGGACAACTCTTGCAGTGACGCTGGTGAGCGCCGTAAGCCCGGTGCTGGCCGGGTTTCTCTATGACCTGACGGGGAATTATGTTATTCCCTTCGCTGCCGCGTCAGCGCTTCTTTTTGTTTGTGTTTTTCTGGCTTTCCTGGCGCGTCCGCCTTTCCGGCCGACGGCTGTCAGATGATGGAGACATCTTATCGAACCACTAAATTTATATTTGTCTAAAATTGGGAACCGGTGTAAGAAAATAGCATGAAAAACAATGATGGAATGATGGTTGCGGTCCGGGTCAGTCTGATTTGCAATGTAATCCTTTTTGTCATTAAAGCGATTACCTTGCTGATTGTCAATTCGCTTGCCGTTGCCGCTGATCTCGGAATATCAGCCGTAGCGTTATGCGTATCCGGTATCCTTTATTACGCAATCAAAATGTCAAATAAGCCTGCCGACCTTTTCCATAACTATGGTTACGGCAAGGTTGAAAATGTCACCGAAGCCATAGAAGGTGTGGTGCTGATTGGTTTGGCGCTGGCGATGTCTGTTCAGGCCATTCTGAATCTTGTTCACCCCAGCGAAGGAATGCATTCACCTGTCATCGGTCTGAGCACCAGTTTTTTGGGTGTCATCATCAATTTTTGGGGCTCCCGCTTCATTATGAAACTCGGTGAAAAGCATGCTTCACCGGCCCTCAAAGCCGAGGGGCTGCATTTCCGTCTGGAAGGATACATCTCTCTGTCCATTACCCTGGCCTTTGCCCTGGTAATGATTCTCCATCAATATGGATTTTTGACGCTCGCGCAATATGTTGATCCTGTCGCAACATTGCTTGTCAGCGCGCTGATTACCGTGCCGTCCGTGCGGCTTCTGAAGGAAGCCTATATGAAACTTCTGGACGCGTCCATTGGCGAAACCAGCCAGATGGACGTTATTAAGGCACTGGCGTTTCACTATGACCGGTACTGCGATTTTAAAAATATTCGGACAAGATCGGCCGGCCGCAAGCAGTTCGTGGACATCCACCTGGTAATGCCCGAACACATTTCCGTAAAGCATGCCCATCAGATCACCTCCGACCTGAAGCAGGATATTATCAAAGCTGTTTCGGACAGTGAAGTGACGGTTCATGTAGAACCATGCAACAGGGACTGTGCTTACATGAAGAATAATCAGAAGTGCCCTTACACAGACCATTAGATACTGTAGCTCGCCGGGGAGATCACCGTCAAAGCATCAGGTGCTGTCGGCACGGATGCTTTCTGCAATGCCCATGAATCCTTTGCTGTTAAAGTTTAAAATGACTTTTGATATTTTCGGCCGTGCGGGTGATCAGACGATGTCGGGCTTCCTTACTTGCCCAGGCAATATGGGGAGTAATAAATAATCTTTCCTTTCGGCGAACTTTTAAAAGGGGGCTGTTGTGTGCAATGGGTTCGGAAGTAAGAACGTCCAGCCCCGCTCCGGCAATCCAGCTTTCGTCAATTGCCCGTGCCAGGGCCGATTCTTCCACAACGCCGCCTCTGCCCATGTTCAGAAGATAGGCAGAGGGCTTCATCAGCCGCAGTTTTTCTTCGGTGAGAAGATTTCTTGTCCTGTCATTCAGGGGACAGTGAACGGATACAACATCAGCCCTGCACAGTAATTCTTCCAGGGGAAGATGCTGGTAACCCTTCACATTCAGATTATTTCCTGATGTTGAGTAATAGAAAACCTTTGCGCCAAAGGCTGAAGCGACATCGGCCACCCGCCTGCCGATCGTGCCCATGCCGATAATGCCGAAGTTCTTGTCATTGAGCTCCCAAAACTCGCGGGCAATATGCGTGAACACATGGCTTGCCGTATATTGTCCGGACTGGACGAAATCATCGTAATAGCGGCTGGAATGCAGCAGATAGAACAGCATGGAAAACGTGCATTGCACAACGGATTCGGTGGAATAGCCCGCGACATTTTTCACGGTGATTCCTTTTTCGGAGGCGCAGTCCAGATCGATATTGTTTATGCCGGTTGCGGTGACGCAAATCAATTCCAGTTCCAGACAGGCTTCCATTATATCGCGGTCGATATCGACTTTATTGGTAATGACCACGTTATGCCCTTTGATGCGCTCGACCCGGAGGGTCGGGTCAGTTAATTCATAGCTCACATAATCTCCCAGCGATGAAATTTCCGCCAGATTATTCACGCTACCGACGGTGCCGGCATCCAGGAATACCATTTTTACAGGTCGGCTCATATCTTCTTCGTTACCTTTTTGTGATATGCAGATATAATATTTTTTTAATGAAATCTTTAAATCCTGGGCGATTGTAACGCGATTCATTCAGCGGGACTTATGGTTGTGTCCGCAAAGATTATCTGTTTTCCGCGATATATTTGACTGGTTTTACCATCTGTTCCTTGAGAATCTTTAAAAATTTTCTGCGGAAGGGAGGGAGCTTCGTGAGCAGTGTCATGATCAGATTCAGACGCCTTACTTTGAAATTTTTCTGGGGGAAGTCGTAAAAGCCGTGGCTTTTATAATAATGGTGATCCGCCTGAAAAACAAAACGCAGGGGACCATAAACTTCATCGCGAAAAATTTTTCTTCCGCCAACACCGTTAAAGGTTACGGGCATGACAAAGCCCATGCCGGCCAGACGCACCAGTGAGCCTGCCAGTTCAGACAGAAGCAGATCAACCTGCTGATTATCACCCGCTTCGTCGGTGATAATACCTGCCAGATTGGCTTCCTGAAATTCTGCATAGGACGTAAGAATCTGGCGAAGGTTATCATTATGACTCAACGGTCCTGAAATCAGAAACGCAATCTGTTTACCGTTGAATACCGGCATGTGGGTATTGAAGAAAGACCGGTCGAAAAACATTTTCCACCGGGAGGAAAGATAGCGGTCATGGATGGCGCCTGCGAATACAACAATATCCGCCGGTTTGACTTTTGAGTTGAAGAAATCAATGTATCCGTCTTTGCCCTGATAATCACAGGTATTATTGATTCCGCACTTGCAGCATCCCAGGCATCCTCCCTTGATGTCGATATCCATCAGGTTGACGATCTCGACATTTTCACGAAAGTTCCGGGAAAAAGACTCCACCATGGTGTCGATATTGCCGGTTGGAGGCTGTCCGTCTTTCATGATCAGAATCCGTTTACCTGCCGTGTCCACGGTGGTACGGGGATGTCCTGGTTGATAAATGAAATTGTTTACGGGAATCGGCGGATAGACGCGCGGTGTGGCAATGCGGCGGGACGCGGCATCGAAAAAATTGTCGATAAAAGCAAGCCAGCGGGCTCTTTCCGGTTTTTTCATCAAATCGTACATGGCCGCCGAATACCCGCCCGCATAATGCATTTCCAGATCGTCACAAATGCCGTGAATGTAATTATGCGCGGTGTGATCGAAAAAATGAACAGATGTGGACACAGAGACGGCATATTTACCTGAAAATGCATCTTCCTGTTTTCTTTCAAAGATGAGTTCGATAAAACGCTTGTACTGGGAACAGACCAGCAAAAAGTAAAGAGGGAATGACCAGATCACAGCATCCGCTTTTTTCACAGCGGCTACTACTTCCTGAAAGGCCGCCTCGTTTTTTTCAAGTTTCTTGATGTTCTGGGCCACCGGGAAATAATGAAAGGAAGAATTTGGATATTTTTTTGCCGCGTAGCGGATATACTGGAGAGTAATGCTGAGATCGCCTTTGGGGCTTCCGTTTAAGACAACGATGTTCATCAGTCCAAATTCCTTTCGGGAAACACCGTAAAATTCTATTATGATAGACGAAAAAAGTATAGGATTCCTATGAATGCGTGTCAAGATAATTCGGTAAATGTCCCATAAAGAAACCCGGTTGATGATAAACCAATTGACATCAAAGGAAGGTTTTTTTATAATAAAAGGAGGGTGTGGTCCGTAAATTGTACATTTAATCAACTTCAAGGTATGAAAGCAGGAGAAAAAAATGAAAATATTAGTCGCATATGTCGGCGGACTGGATGTTGACAAAGCAGTTCTGGACGTGGCCCGCAAGCACGCTAAAGCGTTTAATGCTACCTTGTATGTTGCAAGCTCTATGGAACGCGTATCAGAAAAAGAGCGGCCGGATCTGGATAAAATAGAAAAACAACTGGACTACGTTAAGGAAACCATGAAGTCCGAGGGCATTGCCTGTGAAACGCATATTCTGGTCCGCGGGTTGACTCCAGGCGAAGATATTGTGGACTTTGCGAAAGACCACAAAATGGATGAAATTATTATCGGTATTGAGAAAAAATCCAAGGTTGGCAAACTTTTTTTTGGATCAAACGCGCAGTATATTATTCTGGAAGCACCCTGTCCGGTGGTTTCTGTTAAATAGGTCCCCTGCAGGCTACGGGCCCTTTGAATATTCTGCATGAATGCAATAATAAAAAGGCCGGTGTTCTTTTAGATTCGAACACCGGCCTTTTTTACGTCTCTGTCAGATCCTATTTTTTCCTTTTAGCAAGTTCCTCCGCCCGCAGTTCCTTGCGCAGAATCTTGCCGACCGTTGATTTTGGCAATTCCTTGCGGAATTCAACTTCCGTCGGGAGCTTGTAGGTGGCCAGTTTTGTTTTACCGTATTCAATGAGTTCTTCGGCTGTCGCGGTTTCGCCTTCCTTCAGTACGACGAACAGCTTGATGTTTTCTCCGCGCTTTGGATCGGGAATGCCGATGGAGCAGGCTTCCATGACTTTGGGATGCTCATAGTAAACTTCATCCACATCCCTCGGATAAACATTATATCCGCCCGAGATGATCATGTCTTTCTTCCGGTCAACAATGTAGAAATAACCATCCTGGTCCATCGTGGCGATGTCGCCCGTATAGCACCATCCGTCACGCAGGAGGCCGGCAGTTTCCTCGGGTTTGTTCAGATAGCCCTTGGTGACCTGCGGACCGCGGATAATCATTTCACCCGGTTCGCCGATGGGCATATCCACTTCACCCTTGTCCAGATCGACGATCCGGCATTCGGTATCTGAAACGGGCAGACCGATGCTGCCGATTTTACGGACGCCTTCGAAGGGATTTGTATGGGTTACAGGAGAGGTCTCCGTCATGCCGAATCCTTCGCAGATGACGGATCCCGCTGTTTTTTCAAAATCGTGGATCACTTCCACGGGAAGGGGAGCGCTGCCGGCGAAGAAACCCTTAAAGCACGTCATATCCGTGTTTTTCATGTTCGGATGATTCAGCATGCCGATAAACATGGTCGGAACCAGCGCTCCAAAATTTGGTTTGAATTTTTTAATGGCATCCAGAAGGGGTTCCGG